>JBGSYN010000067.1:0-1938 GCA_041750975.1 Geminicoccaceae bacterium | reverse complement strand
AAGCGGATCCCCATGCTCACTGAGCTTCTCTAGGTGCTCCGAAAGGCCGAAAAAACCACGCTGCTCCATCACCCGTCTCCCCAGTCAAATCCAGGGAGATTGAACCAGAAACTCACTCAACACGGTAGGTAAATGCGGGTGTCCAGCTTGGCCTATGACGAGCAGAACGCCGTGATGCGCTGGTACGAAGCGAAGGGCATCGAGTATCGCGTCGAGATCTTCGAGTGGATTGGCTGGCGTGGGATCTTCACGCAAGATCCGGAGGGCAACACGGTCGAGCTTGTCGCCTTTAGGCCGCCACGCAATTCCGGATAAGTTCGCCGAGGCCGGCGGTGGGCGAACAGCGCCATCGCACCCGTCAATCCCACCAGACGCTCTGCAATGGGGCAAGTTGGCGCCGATCCTTGCCGATCGATCCCTATCGCCTTAGGTTGCGCCCAAGGAATGCCGGGGGGCTTCCTGATAAGCAAAATGATCCCGAACGAGGAGTTTCCATGCGTGCTTTCTTGACAATCGCAGCCCTTTCTGCCGGCCTACTGGGTGCCGGACAGGCCCAGGCACAGGATGCCGCGGCCGGTGAGCGGGTCTTCAACCGCTGCAGGGCCTGTCACGTGCTCGAAGCCGGCGTCAACCGAGTCGGTCCCAGTCTCTACGGCGTCGTCGGACGACAGGCCGGGATCGCGGAAGGCTTCAATGGCTACTCCGAGTCCATGATCCAGGCCGGCGAACAGGGGCTGGTATGGACACCGGACCAGATGGTTGCCTATCTCGAGGATCCTTCGACGTTCCTCCAGGAAACCCTTGGCGATCCCAGTGCTCGAGGCAAAATGGCCTATAAGCTTGCCGATGAGACCGATCGTGCAGACGTGGTCGCCTATATCGAGCAGGCCGGCCAGTAGCGCATCGAAACCTCCGTCCGCTCACGCGATGCTACAAGCATTCGTGAATAAACGTTTGCGGCGGATGCGTTCTCACATGTCCCGACCGCAGCTATACCCTTGCGGGTCGGGACACTTGTGAGGAAATCCAATGACACGGAACATTCGTCGGTCTTTGCACGCTGCAGCGATTGCACTGACCCTTTCATTGCCGCTGAGTGCCGCTTGGTCGGCTGAAGAAGTCAATATCCAGAACGGCTATGCCGTCCACGGCTACGATGTCGTGGCCTATTTCACCGAGGGTGAGCCGACACTTGGTGTCGACGAGTTCCAGACCGAGTACGACGGCGCAACCTTCCGTTTCGCGAGTGCCGATCACCTCGCCGCATTCGAGGCCGATCCGGAAGCGTATGTTCCGGCCTATGGCGGGTTCTGCGCCTTCGGCACGGCGATGGGACGGAAGTTCGATGGCGACCCTCAGGTCTGGAAGATCGTTGACGGCAAGCTCTATTTGAATGTCAATCAGAGCGTTCAGGAGCGGTGGGAAGGCGATATACCCGGCTTCGTCAGGGGTGCGGACAATAACTGGCAGGTCATTCAGGCCGTTGCCGACAAGGATCTGGAGCAGTCGCCGCCGGAAGGCGTAACCCTGGGCGCTCAGTGATCTGTCCGTTTGTCGCTGGTTTACTTGGAAATACGGAGAATTCGACATGAGCAACAAGAGCGCCATTCTCGCTTCCGCCCTGATCGCCGCTGGAAGTCTCGCGGCGGGTGTGCCGGCTCACGCCGAGGACATGGTGAAATGCTACGGCATTTCTCTTGCGGGCGCCAACGACTGTGCCGCCGGTCCCGGCACCACCTGCGCCGGGACGTCGACGATCGATTATCAGGGCAATGCCTGGAAGCTCATTCCTGCGGGCACCTGCGAGACGACGACGATTACCACGGCTGACGGCCGCGAAGTCGCCGGCAGCCTCGACGAGCTCGACCGCGATATCCCATCCTGATTGAGTTGCGAGGGATCCCGGCGACCAGCGCCGGGATCCGCCTCTCGACATGC
>JBGSYN010000066.1:0-24019 GCA_041750975.1 Geminicoccaceae bacterium | reverse complement strand
CCCGACGCAAGCAAGCACAACCGACTGCTGTTGCCATTCCAACGCCACTGTGTCGGACGTGCAACAGGTCGATGGAGGCTCAGATTTCTGGCTCGATCAAGCGCATCCGGGCGAGATCATCGAGCAGTTTGCCGGCCTCGGGCGGTGACAATCGTGGAAAGCCCCGTTTCAGGGACGCACTGTCGAAGGCCGAGCGTTCCAGCACCCAGCGCACCATCGGCGCCAACTCGCCGGGCACGCCGACGGCCTTGCGGCAGCCTTCCTCGACTAAGCCGAAACGGCCATTCTGCTCGATCAGACGGACGTTTCTGGCAATGACGGTGAAGCGAAGGTCGTCATCCTCCAGCAAGTCCGGGAAATCGTAGCTGTCGCGAACATAACGAAAACGATTTTGCAGGGATTCGATGTCGGCCAGGGTCTGCGGCGAGGTCAGGATCGCCTCCAGGCTTCGGGCGATCTCGGCCAGCCGCCGCTGCAGACTCCCTTCCTCCTGCGGCAGGTTAGCCCGGCCGACGGATTCGGCGATCATGCGCTCGAACAGATAGCTCATCACATCGACGCCGATCGGATAGGTCAGGCCGTAGGCGATATGAATGGTGCCGCCGTCATCGGCGAGGGCGTAGTGGTATTGGCCCCGCGGCAGATAGAGGAGATCGCCCGGCTTCATGCGGACCTCCTTCCACAAGGCACCCTTGGCCTCTTCGTGATGGGCCTGGCTGAAGCTGCGGAACATCGGATGGGCGATCGGATTGTCGGCGCGGCCTTCGAAGACGAACCAAGTCTTTTCGCCTTCGACCTGTACCGCCATGACATCATGGGTGTCGAAATGCGCCTCGAACCCCTGCTTTCGTTTCGAGGACATATAGAGATTGCCTTGGACCTTGCATCTCAAGGCCTCCTCAATGGCGCCTGCAAAGGCGGACAGCTCCGGCGAGAGCTGGTCGATATCGTTCAGGATCAGGGTGGCGCCGCGCTTGATGAAGGCCTTGACCTTCTGCGGGTCCGGACGCAGCACCTGGCCACCGTCGCGGCCGGCGCCGGGGCTCGCATAGTCGCCCGGCGGGATGGTCGTTTTGTCCAGTACCAGCATCAGCGATTTGCCGGACCAGACGGTGGTCATGCCCAAGAGCCGGTTGAGGCTCGGCCAGTTCATCAGGCCTTCGAACTTGTCGGGGCCACCCTCGAGATGCAGTGGCCGCTTGCCCCAATATTCTTTGAGGAAGCTCTCGGCTCCAAGCGGCGCCATGATCGTCTCGAGGTTGCGGGCAGGGCTCGTCATCACTTGACACCTTTTTCAACAGTCCGAGGATAGCCGTGCTGGCAAGGGAGGATACATGGCCGCCTCGCTCGAACAAGCCGGTTCGGCACCGACCGAACGGGAAGAGATCCGCGCCAATCTTGAAGCCGTGCGCCAACGGATCGGCACGGCTTGCCGCAAGGGCGGACGAGTGCCCGAGGATGTGACGCTAATCGCCGTTTCCAAGGCCCAGCCTCTGGCCCGGATCGAGGCGGCCCTCGAAGCCGGCGAGCGCGTGTTCGGCGAGAACTACGTGCAAGAAGCGCAATCCCGCTGGCCCCAACTCCGTGCGGGCTGGCCAGGCACCCAGGTTCACATGATCGGCGCATTGCAGTCGAACAAAGCCGGGGACGCGGTCGCCCTCTTCGATGTCATCCAGTCGGTCGACCGGCCGAAACTGGCGGCGGCGATCGCCCGGGAGATCGAGAAATCCGGGCGCACCGTGCGTGTCTTCATTCAGGTCAACACCGGCGAGGAAGAGCAGAAGGCCGGAGTCTGGCCCGATGCGGCGGACGCGCTGATCGAGCACTGCCGCAGCACTTACGGGCTCAATGTCGAGGGGTTGATGGCGATCCCGCCCGAGGGCGAGGAGATTGCCCTGCACACCGCACTCCTCGGCAAGATCGCCGCGCGCAACGGGCTCAAATCGCTGAGCATCGGGATGAGTGCGGATTTCGAGATCGCCGCCGAATTCGGCGCCACCCATGTCCGTGTCGGCTCGGCGATCTTCGGCGCCCGCCCGCCGAAGGACGGCTAGGCCCACTCAGTCAACGACGATCGGCTCGTAGAGGTTCTGGGCCTCCGTGGCGGTGCCTCGCTTCAGGCCAAGATCGACCACCCGAACCACGCGGACCCCCTGGACATGGGTCAGCGTAATGACGTCCCCCGGGCGGATGCGCAGATGGGTCTTGGCCACCACCTGATCATTGACCCGCACGCGGCGACGGCTGACGAGATCGATCGCGAGCGCCCGCTGGCGAACGAATCGAGCATGCCAAAGCCATTTGTCGAGCCGCACCCCCGGCACCGCGCTCAAGAGGGCATCTTCAAGGCGGCGAGCACGGCGAAGGGTGAATGGGACATCTCGGGGCTTCGCGTCTGCCGGCCGCCGCTGTCACGGCGGCTGGTTCTGGACGGCCGCTCCGGCGCCCGCCGGAAGACAGCGTCACACTTGCCCTGGCCTGGCTGGCCATCGACGGCACGAAACCCGAGATTTCCCATCAAGCGGCTGAGCTCCTCTCCTGTGATGCCAGCGGATGCAGCAAGATCCGACGGCAGCTTGAAATTGCCGCGCTCGCGGGCCCGCGCCCGCAGGCCCGCAGCGAGACGTTCGACGATATCGAAACGCAATGCCATGTCGCCGAAGCTCATAAAGCCGGCGGCGGCGGCATCCTCTGTATCGAACCCATGCAAAAGGCGAATGGCGGTGCGCCCCGGCGGCGGTATTTCCAGCGTCTTGCCATGGAAAATCCGCCACAGCCGGACCCGTGCCTCGATGGCGTGCGGCTTCAAGAGCTGCGGCAGATAGAGCACATGGCGTCCGTAGCGCAGATCGAGGCGGGTCAGGCGGCGGCGATCCTCGGGCGAAAGATCGGCGAGCAGACCCTCGACCTCGCGCCGCAGCACGCTGCCGAGACGCTCGACCACGCGAAAGGCAATCCCGCGGGCGGGACCGCCGAGGGCAGCTCCACTCAACGCCGCGTGCAACTCCCTGAGCGGCCGCAGGCGCTTGTTCAGCCAGCGATCGAGCCAGTGCTCAAGCCGCAGCTCGATGCCGTCCAGGGTTTTTCGCGAGAGTTCGTCGCCGGTCAGAAGTCTGACCCGCGGCCGCAGCATGTCGGGTCCGGCCAGCAGCTGGGCAATCTGTGCACCGCGCCAGACGATCCGGTCGGCCTGATCGAGCGTGAAACTGTCGTCGCCGTCATGGATCAGTGCCGCCGCGCGGCGGTGCAGTTCGCGCACCGTGACCTGGCGCGCGGCCTGGGTCAGAACGCGTTTTTCGATATCCTCCTCTGTCTGGGCGAGGGTGAAACCCAGCCCTTGGATCCGGCCGACCAGATGGCCGTCGACGACGACCTCGCCGGATTCTTCCTCGATGATCGCCGGCAACTCGACATTGTCGCGCATCGAGCGGATCAGGGCCGAGGTACGGCGGTCGACGAAGCGCTGGGTCAAACGGTCATGCAGCGCGTCGCTGAGCCGATCCTCGACGCTGCGGGCGAGATCCTGCCAATGGCGGGCATCGTCGAACCAGTCCGCCCGGTGCGACAGAAAGGTCCAGGTACGGATGTGGCTGATCCGGCCGACCAGAGCATCGATATCGCCATCGACCCGATCGAGCCGGGCGATCATCGAGCCCACGTAATCCGGCGGCAGCACGCCGCCCGAACCGGTCAGATGGCCGAACACGGTAGAGAGCAGCTGCAGGTGCGCCTCGGTCAGGGTTTTTCGAAAATCCGGGATCTGGCAAATCTGCCAGAGCAACCGGACCCGGTCTGGATGATCGGCCCTCGACTTGATCTCCGAGCGCCGCGCCAGGAGGCTGAGGCTGCGGTCGTCCAGCGCGTCGCGGACCCGCACTAGGCCGTATTCAGGCGGCCGTCGCTCGAGGCTGGAGAGCAGATCGTCGAGCGAGGTGAAATCGAGATCGGAATTGCGCCAGCGGATGGTCTTGACGGGTGCGAAGCTGTGGCTTTCCACGGCCTCGATCACCCGTTCCTCCATGGTGCCGCAGCCATTGGTGGTACCGAACGTGCCATCCGACATGTGACGCCCGGCGCGGCCGGCGATCTGGCCGATCTCGGGCGGCCTCAGGCCGCGTTGCTCGCGGCCGTCGAACTTGGCGAGGCTGGCGAAGGCAACATGGGTGAGATCCATGTTGAGGCCCATGCCGATGGCGTCGGTCGCCACCAGATGATCGACCTCGCCGCTCTGGTACATGGCGACCTGGGCATTGCGGGTGCGGGGGCTCAGGGCTCCCATCACCACGGCCGCACCGCCGCGCTGGCGCCGGATCAACTCGGCGATGGTATAGACCTCGCCCGCACTGAACGCGACCACGGCACTGCGCCGCGGCAGGCGGGTCAGCTTGACGTGCCCGGCATAGGTGAGGGTCGAGAAGCGCGGCCGCATGATGAATTCGGCATCCGGCACGAGGCGGCGAATCAGGGGCCGCATGGTGTCGGCGCCAAGAAACATCGTCTCGTCGTAGCCGCGCGCGTGCAGCAGCCGGTCGGTGAAAATGTGACCGCGCTCGTGATCGGCGCAGAGCTGGATTTCGTCGACGGCGAGGAAGGATGTCCGTCGCTGCAACGGCATGGCTTCGACCGTGGCGACGATATAGGGCGCCTGATCGCTGCCGATCTTCTCTTCGCCGGTGATGAGAGTGACTTGATCGGCGCCGCGGAGGGCGACGATGCGGTCGTAGATTTCCCGCGCCAGAAGGCGAAGCGGGAATCCCATCATGCCCGAGGAATGTGCCAACATCCGCTCGACGGCGAAATGGGTCTTGCCGGTGTTGGTCGGTCCAAGGACCGCCACCACGCGAGACTGCGTCTCTTCCATTCGAACCATGTGCCACCTCAGGTTATCGGCACGGTCGATGGATTCACCCTGAACGACTACTGAGAGGGATGCAAGTCCCTTCTGGCCACAAGATGTTGTGTCGTTCTTAAGTGCACCCAGATGTGACGTAGAGCATCGAACGTCCCCTGTCGAGACCACTGCTTGAAGGCGTTGCCGCCAGATCCCAAATGCGCCCATAGCGAAGACGGCACCATTTCAACCTTTGGCATCAAATTCAGTTCCGGATCATGCGATGAGCGACAACTTCCAGCCCTTTGAGGCCGAGGTCGGCCGGGTCCTCGATATCGTGGTCAACTCGCTCTATAAAGAGCGTGAAATTTTCCTGCGTGAGCTGATCTCGAACGCCTCCGACGCCTGCGACAAACTGCGTTACGAGAGCCTGAGTTCGCCGGAACTCCTGGGCGAGGACCCGGAGCTCAAAATCAGCATCAGGGCTGACGAGAGCCATGGCATTCTCTCCATCACCGATAACGGTATCGGCATGGATCGGGACGATCTGGTCGCCAATCTCGGCACCATCGCCCGCTCCGGAACGGCCCGGTTCCTTGAGCAGGCGGGCCGCGACAAATCCGGCAGTCTCAATCTGATCGGCCAGTTCGGCGTCGGTTTCTATTCTGTTTTCATGGTGGCCGACAAAATCATCGTGCACTCGCGCAAGGCGGGCGATCAGACTTCCTGGATCTGGGCGAGCGACGGCCGCAGCGGCTTCAGCGTCGCCGAGGCCGAGGACACGCTCCCGCGCGGCACCTCGGTGACCTTGCATCTGAAGGACGACGCCAAGGAATTCCTCGGTGAATACAGGCTTCGCCACATCGTCCGAACCTATTCCAATCATATCGCCATCCCGATCATGCTCGACGTCGTCGCCAAGCCGGGCGACACCAAGACCAATCGGGAAGTCGAGCAGATCAACGAAGCCAGCGCCATCTGGACCCGGCCGAAGAGCGATATCAGCGAAGACCAGTACCGCGAATTCTATCACCACGTGGCGCACGCCTTCGACGAGCCCTATGCTCGGATCCATTTTACGGCTGAAGGCGTGCTCGCCTACACCGCACTTCTGTATGTGCCGAGCCAGCGGCCGATCGATCTGTTCGATCCCAAACGGCGCCATGGCGTGCGGCTCTACGTCAAGCGGGTTTACATAACCAATGATCTGGAAAGCCTCCTGCCACGCTATCTCCGGTTCGTCTCGGGCGTCGTCGACAGCGAAGATCTGCAGCTTAATGTGAGTCGCGAAACCCTCCAGCACGGTGCCATCATCGCCAAGATGAAGAAGACGCTGACCAAGCGCCTGCTCGACGAGCTGGCGCGCAAGGCCAAGGAGCCGGAGCAGGACGAAACTGCCGAAACTGATGGTGAAGCTAAAGCTGACCTCGCAGCCCCGTCCTATGTGGACATCTGGCGAGATTTTGGCCCAGTGCTCAAGGAGGGACTCTACGAAGACAACGACAATCGCGCCACGCTGCTCGAGCTTGCCCGCTTCAAGAGCACGCGCGGCAGCGAACTGGTCAGCCTCGAAGACTATGTGGCCACGATGAAGGAGGGACAGGCCGACATCCTCTACATCAGCGGCGAGAATGCCGAGGCGATGCGCTCCAGCCCACAGCTCGAAGAAGCCCGCGCCAAAGGTGTCGAAGTGCTGCTGATGGAAGATGCTGTCGACGAGTTCTGGCTGCCTCAGGTCGAGAAATACCAGGACAAGGCGTTCAAATCGCTGACCAAGGGCTCGGTGGATCTCTCCAAGGTCAGCTCGGAGGAGACCCCCGAAGAGAAGCCCGATGACGAGGCCAAGAGCGATCTCGACCGGCTGATCGCCAAGATCAAGGTGGCCCTCGGCGACGAGGTCAAGGATGTGCGCGCCTCGTCGCGTCTCAGGGACAGCGCCGTCTGCCTCGTCGCGGACGATGACACCGGCATGGATCTGCGCCTCGAACGCTTTTTGAAGCAGCACAGCCAGATCGACAGCCTCACCAAGCGCGTGCTCGAGATCAACGGCCGTCACGATCTCATCAAGCGGATGAGCGCTCTCGCCAAGGATGCCGGCAAGGGCTCCGAGGTCACTGAGCTCGCCCGTCTGCTGCTCGATCAAGCACGCATCATCGAGGGCGAGCCGATCCCCAATCCGGGAGCCTTTTCAAGGCGGATGAGTTCATTCCTTGCCAAGGGATTGGCCGCTTAGTTTTTTTCTCCTCAACCAAATAACTGCAAAGAGAGGCAGGCATGGCAACCGCAATCAACGACATCAGGGTGCAGCTCAAGGACAAATCGCTGTTCCGCGAGCATTGCTACGTCAATGGCGAATGGATCGGCGCCGACAACGGCAAGACGATCAAGGTCGAGGACCCCGCCTCAGGGGAGCAGCTTGGCACGGTGCCGTCGCTCGGCGTCGGCGAAACACGCAAGGCGATCGAGGCCGCGGCTTCGGCCCTTCCGGCATGGCGCGCCATGACCGCCAAGGAACGCAGTGTCATCCTGCGCAAATGGTACGAGCTGATCATGGCGGCGCAGGAGGATCTCGCTTATCTCATGACCCGCGAGCAGGGCAAGCCGTTGGCCGAAGCCAAGGGTGAGGTCGCCTATGGCGCCTCGTTCGCGGAATGGTTCGCCGAGGAAGCCAAGCGAGCCTATGGCGACGTCATTCCGCAAACGGTGGCCGACCGCCGCGTACTCGCGATCAAGCAGCCGGTCGGCGTGTTCGCGGCGATCACGCCCTGGAACTTTCCGATCGCGATGATCACCCGCAAATGTGCACCCGGTCTCGCCGTCGGCTGCACCACGGTTGTCAAGCCCGCCTCCTACACCCCCTATTGCGCCCTGGCCCTGGCCGAACTCGCCGAGCGCGCCGGCATGCCCAAAGGTGTGTTCAATGTCGTCACCGGCAGTGCCAAAGAGATCGGCGGCGAGCTTTGCGAGAACAAGACCGTCCGCAAGCTCTCCTTCACGGGCTCGACCGCGGTCGGCAAGATCCTCCTGAAGCAGTGCGCCGACACGGTGAAGCGGATTTCGATGGAACTCGGTGGGCACGCGCCTTTCATCGTCTTCGACGATGCTGATATCGACGCCGCTGTTGAGGGGGCGATCGCCTGTAAGTTCCGCAATGCGGGTCAGACCTGCGTCTGCACCAACCGCATCTACGTCCAGGCAGGTGTCTTCGATGAGTTTTCGAAGAAGTTCACGGAAGCCGCTTCCAAACTCAAGGTGGGCAAGGGCGTTGATGAGGGCATCACCGTCGGCCCGTTGATCGAGGCTTCCGCGGTCGACAAGGCCGAGGAGCATGTCAGCGATGCTGTCGGCAAGGGTGCGACGGTCATGATCGGCGGCAAGCGCCATGAACTCGGCGGCCTGTTCTATCAGCCGACCGTGCTCGCCAACTGCAATGCCGAGATGAAGATCGCGCACGAGGAGACGTTCGGCCCGGTCGCACCGCTCTTCAAGTTCGAGAGCGAGGCCGAGGTCATCAAAATGGCCAACGACTCCGATGTCGGTCTCGCCGGCTATTTCTACGCGCGCGATCTCGGCCGGGTGTTCCGTGTCGCCGAAGCCCTCGAGGTCGGTCTGGTGGGCGTCAATGACGGCGTCATCGCGACCGAGGTCGCACCCTTCGGCGGCGTCAAGGAGAGCGGCATGGGCCGTGAAGGCTCCAAGTACGGCATCGACGAGTATTTGGAGATCAAGTATGTGAGCCTTGGGGGTATCGGCAGCACTGCCTGATCGACCGGGGTAAGCATTGTCGCACTTCGATCTCTTCGTCATCGGCGGCGGGTCGGGCGGTGTCGCCTGCGCCCGCCGCGCCGCTTCTTATGGTGCCAAGATCGGCCTCGCCGAATTCAGTCGCCTCGGCGGCACCTGTGTCATCCGCGGCTGCGTGCCGAAAAAGCTCATGCACTATGCCGCCCATTTCGCAGATTATTTTCGGGCGGCCGAGGGTTATGGCTGGGATCTGCCCGAGCGCCGTTTCCAGTTCGGACGGCTGCTCGAAGCCCGCAACAAGGAGATCCAGCGGCTCAACGATATCTATCGGGCTATGCTTGATCGGGCGGGGGTTGCGATCTTCAACGATCGCGCCGTCCTCAGCGGACGCAGCGGATCGGGTTTCGAAATCGGGGTGGGAGACGAGACCCATAGTTGCGAGCGGCTGCTCGTGGCGGTGGGCGGAAGACCCAGCTTTCCGGAGGTCGACGGCCTCGAGCACGCCGTGACCTCCGATCAGGTGCTCGAAGATCTCTACGACATGCCGGATGACGTGGCGGTGGTCGGCGCCGGCTATATCGGCATCGAGCTTGCCGGCATTTTCCACGGACTAGGCTGCAAGACCCAGATGATCTATCGCGCCGCCATGCCGTTGCGCGGTTTCGATGAGGATATCCGAAGCGAGCTTGTCGGGCAGATGGAAAAGCACGGTCTCGAGCTCATGCCGCGGACCGAGATCAACCGGATTACCAAGCCCGGCGATCGCGTTCGTCTGGAGACGACCCAGGGCGACATCGATGTCGACCTCGTCATCTATGCGACGGGCCGGCAGCCCATCCCCAACACGCGCGGCATCGGCCTCGAGGCTCTCGACGTCGCCATGGAACCGGATGGTGCGATCAAGGTCGATAGGGCCTATCGAAGTTCCGTCGAGGGCATCTTCGCGGTTGGCGACGCCAGCAATCACGCAGGCGCAGGGCTGCATGGCGGTCAGCACGATCTGACGCCGGTCGCCATCGCCGAGGGCCGGGTGATTGCCGAAACCCTGTTCAACAACAACCCGCATGAAGTCTGCTACGGGACCATCCCGACGGCGATTTTCGGGATCCCCCAGGCGGCATCGGTCGGCTGGTCCGAGTTGGCGGCACGACAGCACGGTCATGACGTCCAGATCTTCAAGACGGCGTTCCGGCCGATGCTCTATACCTTGCCGGACATGCCCGTTCGAACGATGATGAAGCTCGTCGTTGACAAGGCCACCGACAAGGTGCTCGGTTGCCATCTTGTCGGCGATGATGCGGCAGAAATGATCCAGGGTGTTGCGGTGGCGATGACCGCCGGTGCCACCAAGGCGCATTTCGACGAGACCGTGGGCCTGCACCCGACCGCTGCGGAAGAACTGGTCACGATGTACCAGCCAGTGGCGGACTGAGGCAGGCCCAGAGCTTCAGCCGTTCTCAATGTCCGATCAAGGATTCAGCTAAAGAATTTGAAAAGGATGGGGCAGACCCGATGACACGGGATTGGACACCGCAGACATGGCGCGCAAAGCCTGCGATGCAATTGCCGGATTATGGCGATCAGCGCGTGCTCGAAGAGGTCGAGGCACAATTACGGACCTATCCGCCGTTGGTTTTTGCAGGCGAAGCCAGAGCACTGCGCGATAAGCTCGGACAGGTTTGCGAGGGCAAGGGCTTTCTTCTCCAGGGTGGCGATTGCGCCGAGGCGTTCGCCGATTTTTCGGCCGACAAGATCCGCGACACGCTGCGGGTCCTGCTGCAGATGGCGGTCGTCCTGACCTTCGGTGGCGGCCTCCCGGTGGTTAAGGTCGGCCGTATGGCCGGACAGTTCGCCAAGCCGCGATCCTCGTCCGTCGAGCGACAGGGCGAGATCGAGCTGCCGAGCTATCGGGGCGATATAGTCAACGGCCTCAATTTCGAAACGGATAACCGGCAGCCGGACCCGCGCCGTCAGCTCACGGCTTATGGCCAGGCGGCCTCGACGCTCAACCTGCTGCGCGCGTTCACACAGGGCGGCTACGCCTCCTTGACCCGTGTGCACGAATGGACCCTGGGCTTCGTCGATCAGTCGCCGCAGGGCAAGAGTTATCAGAAGATGGCCGATCAGATCAGCGAGGCTCTTGAATTCATGTGGGCCTGCGGCGTGTCCGATCTGAATACGCCCGAAATCACCCGCACCGCCTTTTACACCTCGCACGAGGCCTTGCTGCTCGGCTTCGAGGAGGCGATGACGCGCGTCGATTCCACCACCGGCGTCTGGTACGACACCAGTGCGCATCTGGTCTGGATCGGCGACCGGACCCGCCAGCCCGAGGGCGCTCATGTCGAGTTCTGCCGCGGCATCGCCAATCCCCTGGGCTTGAAGGCCGGACCGACGACCGACGCCGACGGCCTGCTGCGGCTCTTGGACATCCTCAATCCGGGCAATGTCGCCGGGCGCATGACCGTGATCTGCCGGATGGGCCACGAGAAGGTCGAACAGCAACTGCCGGCCCTGATCCGTGCGGTTGAGCGCGAGGGCAAGAAGGTCGTCTGGACCTGCGATCCCATGCACGGCAACACGATTACGGCCAATGGCTACAAGACCCGGCCCTTCGATCGGATCCTCTCCGAGCTCACGAGCTTTTTCCGAATTCACAAGGCCGAGGGCACTCATGCAGGCGGCGTTCACCTCGAGCTCACCGGCCAGGATGTCACGGAATGCACCGGCGGGGCGCAGGCGATCACCGCAGCCTCGCTGTCGGATCGCTATCACACCCATTGCGATCCGAGGCTAAATGCGCAGCAGAGCCTGGAACTTGCCTTCCTGATGGCCGAGGGCCTGAAGGAAGAACGTCAGGCGTTGCGCGCGGCATCGTAACTGTCGGCAAGATCGAGGGGAGGCCGTCAATGAGTCCGAATGGCGGAACGGTCGCCCATTTCACCGACAAATATTTCGTCAAGACCAGGGCGATCCTCGAACATTTTGGGGATTGCCGGGTCACTTACGCGATCTTCATGCGCCGGCCCGTGCTGTGCGCCCCGAAGCTCGCATTGGACTGGCTGAATGGCATCGCCAGGGAACGCGAGGCCGAGGTCGAAATCGACCTGATCCATCCCGAAGGCAGCTGGGTCGGCGCCGGTGAGCCGATGCTCTATATCACCGGCCCGTTCCGCCATCTGGTCGATCTCGAGACGATCTTTCTGCAGCGCCTCGGACCGAGCTGTGTTGCCGCCTACAACGCCTACACCATGTGCACGGATCTGCCGGCGGTCGGCTTTCTGGCGATGGATGCACGGCATTGCGCCGGTGCGGAGATGGCCGAAATGATGGCCTATGCGGCGAGCGTCGGTTCGGCTCGCGCCCGGCGCGAGAGCGACGCTGTCGGCTTCATCGGCAATGCCACCGACGCCACGGCCCATTTCTTCGGCCAGTCGCAGGGCCTCGGCACCATGCCGCATGCGCTGATCGGCTTTGCCGGCAGCACGGTGCGCGCCGCCGAAATGTACCACGAGGTCTTCCCCAACGACCCGCTCTACGTGCTGGTCGATTATTTCGGCCAGGAAGTGACCGACAGCCTTGAAGTGTGCCGGCGTTTTCCCGATCTTGCGGCCGAAGGGCGCATGGGTATGCGTCTCGACACCCATGGCGGCCGTTTCGTCGAAGGGCTCGACACGGCGGCCTCATATGATGTCCTCGAGCGCCATGCGCCGCCTGCGATTCGGACCTACCGGACCGAAAGCGAACTGCGCTGGCTGACCGGCACGGGGGTCAGTGCGGCTGCGCTCTATCATCTCCGCGAGAAGCTCGACGAGGCCGGCTTTTACAAGGTGAAGATCATCGCAAGTTCGGGTTTCGGGCCGTCGAAATGCAAGCTGATGGCAAGCGTAAAGGCGCCGATCGACGTGATCGGCACCGGTTCCTATCTGCCGGACACCTGGACGGAAACTTATGCGACGGCCGACGTCATCGCCTATGACGGTGCCAATCGCGTCAAGATCGGCCGTGAGTTCCTGTTCCGGCGTGACTGATCCAGCGGCTCGGATCGAACGGGGAGCGTGACATGAGCGAATGTCTGTGGACGCCGGATCCTTCGAGGGCCGAGACGACGGCGATCGCGCGTCTGGCGGCGGCGCGCGGCTTTGCAGGCCCGGACGCAACCCATCGGCTATGGCAGTGGTCGGTCGACTACCCGGCAGCGTTCTGGCGGATCGTCTGGCATGAATGCGGCATCCAGGCGAGCCAGGAAGCCGACAATGCCCTCGAAGCGCCGGAGGCGATGCCCGGCGCCCGCTGGTTCCCGGGGGCGAAGTTGAACTATGCCGAAAACCTGCTGCGCCGCCATGACAGCACGCCTGCCATCATTTTTCGAGGTGAGAATGGCACGCGGCGAGAACTGAGCTTCGAGGAACTCTACGCCAAGGTCGAGGCGCTGGCCGGAGCTTTGCGAACCCAGGGTGTCGGCGTCGGCGACCGTGTCGGCGGCTATCTGCCCAACATTCCGGAAACGATCATCGCCTTTCTCGCGACCTCGGCGGTGGGTGCGATCTGGTCCTCATGCTCGCCCGATTTCGGCGTGCGCGGCGTGCTCGACCGCTTCGGCCAGATCGAGCCCAAGGTGCTGTTCTCTGTGGATGGCTATCACTACGGAGGCAAGCGGCTGGATATTCGTGACAAGGTCGAGGCGGTGCGCCAGGATTTGCCGAGCCTCGAGCATGTCGTCATCATTCCGTTCCTCGATCCGGAGGCGGACCAGGGGCCGATCCAAGGCGCGACACCGTTCGACGACTTCCTCCTGGCGGCACCGCCGCCGCTCGAATTCGATCAGCTGCCGTTCGATCACCCCCTCTATGTCCTCTATTCCTCGGGCACCACCGGTGTGCCGAAGGCGATCGTCCACGGCGCCGGCGGCAGCCTGATCCAGCATCTGAAAGAGCATCGCTATCACACCGATCTGAAGGCCGGCGAACGGCTTTTCTACTTCACGACCTGCGGCTGGATGATGTGGAACTGGCTGGTGACGGGTCTCGCCAGCGAAACGACACTGGTGCTGTTCGACGGCTCGCCGTTCCATCCGGGACCGGAAGTGCTCTGGGACATGGCGGCTGAGGAAAAGGTCAATATCTTCGGCACCAGCGCAAAATACATCGATGCGTTGAAGAAGGCCGGTCTGAAACCGCGCGAAAGCCACGATCTCGGCGCCCTTCGCGCCATCCTCTCGACCGGCTCGCCGCTGGTTGCCGAAAGCTTCGACTATGTCTATCGCGACATCAAAAGCGACCTGCAGCTCTCCTCGATTTCCGGCGGCACCGATATCGTCTCCTGTTTCGTTCTCGGCAATCCGGCGGCGCCGGTCTATCGGGGCGAAATCCAGACCCGCGGGCTCGGTCTCGCGGTCGATGTCTGGGACGAGACCGGCAAGCCGGTGCGGGGCGAGAAGGGCGAGCTTGTCTGCACGAAACCCTTTCCCTGCATGCCGATCAGTTTCTGGAATGACCCAGACGGCGCGCGCTACCATGCAAGCTATTTCGAGCGGTTCGAGGGCATCTGGTGCCATGGCGACTATGCCGAGATCACCGAGCGTGACGGCATCGTCATCCATGGCCGCTCCGACGCCGTGCTCAATCCGGGCGGCGTGCGGATCGGTACTGCCGAGATCTACCGGCAGGTCGAGCAGATCCCCGAGGTCTTGGAGGCGATTTGCATCGGCCAGGACTGGCAGGACGATGTCCGGGTGGTGCTGTTCGTGAAAATGCGGCCGGCTCACGCGCTCGACGATGCCCTCAAGGACCGGATCAAGCGGCAGATCCGGCAGAATTGCACACCACGCCATGTGCCGGCCCGGATCCTCGAGGTCGCCGACATTCCCCGAACCATGAGCGGCAAGATCACCGAGATCGCGGTCCGCGATATCGTCCATGGCCGAACTGTCAAGAACACCGAGGCACTCGCAAACCCCGAGGCGCTCGACCATTTCCGCGACCGGCCAGAGCTTCAGGCTTAGGACTTGGCCGCCCGCCCGACCGTCCGGCCTCGTTCCGGAATTCATGCCTCCCTGTTTCGGAATTTCGTCTGGCTCGGCGCCTCGGGCTTCGCCGCAATTCTCGTGCTGTTTCTCCTGGGATACCTCGGCCTGATAGCCGCAGCGATCGGCCTCATCATCGCGGGCTCGATCGCTGTTATCGGGACCGTCGAACAGGCCGGCGAAAGACAGGCGATCGACAGATGGCTCGATGCAGCGACCATGGAAGGCGAGCCGCAGCCCTTGCCGCTCATCCGCAACCCGTTCACTGAAGCGGTGGGTCTGGCGATGGCCCGGATGCGGCGGGAGCTGAGCCAAGCCCGCACCCGGTCGGACGAGAGCGAGCGCCTTCTCGAAGCCCTGATCGAAGCGCTGCCCGATCCGGTCATGATGCTGGATCGGCGGATGGAGCTGGTCCGTGCCAACGCGGCGACCGCCCGAACCTTCGAAGCCACCGCCAAAGGCGTCCCCCTGGCCCGCATCCTGCGCGATCCGGGCCTTTTGGCCGCAGTCAGCAGCGCACTCGAAAGCCAGACCGGCAGCCAGCTCGCCTTCAATCCGGCGGCGGCGCGCGACAAAAGGTTCGCCGCTCGGGTCGAGCCGATCGATCTCGGCAATGGCGAGCCGGGTGTCATGGTCAGCCTGCGCGAACAGACCGAGCAGGTCCTGATCGAGCGCATGCGCTCTGATTTCGTCGCGAATGCCAGCCACGAGATTAAGACGCCTCTGGCCTCGCTGCAGGGCTTTATCGAGACCCTGCGCGGGCCCGCCCGCGACGACGCCAAGGCGAGGGAGTCCTTCCTTGCGACGATGGCCGAGGAAACCGCCCGGATGAACCGGCTGGTCGACGATCTGCTGTCGCTTTCGAGGATTGAACTCGCCGCCCACCGCCCGCCGTCGGAGATTTGCCATCTGGGGCCGATCCTCGACCGTGCGCTGGACACCATGCGCCCGCTTGCCGCCAGCAGGGGCATCAAGCTGACCCGCGATTGCGGCGAAGGCCTGCCTGCTTTGCGCGCGGACGGCGATCAATTGCACCAGATGATCGTCAATTTTCTCGACAACGCCTTCAAATATGCCGGCGGTGGCTGCGCCGTCGGCCTCATTCTAAAGGAACTTGACCGGGCGCCCTCGACTGCCGGGCCATTGACGGGACGGCCCTGCGTGATGATTTCCGTCGAGGATGACGGCCCAGGCATTCCGGAGGAGCACATCCCGCGGCTGACCGAACGCTTCTATCGGGTCGACACGGCGCGTTCGCGGCGAGTCGGCGGCACCGGGCTCGGCCTCGCCATCGTCAAGCATATCCTGCGGCGGCACGGCGGCCATCTGACGATTACCAGCGAGCTCGGCCAGGGCAGCAGGTTTACGGTTTACCTCCCGCTGCCCGAAATCGGGGCCGCAGAAACCAGAAATTGAAAAGGGGACGCCAGACCAAATTGTCACGGAACTGTCATGCTATGGTCATAAAAGACGAACCATGCGGCGTCAGAGCGGGCGCTGTGTCAAATCTTTTGGAGCGGAACCAAGTGAAAACCGTCCTCATGTCTACAGCGGCGCTATCGCTCGTCGCCTTCTCGACCACCGCGGAAGCCCAAAGTCGCGATCAGATTCGCATTGTCGGCTCCTCGACCGTCTTCCCCTACACTCAAGCCGTGGCCGAGCAGTTCTCGTCGGTAACAGGCGCTCCGGCCCCGGTCGTCGAATCGACCGGTACCGGCGGTGGCATGCAAATCTTCTGTCAGGGTGTGGGTGTCGACCACCCCGACCTCACGGGTGCCTCGCGCGCGATGACCGCATCCGAGTACGAGCTTTGCACCGGCAACGGCGTCACCGATATCACCGAGGTGTTGATCGGCTATGATGGTCTGTCGGTCGCCACGGCGCAGGAGGCCGCAGATTTCGACTTGAGCAAGGCACAGTTGTTTGAGGCTTTGGCTGCCGAGGTTGCAGTCGATGGTGAGATCGTCGCCAATCCCCATACGAATTGGAGCGATATCGATTCGTCGCTGCCGGATCAGCCAATCCTCGTCTACGGCCCCCCGCCGACCTCCGGTACCCGCGATGCCTGGGTCGAACTGGTCATGGAGGAAGGCTGCACCGAGTTCGAAGCTATCACCGCACTTGACGAAGATCGCCAAGAGGAAGTCTGTCAGCGCATGCGGACCGACGGCCCCTTCGTCGAGGCCGGCGAGAACGACAACTTGATCGTTCAGCGCCTCAATTCCGATGCGAACGCTCTCGGTATCTTCGGCTATTCGTTTCTCTTTGAGAACCAGGACAGCCTAAAGGCAGCGTCGGTCGGCGGTGTGACACCGTCGGCGGAAACGATCGAGACTGGTGAGTACGGTATCTCGCGACCGCTTTTCTTCTATGTCAAGAATGCGCACCGGGACGCCATTCCCAATCTCCAGGATTTTATCGCCGAGTATGTGAGCGAAGAGGCGATGGGGCCGGGCGGCTATCTGCAGGAGCGAGGCCTCGTGCCGCTCGGCGGCGAGCGCCGCAAAACGGTTCAAGACGCGGCCTTGAGCGGCGAGGCGATGGAAGCGCCGGCCAGCTAATGGCAGAGCGGTGGCTCGGATGCCGGGCCACCGCCAGTCACTGCTGCAAATCAAAACGTCGTCATGTCGCAGGCCTCGATCCTCTGGGTCATCATCCTTCTCTCCGTCGCCGGCTATTGGTTCGGCCGACGGCAGGCGACCGCACTGCGCAACTCGGTGGGTCAGCGCGGCATGGCGACGTTGCCCAGCTATTACGGCTATTGGGTCGCGTTGATCTGCGGGCTGCCCGCAATCATCGTGTTCACGATCGGCCTATTCCTGCAGTCGACGATCATCGACGGTCTGCTCATGGCCCAATTGCCGGAGCAGATGACAGAGGAAATGAACGCGGCGAGACGCGGCCTGCTGCTCTCCAGCATTTACAACGCCGCATCGGGCCGAACTTTCGGTACGCCAGAGCCGCCCATTGTCGAAGCGGCGGCAAGACTTGGGACTTACCAGGCGATCGTGCGCGGAGGGGTCGTCGTCGTAACCCTCTCCCTCGCAATCCTCGGTCTCGTCTGGGCCCGATCACGAATCGCGCCCGCCTTCCGGGCACGGCATCGCGTCGAAAACATCATCTACGGGCTGCTCGTCGCAGCCTCATTGGTCGCCATCTTGACCACACTCGGCATCTTGGTCTCACTGCTCTACGAAAGCTGGCGTTTCTTTGCACTCGTTCCGCCCCACGAATTTCTTTTCGGCCTCAATTGGGAGCCCCAAATTCCGATCCGGGCGGACCAGATTGCCGGATTGGGTGCATTCGGAGCGGTTCCGATTTTCTGGGGCACGATCGTTGTCAGCATCTGCGCTTTGACTGTCGCGGTGCCGGTCGGGCTGATGGCTGCGATATATACCGCGGAATACGCGACCTCGCCGGTTCGTGCGGTCATTAAGCCTATCCTAGAGGTGCTGGCCGGCATTCCGACAATTGTCTACGGCTTTTTCGCGGTCATAACCGTATCGCCGTTCATCAGAGGTATTGGCGCGTCACTCGGCATCCAAGTTGCACCGACAGCGGCGATCGTGGCGGGCGGTGTCATGGGCATCATGCTGATCCCCTTTATTTCCTCTTTTGCCGACGACGCGCTCAACGCCGTACCGGCCTCGCTACGTGACGGTGCAGCAGCACTCGGCGCCACCAAATCCGAAACCATTCGCCAAGTGCTGCTGCCTGCGGCACTTCCGGGGATCATGGGCGGCGTGCTCTTAGCCATGAGCCGCGCGATCGGCGAGACGATGATCGTCGTCATGGCGGCCGGCCTTTCGGCAAACCTCACGCTCAATCCTTTGGAAGGAATGACCACGACCACCGTGCAGATCGTCTCCCTGCTGATCGGCGATACGGCATTCGACAGTCCGAAGACGCTTGCTGCTTTTGGCCTCGGTCTCGTGCTCTTCATCGGCACCCTGATCCTCAACATTATCGCGCTCGGCGTCGTCAAGAGGTATCGAGAACAATATGATTAGTTCGGATCTGACGCCTGCGTCCACGCCCTCGGGCGGCGGGTGGGCGACGTCCAAGGAGTCGGTGGCGCGACTGCGCCGCCGCAGGGCAGCCGATACCCGGCTCTGGGCCACGGGCATCGGTGCGGTCGCTATCGCATTGGGCCTGCTGGTGACGCTTCTCGGCTCGATCATCGCCGCTTCATCGACCGCCTGGACACAAACCTCGATTCGTCTGGACGTGACCATTCCCGCTGATGCGGTCGACCCGGAAAATCCCTTCCGCGCCCGCTACAGCAGTATTGTCGATCAATCGATTTACAATCTCTTCCCGGACATCGACACGCCTGAAGAGCAGCGTGTGACTCGCTCGATGGTCAGCAGTGGGGCACAATTTCTCGTTCGCGACAGGGTCGTCGCCGATCCGGAATTGATCGGCCAGACCTTCTCGATTTGGGTACCGGCCGCCGATCCGATCGACCAGCTCCATAAGGGCGTGATCGACCGCGATCTCCCGCCGAACCGGCGGAGCGTGAACGACAGCCAAATTAATACTTACGACCGCCTAGTCGCCGACGACCGCCTGCGTTCGGCCTTTAATTGGACGTTGTTTACCGCCGCAGATAGCCGCTTTCCGGAACTGGCCGGTCTCAAAGGCGCACTTTGGGGCTCGTTTTATCTTCTTCTTGTCACCTTTCTCATCAGCTTTCCGACCGGTATCGCCGCAGCCATCTACCTTGAAGAATTCGCCCCGAAGAACCGGTTCACCGATGTGATTGAGGTCAATATCAACAATCTGGCGGCGGTGCCGTCGATCATCTTCGGCCTTCTGGGCCTCGCCGTCTTTATCCAGATCTTCGGCCTGCCACGCTCGGTTCCGTTGGTCGGCGGCATGGTGCTCTCCTTGATGACCCTGCCGACGATCATCATCGCCACTCGAAGTGCTCTGAAGCAGGTGCCGCCCTCGATCAGGGATGCTGCGTTGGGGATCGGCGCCTCGCCGGTTCAAACGGTGACGCACCATGTCATTCCCTTGGCGTTGCCTGGCATCCTCACCGGTACCATCATCGGCCTCGCTCAGGCTTTGGGCGAGACGGCGCCGCTGCTGCTGATTGGGATGAACGCATTCATCACGGCGGCGCCCGATGGCATGATGTCGCCCTCGACCGCTCTGCCGACGCAGATATTCATCTGGTTCGACAGTCCCGAGCGGGGCTTTGTCGCCCGCACCAGTGCTGCGATCATCGTTCTTCTCGGCTTCCTCGTCGTCATGAACGCGACCGCCATCTTCCTCCGACAGAGACTTCAGATCAAATGGTAGCAGCGCAACCCGTCAGCACGCTTGCCTCGAGTACCGACAAGGCCACTGAGGCTATCGCCGGCAATGCTCGGTCCGTCAAAGTGGCCGCCCGCGGGGTCAATCTATGGTACGGCGACATGCAGGCCCTCTTCGATGTGAATATCGACATTGCCGCTAATGAAGTGACGAGCTTTATCGGCGCTTCAGGTTGCGGGAAGTCGACCTTCCTGCGGTGCTTCAATCGGATGAACGACACGATTCCAATCTGCAGGATCAAGGGCGACATCCGTCTCGACGGGAACGATATCAACGACAAATCCATCGACGTCGTGCAATTGCGGGCACGCGTCGGTATGGTCTTTCAAAAACCCAACCCATTTCCGAAAACGATCTACGATAACGTCGCCTACGGACCACGTATCCACGGCCTGGCCGGCAACAAATCGGAACTCGACGAGATCGTCGAAAATAGCCTTAAAGGTGCAGGGCTTTGGGAAGAGGTCCGGGATCGTCTCGGTCAGCCCGGCAATGGCCTATCCGGCGGCCAGCAACAGCGATTATGCATCGCCAGGGCAATCGCGGTGAGCCCCGAAGTCATCCTGATGGACGAGCCCTGTTCGGCGCTCGATCCGATTGCCACGGCCCGGATCGAAGAGTTGATCGACGAGCTTCGCGAAGATTTCACGATCGTCATCGTCACCCATAATATGCAGCAGGCGGGGCGCGTTTCACAGCGGACCGCCTTCTTTCATCTCGGCAAGTTGATCGAATTCGGTCCAACCGAAAAATTGTTCACCAATCCGAATCAATCGATGACACAGGACTATATTACTGGACGATTTGGCTAAACTTACCTGATCGGGGAAATCTTTGGGCGAGCTTCCCATCGCGAAGCAACATACTGTCCGTTCATTCGATGGCGATTTGAAAGCACTCGCCGATCGCATCGTCCATATGGGGGCGATCGCGGAGCAACAGGTGGCCAACGCGGTCGATGCGATCTCGCATCGAAGGCACGACATCGCGGTGAAGGTCATCGAGGATGATATTCTGGTCGATGGCCTCGAGGAAGAGATCGATCAGTATGCGATTCGCCTCCTGGCGATCCGTCAGCCTCTGGGAATGGACCTTCGGATCGTCGCCATGGCGCTCAAGCTCTCCAACGACCTCGAGCGAATCAGCGATTATGCGGTGAGCATCGCCAAGCGAGCGCAGCGGCTCGCCGAAGAGCCCGAGTTCCGCACGCTGGCCATGCTGCCGCGCATGGGACAGACCTGCCAGAGCATGGTCAAGGACATCCTCGACGCACTCCTGGAGCGGGATACCGACAAGGCGATGAGCGTCTGGACCCGCGACGCCGAGGTCGACCGCCTCTACGAGACCCTGTTCCAGGAACTCGTAAAGACCGTCCAGGAGGATCCGCGCCGCGCCGCGATCTGCATCGATCTCATGTTCGTCGCCAAGAACCTCGAGCGGATCGGCGATCACACCACCAATATCGCCGAGAAGATCCACTACATGATCCATGGCGAACAGATCAACCGCATGAGGAACCGCCCATCGTGAAGCCGATGATTCTGGTCGTCGAGGACGAGCCGGCCCTCCAGAAGCTTCTTGCTTACAATTTGGAGGCTAGCAATTTCGACTATTCGCAGGCTTATGATGGCGAGGAGGCGCTGACACTGATCGGCGAGCGGCATCCCGATCTGATCCTCCTCGACTGGATGCTGCCGCAGCTTTCCGGCCTGGAGCTTTGCCGGCGATTGCGACGGCGCAACGATACGGCGCATGTGCCGATCATCATGTTGACGGCGCGCGGCGAAGAGCCTGACCGGTTGCGGGGCCTCGAGACCGGCGCCGATGATTTCATCACCAAGCCGTTCTCTCCGGACGAATTGATCGCCAGGATTCGGGCCGTGCTCAGAAGGGTACGTCCAGCCCTCGCCGAACATGTCCTGCAATACCAGGACGTGCGGATGGATCTGGGTGCCCATCGGGTCCACCGGGGCGACCGCGAGATCCATCTGAGCCCGACCGAGTTCCGCCTGCTGCGCCACTTCCTGTGCAATCCCGGGCGCGTTTTCAGCCGGGCGCAGCTGCTGGATCGGGTCTGGGGTGCGGATCTGGACATCGAGCTTCGAACCGTCGACGCCACCATCCGCCGCCTGCGCCGAGCGCTCAATCAGCCCGGCGAGGAGGATCTGCTGCGTACCGTTCGGGCCGAGGGCTACTCGCTCGACTACAAAAAGCTGAACTCCGCCGCCTGATCAGCGGACTTTCGGCAGATCGACCCAAACCGTCGGCAAGGCGATGAGTTCGGCAGATATTGCCTGCCACAGTGCGGCCACGAATCCGGTCGCACCGAGTCTGCCGAATTCACCGCGAACCAGGGCCAGGATCCGATCGAACGGATCCTCGGCCGCGGGAAACGGCCTCAGCGTCAAGGGGGCGTCGGGCTCGAGGCCGGCGAGGCGCCTGACCGCGGCCTCGGCCTCGAACGTCCCGCCGAGCTCGTCGATCAGCCCGTTTTCCTGCGCCTGACTGCCGGTCCAGACCCGGCCCCGGGCCAGCTCGTCGACCCTCTCGGGCGCCATGCCGCGACCCTCGGCGACACCTTCCTTGAAGGCCTCGTAGGTTGCGTCGATCAGCGAATCGACCCGGGCAGCCTGTCCCGGCGTGTAATCCTGATTGATGCTCCACATCGTGGCGTTGTCGCTTTTGGCGTAGCTCGCCCAATTGACGTCGAGCTTAGACCACAACTCGCCCAACACCGGCTTGCCGGCGATGACGCCGATCGAGCCCGTCAGGGTCGCAGGCTCGCCGACGATGTGCGAGGCCTTCATCGCCAGCCAATAGCCCCCGGAAGCGGCGGCATTGCCCATCGACACGACGACGGGCTTGCCCTCGGCGATCGCCCGTTCGATCTCGCGGCCGATGGTTTCGGAAGCGACAGCCGAGCCGCCCGGGCTGTCGATCCGCATCAAGATGGCCTCGACCTCGGGATCGTCGGTCGCGTCGCGCAGCGCCCGGGCGAAGGTGTCGGCGGCGATCTGCCGGCCGAAATCGCTTTCGCCCCTAACGATCGGGCCGGTCGCGGTGATCGAGGCGATGATGGTGCCCTCAGGTTCGTCTTCGAGACGGTCGGCCGCATAATTCTCGACGCTGAACCATTCGCTGTCGTCGCCGAGGCTCTGCTTGAGGGCGTCGCGCGCCTCGTCGA
Organism: Geminicoccaceae bacterium; assembly: GCA_041750975.1. Classification (GTDB taxonomy): domain Bacteria; phylum Pseudomonadota; class Alphaproteobacteria; order Geminicoccales; family Geminicoccaceae; genus JBGSYN01. Next base: position 913 of record JBGSYN010000066.1, on the reverse strand, counting down.
GATAGCCGACTTCGTCGATCAGGCGCAGCTCCTGCGCCTCCGCCGCGGTGAAGGGTCCGTTCGAGATGACGGTGCTGAGGTTGCCGGCTTCAAGGCCCCTTCGGGCCGCGATATCGCGAACCAGCTGGCCCTGCAGATCGTCCAGCAACGCCTGCATCATCTCGGCACTGGCCTCGGTCGGGGCGTCCTCGGTGAGGAACTCGAATGCCGTCTTGTATTCAGCACGGCGCTCGACATCGAAGCGTACGCCGGCGCGCTCCAACGTTGTCGCGACAAACGGCATCTCGAAGGCAAAGCCGGTGAGGCCGACGAGGCCGACCGGCTGCAGATGGATCTGATCGAACGCCGTCGCCAGATAATAGCCGACATTGCCGGGGCCGAGTTCGCCAAAGCTGTCGGCAAAAGCCAGAGTGGGTTTGTCGCTTGCGGCAAACCGCCGGACCGCCTGGTGCAGCTCCTGGGTCACGGCAAAACCCTGGTCGCCGCCATCGACCAACGCCATGAGCCCCAGCACCCCGGGATCCTCGCGGGCGGCGTCGAGTGCCCGAACCGTGTCCTGCACCGTCAGCCCGCGCTCGAAGCCGAGGAAACCGAAAGGATCGCCGCTGCCGTTCTCGTCGAGACTACCGCGCAGATCGAGCGTCAGGATAATCGTCTCGGGCAGGGCTTCGCGCTCGGCCCGGAAATTGGTGAAGGCCCAATAGCCGAGGCCGCCGGCCGCGATCACGACAATGAGGCTCAACACGCCGATGACCGCGAACAATCCGACAAAGAAACGCCGCATGAAGATCATCCTCGTTACGCTAACTTCAGATTCTTGAAAACACACGTGTTCCAGGAACTAGATCGCGTCGTTCAGGCGGCGATCCGTGTGCGTCGCTGGCGCTCGCTCGCGGTCTTCAGCTGGCCGCAG
>JBGSYN010000065.1:0-3217 GCA_041750975.1 Geminicoccaceae bacterium | reverse complement strand
GGCGATAGCGCATACCAGGGCCAGAAGGATGCCATCAAGGCCGCCGCACCCAGTGCGCAAGACATGACCAACCGGCGCGGCTCACGCGGCCATCAGCTGACCGATGCGGAGCGTGCGAAGAACCGCACCAAGTCAAAGGTGCGGGCCAAGGGCGAACATCCGTTCCTGATCATCAAACGCATTTTTGGCTTTGTTTGCGTGCGCTATCGCGGCATCGCCAAGAATGCCAACCGGCTGTACGTCACCTGTGCACTCGCCAATCTGCACATCAAGCGCCATTTCCTCATGCGACGGTGCATGGCCTGACGCCACAGATCCGGCCAAAAAACCTCAGATGCCGGAAATACCCGACATCGAGGCCCCAATGCTCCGAACACACCCGGCCCGCCCGGCTGAAATCAGCATCCACCACACCACCATGAATGCAAACCTCAATTGATCAGAGGTTCCCTAGGTCTGTCTAGCTTCGCGCTGGAGCCATCGCCCGGTACACACTCGCCCGCCCGATCCCCAACAGGATGCAAATTTGCGAGTGGCCAGATCCGGGTTCCACCATTATTATTACGGGATAAGCCGGGCGGATGCGGCAAGATGGTGGTATGAATCTGCGGACCTTTGTGCAGTTGGGTTTACCGCTTCACACGGAGGGTACTGCTGGCCTGGCCGACCTTTGGTACGGGGGGTCTGCGCTCGAATCTACGCCCGCTCGACGAGCTTCTCGCATATGAGCGCGTCGCGCTTCTCATAAAACTTGTTGAAATCGTATTAGTCGTGCTTATGGCGATCAACACCGCGGATTCGGTAATAAAACATTGGTATCGGCACCTAACTAGCCCGAATTATTCATCCGTGGTGTGATTTTGGGCTGGCGAGTGTGGCGCAATCTGTTGATTTGCTGTAGGAATTCGTTGTCGAAGCGATACCCGACAGCTCCCTCAAACCGGCCACACCCGCCATGCATGACGATAGCCTTCTTCCCTTCGATCTTCCAGCCGTTTGCCGCAAGAAAGTGACAGCGGCCTTTGATGGCGGAGCGATTTCATCGGACGGAGGCCTCGTGCTTCTGCGCGAAGCTGAGCGCCGCCTCGGGGTGTCGGCGGTTCTGGCAAAGTGCCTCCGCGACCGGCGTGATCCCACTCAAATTACTCATCAGCTTGATGAGATGCTGCTGTTTCGGATGTTGGCGATTGCCTGCGGCAATGAAGACGCCGACGACTGCGATGCCCTTCGTTGGGACCCGCTGTTCAAGCTGGCGATCGGCCGCGCCCCGGAGAGCGGCGATCCCTTGTGCTCGCAACCGACGATGAGCCGGCTGGAGAACATGCCGTCGAAAATCGAAGCGGCCCGCATGACAGCGGCGCTGGTGGACCTGTTCTGCCAAAGCTTTCCGGCGCAGCCTGCGTCGATCACGCTGGATATCGACGACACCTGCGACCCGGTGCATGGGCAGCAGCAGATGTCGCTTTTCCACGCCCACTATGACACCCGCTGCTTCCTGCCCATCCATGTCTATGACGTGGAGAGCGGCAAGCCGGTGGTGGTGTTCCTGAGGCAAGGCAAGACGCCCTCCGGGGACGAGGTCAGAACCGTGCTCAGGCACCTGGTTAGGCGGATCCGGAAGCACTGGCCTGCGACGGCGATCACCTTCCGCGGCGACTCCCACTACGGCCGGGCCGAAGCCATGGACTGGTGCGAAAGCAATGGAATTGGCTACATTTTCGGACTCGCGGGAAATCCCGTGCTGAACGCCTTGAGCTATGACACCGCTGACGCGCTCAAGGTCTGCCGGGCTGAACAAAGGGCTGACAAGCTGCGAGCCTTTGCTGAAATCCGGTATGCCGCCAAGAGTTGGACGCGCGACCGCAAGGTGATCGCCCGCCTCGAGGCGACGACGCTGGGCTTCGATGCCCGCTATGTCGTCACCTCGCTTCCCGGCGAAGCTCAATATCTCTACGAGGACGTCTATTGCGTTCGTGGGCAAGCCGAAAACCTGATCAAGCTGCACAAGGCCCAGCTTGCCTCCGGCCGCACGTCCTGCCAGAGCCCGGTCGCCAATCAGGTGCGGCTTGTGCTGCACACCGGAGCCTATTGGCTCATGCTGGCATTGCGAAACGCCATTCCGGCCGCACATGCTTTGGCAAAAGCCGAATTTGCCACGCTGCGTATCAGGCTGCTCAAGATCGGCGCACGCATCATCGAAACCGCATCGCGCATTCGCGTCCATCTCGCTTCAGCATGTCCAGATGCGAAACTCTTCCGGCTCCTCGCTGGCCGTCTCGCCTCGGCAGGTCCGTGACACGCGGGGCGATGTGCCCCCGTCAAATCCAGAAACGCCAACCCCCAACGCCTTCCAAACTTCGAAAAAAAGCCGATGCCTCTGAGCGTCGTGAAAAATTGCGCGCGTCAATCATATCCTATCATCCGCCTACGGAGCATATCAGAATGGTGAATAGATCGGGCTAGGAAGGTAGGAGGCCTGAGGGAGAGCCCTCATCATGCTTCGGCGAGGACGAGTGGCAGCCCGCCCTGGACATATGTGGCTACAGGGCGGCATACCCGCCCTTTCTCAATTATGTGAAGCGTCCACCTCGAGATGATTGGACGGGTTAACTTTAGAAGATAAGTTGCTTCCTCAATCAAAACTGCCAGTTCACGCCCAGCCGGACGGTGTGAAAACTTGGGGTCATAATGGTTGTGGCTGTAACCCCGGTTAAAGCTCCTGCGGGATCACGAACTTGACCTGTTACGTCTTCGCTGCCGAGACCAATAAACAGATACTCCGCCTTGACCGACAAGGCTTCACCGATGGCGTATTCAGCGCCAGCACCTACGGCGTAACCAAACTCGATATCATCGCTGCTCATTCGGGCGGTGTTGCCGTTGGCTTCCCGAGCACTCACTTCATAGTCGACATCTGCCCAAGCAACTCCGCCAGTCCCGTAAATCAACAAGCGATCAAGGGCCCAGCCGGCGCGAAACCTAGCCGTGCCAAAAAATTCAATATCACTGCTTCCATCTACCTTTCCGCAAGAACAATCGAGAGCGGAAGCATCGAAGTCATCATTGATGTCGGCAAGCTGAATATCGCCTTCGACACCAATCACCCAACTATCAATCTGGAAATTCCAACCTGCTTGGATGCCCCCGAATGGTCCGGAGATATCGAGCGAATCTATATCTGCAAAGGAGCCACCGTTACTCACTTCTATCCCTACGC
>JBGSYN010000064.1:0-3777 GCA_041750975.1 Geminicoccaceae bacterium | reverse complement strand
AAGCCGCCAGGCGAGGGCCCCTTTCCCTGCATGATCACCAATCATGGCAGCGGCATATTTCAAGGCTCGAGCGAGCTCTGCAGGCCCGGGATCGGGGCTCTTTTGATGAATTGGGGGGTGGCGTCCTTCCTGCCGCATCGCCGGGGTTACGGCAATTCACCGGGCACGCCCTGGCGCGACGAGATCGATGCCGAGTTCGGCACGGACCTTTATGACGAGCGTCTGGCACGACGCCTCGATGGCGAGAGCGATGATGTTCTGGCCGCCCTCGATCACGTCGCCGGCCTGCCTGACGTCGATCCTGCACATATCGGGGTCATGGGCAGTTCCTTCGGCGGTACGGTGACGCTGTTCGCCGCCGCCAAAACGGACCGTTTCCGGTGCGCCGTCGAGTTTGCGGGGGCTGCCATGAATTGGGAACGCACACCTAGATTGCGCGAGACGATGCACCAGGCAGCCTCGAAGGTCGGTTGCCCGATCTACTTCATGCAGGCGGCCAATGACTACAGCGCCCGGCCGACCATCGAGCTTGCAGCGGGCCTGGAAGGGGCCGCGATCCCCGTCTACTCCAAGGTCTATCCTGCGTTCGGGCTCTCCAGGGATGAGGGCCACTGGCTCTATCGGGACGGTCCGGTGCTTTGGGGCGAAGAGATACGCCGCTTTCTCGAGCGCTATCTGTGAGCGACCAAGCGACCGTCTTGCGTGTCTTCCAGGAAATGAGCACCGACGCCTATATTCGCGATTTCCCCTCGTTTGGTCCTCGGCGAAAGGTGTAGGATCTCCGTGAAGGGGACAAATATGGACTCGATCAGAGTAGGCCGGGTTGAACGTCGGCTCGCCGCGATTCTTGCCGCCGACGTGGTTGGCTTCAGCCGGCTCATGGGTGCCGACGAAGAAGGCACGCTCGCTCGATTGAAGGCGCACCAGCAGGCACTCACTGATCCCAAAATCAAGGAACATCACGGACGAATCGTGAAAACGACTGGGGACGGGGTTCTGGTCGAGTTTGCGAGCGTCGTTGACGCCGTGCGCTGTGCTGTCGATATTCAGAATGGCATGGTCGAACGTAATGTCGACATACCGCCAGACAGGCGCATCGCCTTTCGGATCGGCATCAATGTGGGCGATATCATCGTCGACGGCGACGATATTTTCGGCGACGGCGTGAATGTGGCGGCACGCCTCGAAACGCTCGCCGAGCCCGGGGAAGTCTGGGTGAGCCGCGTGGTGCGGGATCAGGTGCGAGACAAGCTCGAGCTTGACTTCGAGGATATGGGCGAGCGGGAAGTCAAGAACATTGCCCGGCCGATCAAGACGCATCGCATTCTCTTTGGCGACGCCCCGTCCAGCCCGGCCAGCCCGGCCAGCGTCTCTAAACCCGTCTCGACGTCAAGCGCCACTCAGTCGACGGCGCGATGGTTTCAGATCCGGCAGCCTGTATCCATTGGCGTCGCCATCTTGGTTGTCGCAGTCGGCGCATGGTTTGCGCTGCAATCCGGATTGAGGCTGACTGGCGATGCCACCTCGACGGCGCGGGCCTCAGTCGCCGTGCTGCCTTTCGCTAATCTGAGTGGCGACCCACAACAGGACTATTTCAGTACCGGCGTCACCGAGGACATCTTGACGGAATTGGCCCGGGTTCCCAATCTTTTTGTTCCAGCTGGCAACTCGACCAGGCGATACGAGGCGACGACCGAAGATCTGAAGACGGTCGGACGCGAACTCGGGGTTCGCTATGTGCTTGAAGGCAGCGTCCGGAAATCAGCCGAACAGGTGCGCGTGACGGCGCAGCTTATCGACATTGCGAGCGGAACACCTGTCTGGGCAGAGCGCTACGACCGGCCACTGACGGACCTGTTCGCGGTGCAGGACGAAATCACCGAGGCGATCACGACGTTCCTCGTCGCACAGATCGAACAGGTCGACCTGCAGCGGGCCAGACGCAAACCGACCGACGACATGGATGCCTATGATCTCGTCTTGCAGGGCCGTGCTCTCGTGAACAGCATCGCCACCGCTGAAAAGGACGCCCAAGCCAAGTTACTGTACGAGCGAGCCATCGCGCTTGATCCCGACTACGCCGATGCCTATGCGGGCTTGTCGGACATCTATACCCGACAATACATCTTCAAACGCGGCGATTTGGAAGGGCCGGAGGCTCTCGCAAAAGCGATTGAGCTCGGCCAACACAGTTTGGCGCTGGACCCATCAGGGGCCTATGGCGCGTATGCGCTGGCGTTGCCCTATATATTTCAGGGGCGGCTCGACGAAGCAGAGGCGGTGCTGAAGCGGGCGCACATGGCCTACCCCAACGATGCCGACGTCATGAATAGGCTTGGCGTGACCTATGTGTTTCAGGGGCGGCCGCAGGAAGGGGTCGAACTCTTGGAGCGCGTGCTCAAGATCGATCCGTTCCATCGCCGGGCGATCTTCGCCTTCACGGCGCGCGCCTATCTGATGCTGGAAAACTACGAAAGGGCTACCGAGCAACTCAAGCGCTGCTTCGCGGAGGCCGCCAAGTTTCGCGTCTGCTACGAAGTGGCGGCGGTCGTCTATGTGGAAACCGGTGAGATTGAGAAGGCTCGCGAGGCGGTGACCACGCTGACACGGCTTGATCCAGCCTTCACGTTATCGAGCGCGCCGGCCCAATTACCCTTCAAGCTCAAGGCTGATCAGGACCGGTTCTTCGAGGCGTTCCGCGTTGCCGGAATGCCGCCGTGAATAAGGCGTGGTTGAGAATGCTAATTTGTCTGGGTTCAGACCGGTGACTTTGAGCCATTCGACAATCGGCAACGGCGTGTGGCTCGGAGATCTCACCTGGCCCGAGGCGCAAAGCTGGTTCGAGCGTCAGGCGCCGGTCCTCATTCCGATCGGAGCCGCCGCTAAGGAGCATGGCCATCATTTGCCACTCGCCACGGATTTCATCGTAGCTGAGCACTTGGCCGAGGCGGTGAGGCAGGCGCTGCCGGTGGTTGTCGCTCCGGTCGTAGGCTTCGGCTATTACCCAGCCTTCAAGGGTTATCCGGGCAGCCAGCATCTGCGTGGCTCGACTTACTATGCGTTGCTCTGGGATCTGATCGAGAGCTTCGTCAAACAGGGGGTCACGCGCATCGCCCTCATCAACACTGGCGTTTCGACGGAAGCGACGGTCGAGAATGTCTGTCGCGATATGCTGAGCACCCATGGCGTGCGCGTCGCCTTTTCCCATATCCGGGTCTTCGGGGCCTCGACCCGGCAGGATTGCACTCAAAAGCTGGGTGGCCATGCCGACGAGCAGGAGACCTCGGTCATGCTCGCGATCGATCCCGACCGTGTCCATCTCGATTGCGCCGTGCCCGACTATGGCAATATGGTGGACGAGCCGGCGACCGTGTTCCAGAGACCTGTGATCTTTCGCCCAGACCCTGATTCCGGGCCGGACTACAGCATTCGCGGCGCCAGGGGCGACCCGACCCTGGCGACCGTGGAGAAGGGTGAGCGCGCGCTCGCGGCCATGGTCGAGCGGCTGGTGCAGGGCCTGAAGGAACTCTATCCGGATTTGACCGCGTGACCGAGTACGATGTCATTGTCGTCGGCTATGGCTTTGCCGGAGCGATCGCCGCCATCAGCGCGGCCGATGCAGGCGCACGAGTGCTGTTGCTCGAAAAGAATGTGACGCCGGGCGGGATCTCCATCTGCTCGGCCGGCGGATTGCGGATCGCCGAGGATTTTGAACAGGCGTTCAAGTATCTGCGGGCTACCTGTGGCGGCAAAACGCCCGACGCCGTGCTCCGAACA
>JBGSYN010000063.1:0-14313 GCA_041750975.1 Geminicoccaceae bacterium | reverse complement strand
GGCGTGATGTAGCTATTTTGCGTTAGTCGGCCTTCATCCCATGCCGAGCTTGCGTGCGAGTTCCTGGTCCCAAAAGGTCGCCTCGATCTTGTGGCCGTCGAGATCGCGCACGAAGCAGCCATAGTAGGGCTCCCCATAGATCGGCCGCGGACCCGGTGCGCCGTCATCCTTTGCACCGGCATCGATCGCCGCCTCGTGGAAGGCATCGACGCTCGCTTTGTCGGGCGCCAAAAACCCGAAATGAGTGCCGTTACCCGTGTCCGCGCGGGCTCCGTCGAGAGGTGTCTGCAACCAGAACTCCGGGTAGAGCTTGCCCCAGGCAATGGCACCCGGATGCTCCATCACACGTTTGCAATCTAGTGTGGCTAGGACCCGATCGTAGAAGGCTGCGGCCCGCTCGAAATCATTGGTGCCTATGGACACGTGCGAAAGGATGCTCGGAATGTCGTCAGCCAATGTCCTTCCCCTCTCTTCCTGAACAGAAGCATTAGTTTTAGGAGAAATGAGTGAGGAATCGAATGGAAATTGCCGAATCCGGGGCTGCCGGCACTTCGATCGGCTGGGATCGGAGCCGCCATGGCAACCTTCGCAAATCGAATAAGCCGACGGTCAAGCTGATCGCCGCTCTGATTAAGACCGGAGAGCGAGAGCGGGTGCTGGAGATCGTCGATCCCTGGGCCCCGGTCGATGTCGTTCAACTGCTCATCCATCTGCCGCTCAAACGAGCGCGTACGCTTTATGAATGGCTGTCGCCGTTGCCGGCGGCCGGGGTGCTTGAGGAAATGGACCCCAATCTTGGCGCGCTGTTGATGGAAGAGATAGCGATCAATCGCGTGCGCGAGTTGGTCGACAGCCTCGGGCCCGAGAAAGCCGCCGATCTGCTCGAAAAATTGCCGGAACCGGTCATCGGGGAGGTGCTGCCGCGTCTTTCCCATTCAACCGAAATCAGCCGTCGCCTGGAAACACAAGATGAGACCGCCCGGGCACTCATGTCCAAGGCGTTCATCGCCGTGCCGCGTGATTGGACAGTTGCTCGCGTGATCGAGCACCTGCGCCAGGATGCAGGCGAGATCCGGACGCTCGACCAGATCTATGTGCTGGATGCCGAGCGTCATATTCTCGGCAGTCTGCGCGCCAGCGACCTCGTGCTCAATCCACGCCAAGCCGTCATTGCCGACATCATGCAGCGTGATGTCATCACGGTGCCGGAGGGCATGGACCAGGAAGACGTGGCAAGGATCGTCATGGTTCACGATCTCGCAGCCGTTCCGGTTATCGATGAGGCAGGCCGCATGGTCGGTCAGGTGACGCAGGACGAGATCCACGATGTCATCCGCGAGGAGGCCGAGGAAGACATCAAGCTGATGAGCGGCGTCGCCAAGGATGCCCGCGCCGATCAGCCTTTGCACCGTATGGTACGCCAGCGCATACCTTGGCTCTTGGCGGGACTGGCAGGTTCGAGCCTTGCCGCCCTCGTCGTCGGCTCGTTCGATGATGAACTCGCCGAGGCGGCCGTACTCGCGAGCTTTATCCCGATCGTCATGTCAATGGCAGGCAATGCAGGCATTCAGGCCTCGACCGTGACGGTCCAGGCACTCACCGCCGGCCAGCTTTGGATCGGTGACGTCCGCCGGCGCATCGGCAAGGAGCTTTTGGGCGGCCTCATTAATGGTGTCTTGGTCGCCGGCGTACTCGGCTGTCTGGTCGTTGCGATGGCACAATTCGTCGAGGTCGAGGCGCCATTGCGTCTCGCCGTCACCGCTGGAGCCTCACTCACCATAGTCGTACTGCTGGCGGTGGCGATCGGTGCCACCGTGCCGCTGGTGTTGGATCATTTCGGGATAGATCCGGCCATGGCCACGGGCGTGTTCATCACCACCGGCAACGACATCATGGCCGTGCTGACATTTTTTCTGATGGCAACAGTGATCTATCTGAGCTGAAGCTCAATTGACCACCTTGCCGTTCTCGATCTCGATCTCGCCGCGGTCATAGACCGAGGCGAAGTCGCAATCGGGCCGGACGAAGGTTACGACATAGCCTTGACGGCCCTTGAGGCTGGTCCAGATCGTGTAGCCCTGCAACTGCTCGTCGTCGCCCGAGGTGTTGCTGCGTCGGTCGGTTTCGACCCTATCGATATTACCTGGCTCGACACCGAGACCTTGCAACACGGACGCTGCGGTATCGAGACAACGATCGCCGCCAGCAGCACTGAGTGCGCGCACCATGGCCTGGCTCGCGGGCTCGCGTTCGACCGTGGTACAGGCCGCAAGTCCGATCGCCGCGACGAGCGTGAGAATGCGATTGCTGCGAGATCGCACCGAATCTAGGAATCCAAGCATCGTTGTCCCAAACACAAGAGATTACGATGCTAATTGTAACGGGCGCCAACGAAGGAAACCCCGGCACGCGCAGGTGTGTCAGGTTACGATCTTGCCGTCCTTGATCTTGACCTCGCCGCGCGTGAAGACCGAGAGGAAGTGGCAGTCCGGCAGCGTATAGACGACGACATAGCCGGTCTTGTCTTTGAGGCCCGTCCAGATGGTGTAGCCCTCGAGCCGCTGATCATTGGCCGGCCCGTCGATCCGCTGGTCGGATTCGACATAGTCGATATCGCTCGGCATGACGCCAAGGCCCTGAAGTGCGGAGGTCACGGTCTCAACGCAGCGATCGCCGCCCGCACTGGTGAATGCCTGGGTCATCGCGGGACTCGGGGTCTCCAACTTGACGTCCGAACCAGCACAAGCTCCAAGCGCCAATACAGCGATTGCGGACATCGAAGCCATAAAATATCTGCTGGGCCTATGCGACATCGGTTCCTTCCTAGTTCCGCTTATGAACGGGCCGGACAGTCCCGGCCCGTCATTTACGCGACTGATTTCAGCCGTTCATCCGCTCATAGATCGCAGCGATCTTCTCGTGACACAATCCGACCGCTTCCTCGGCCGGCATGCCCTCGATCAGCATGATCTGAACATGCTCGGGAATGACGTTGGTCCCGAGTACTTCGCCCGAGCCAGCTGAAGGAGGCGCCTTGTAGGATACCGGCACACCGGTCTGGGCGATCTCACGGAATGAGCCGAATTCTGGGCGATCGGTCCAATACGGCGTATCGAAAAGATCCTGATAGACCGGCACGAAGCGGTGATTGGTGTTGTTGATCACCTTCTCGTAATTGTCGGGCTGCATCATGTAGCTGACGAAATCCTTGACCAATTGCGGTTCCGGCGACTGCTTGAAGAGGCCGATCGACCAGGTGTCGATTTGATTGACCGACCCTGCCGGGCCCGCCGGGACAGGGAATAGGCCGGTTTTCGCCATCAACTCAGGGTCCTTGTCGGCCAGATAGGCATAGACCGAGGTCGGGTTGTTGATGAAAGCGACTTGCCCGGATTGGTAGGCCTTGTTGTTCCAGGCGGTGTCGCCGTTGCCGACCACACCCTTCGGGATGATTTTGGCGTCATTGTACATCATGTTGATGAAATTGAAGCCGTCGATATTGCCCTGATTGTTGAACGCCGCGGCACCGCTGGCATCGGCCGTTTGACCACCGAAGCACCAGCACAGCTGCATGATGTTGTCGGTGGCGTCGGCAGTGAGGCCGAGGTCCATGCCGAAGCCGTAGAAGGGTGGGCTCTGGATGGTTTTGCAGGTCTCGACGAATTCTTCCCAGGTTGCGGGATAGTCGAGGCCGGCTTCTTCGAGAAGATCGACCCGGGCATGCATTGGCCAGGGATTGATCGCAAAGGGCATGCCCCAGTACTTGCCGTCGAACTCGATCGCAGCGAGCGACGATTCGAAAAGGCCGCCATCCTCCTGCTTCATGCCGTCGACCTCGGCGGTGACGTCCATGAGGTGGCCCTGGCCGCGATAGAGCTGCACGTAGCTCTCGTAGAGGCGGGCGGCGTCAGGCGGCGATCCCGCCTCGAGCGACGCCGAGAGCTTCGGGATCAGATCGGAATTGTTGACGGTGATGAACGAAGCCTCTTCCGGCTTGAGCCCGGCTTGCATGACAAATTCGTTGAAGATCTCCTCGGTGATCTGATCGGCGAGCGGCGTGAACATCGGCAGGTGCCAATAAACCAGCTTCTGTGATCGCTGCGCGAAGCTCTTGAATGGCCGGATGATGCTCGCGGCCGAAAAACCCGCGGCGGCGGTCGTGGTGCGCGTGAGGAACTCACGCCGTTTCCAATGCCAGTTGGTCTTCATCTCACTCTCCCTGCTTTGGTGATGATGGCGATGGCATTAAGCGTCTAGCCCTTGACCGACCCCATGGTCAGCCCGGTGACAAGCCAGCGCTGAAAAATGAAATAGACAAAGAGCGGCGGGATGACCGTGAGTACGGTCGAGCCCATGATCGGCCCCCAGAAGAATACATCCTCCAGAACGAAGTCGTTGAGACCTGTCGGAATGGTTCGGACGTCGGGATCGGAGTTGAAGACGACCGCATAGAGATATTCGTTCCACGATAGCGTAAACGAGAAGAACGCGACGACTGCCAGGGCCGGCAGCGAAATCGGCAGGATGATCCGGAATAGCACACCCAGCCGGGTGCAACCGTCGACCAACGCTGCTTCTTCGAGTTCCTTCGGCATCGAGAGGAAGTATCCCATCAGCAGCCAGGTACAGAAGGGGATGGTGAAGCCCATATGGGCGAGTGACAGGCCGTTGAGCGAATTGGTCAGGCCGACGCTCAACATGATCGCAAAAAGCGGAATGAAGAGTAGGGATTGCGGCACGAGATAGGTGTAGACCATGCCGCGTGCGAGGAACTTGCGCCCGGGAAAGTCGAGCCGCGCAATGGAATAGGCCGCAAGCGACGCAAACAATACGGTGCACGCCGTCGTCAACAGAGCAACATACATGCTGTTGCCGAAGAACAGCATGTAGTCCGTGTCATTGAAGAGCGTGCGATAGCTGTCGAGGTTGGGGTTCTGCGGCCAGAGCGTGGCGGTGGTGCCGTAAATCTCTTTGTGCGGTTTCAGGGAAGTGATCACCATCCAATAGAACGGCGCCAGGGTCCAAACGATGAACACAACGAGAAGGATATTGCCGACCCATCGCCATTGCCGATCGATACTGCGTATGGTTGCCGCCATTACTGGCCCCGCTCCTGCAGCATCTTGCGTGAAAGCAGGACGATCAAGAGTGCGAGGATCGGGAAGAACACCATATTGACGGCCGATCCCATCCCGAGCCGTCCGCCGGCGAGCGCATATTTAAAGGCGAGGTTCGGCAGGATCTGCGAGGTGTTGGCGGGCCCGCCATTGGTCAACAGCAAGACGAAGACGATCTGGGTCGAGGTCCAGATCGAGGACAGCATGACGACGATCAGAAAGACGTTGCGCATCGAGGGGATGGTGATGTTCCAGAACTCGTTCCACCGGCTGGCGCCGTCGATCCGGGCCGCCTCGTAGAGTTCCTTGGGGATCGCCTTGAGCCCCGCAAGAAAGCTCATCGTGTAGAAAGGCGTGCCGGTCCAGACGACGACGGCAAGCACCGACCACAAGGCGAGGCTGGGGTCTCCAAGCCACGAGACCGGTTCGGTGAAGCCGAAGACCTTGATCAGGATATTATTGAGCATCCCGCTGAAATCGTCATAGATCCAGCGCCAGTTCAGTGCCGCGACCACCGGCGGCACTGCCCAGGGTACGAACAATATCGTTTTGTATAAAAAATTCAGAGGGCGGTCCTGCGACAGAACAGTGGCCATGGTCAGGCCGATCACGAACTTGATCGCGACACCGACACAAGTATAGAGAACTGTCTGATAGAGAATCTGGAAGAAATAGCGGTCGTTGACCAGTTCGACATAGTTGGCGATGCCAATAAAGGTTCCAGGTGCTCCCGCAATCTTGTTGGTCAGGCTCATCCAGATGGCGTTGAAGAACGGATAAACGACGACGAAGCAAAGTATCGCCAGCGCCGGTGTCAGGAACAGTGCCGCAACCAGACGCTGGTCGTGCAGCATGATCGACATCAGCGACGGTCGGTAGACCTCCAGCGGCGCCGGGGCGGTCTCGCCACGCGCGGCTGGAGCACCTGATTCCAAGGTGTTGCTCTGCAAGCTTCCGTGTGTCGCCGTTGACCGCATGGTGTTTCGGCAGCGAAGGAGCACGCAAAGTTGCCCCTCGCCGACCTGCCTCCTGTTCGTCGACTGCTCCGAACGTTATGACGCCAAGGCGCCGCTGACAAGTTCTCAACGATATTCGGTTTCATCCTCGAAACAAACGCAATGGCGAAGGCATCTCGCGTTGGAGCCACTTGACAGCGAGCGGTGCCACTGGTCCTATCCTGTCAGGCAACCATAGCTGATCAGGAGCTAGGTCATGAGTGACAACCGCATTCGCGATTACCTTTCGATCAACCGCCGCAAACTCTTGGGTTACACCGCTGGCGCTGGCCTCGCCGCCGGCCTTGGCGGTCGCTTTTCGGCGTTCGCGCAAGAGAGTCCGCTCGGCGTCGATCCCAGCCAGTGGACTGCTGAGTACATCAGGAGCATCGCCGGCACGATCGAGGTCGACACCGCCGCCGAGTGCGCCAACGTGGTGCCGCTCGACTACACGGGCCGCGTCACATTCTGGTATGTCGGGCCGAATGAGGCCTCGACCGAGGCCGAGCGTCAGGCCTGGAAGGATTTTTGGCGGGCGTTCGGTGAAACCTATCCGAACATCACTGTCGAGGCGCAGAATCTCGGCTACAATGACCTGCTTAACAAGGCCCGCACGGCAGCGCTTGGCAGGGCAGCGCCGATGGCCGCCCGTCTCGCGATCCTCTGGGGCGTCGAGTTTGCTGCCAAGGGCCAATTGCAAGAGTTTGGGCCCGAGGATGTCGACTATCCCGAGAGCGAGTTCTGGCCGGGTGCTATGAAGTCGGTGATGTGGCAGGGCACGAAGTACGGTGTTCCAACCAACAACGAGACGATGGCGCTCAATTGGAATGCCGGAATCTTCGATGAGGCCGGCCTGGATCCGGAAACCCCACCTGCGACGTGGGACGATCTGGTTCAATATTCCAAGCAGATCCACGAAACGACCGGCAAGAACGGTTATGGGCTCGTCGCCCGCGTCAATGCCGGCAACACGCCGTTCCGTTTCATGCCGGAAGTCTGGGCAGAGGGCGGTGGTGCCCTCGATGAGGCCGAGCCCAATCCGACCTACGATAAGATTTACATCAACAATGAAGGTACCAAGCGGGCACTGCAGCAGTGCTACGATATGTATGTTCGCGACAAGTCCGTGCCGACTTCGGCGTTGACCAATACGAATACGGAGAACATGGACCCCTTCATCACCAACAATCTGGCGATGATGATCAGCCATCCGAGCACCTATGCCTCGATCCTGGATCGGGTGAATAATGCGACGGGATCGGACAAGGCGACGGCCGAAAAGGTTGCCGAAAATATGCGCTACGGCCTCATTCCAAAGGGTGCGGAGCGGCGCGCCGTCGTCTTTGGCGGCTCCAATATGCACATGTTCAACCCCGACTATGTCGACGGCGACATGGACGTCGACGCCGTGCGTGCCTTGACTGCCTTCATGACCGGACCGGAATGGTCGACGCGTTTGAACCTGAACTCAAATCCGGGCAATCTTCGCGGTTTCCGCACCATCTGGAATAAGGAGCGGCTCGAGCAGATCCGATTCCTCGATGTCACGACCTCGATGTTGACGGCAGGTATTCCATTCCCGGTGGTTCCGGAATCGACCGAAATCATGAACATCATCGTGCCTGAAATGATGCAGAATGCACTGACCGAAAAAATGACTGTCGAGGAATCCGCGGATGATGCAGCCCGGAAAGTCCAATCCTTGATGCAAGGCATCTGACGGTAGTTTCATCGTCACGGCCCGGCCGGCGTTCTCAATGCCGGTCGGGGTTTTTACGTAAATTAAGAATCGCCCGGATCGGGCACGGTTTGAGGGGTCGATTGGCTTGGCTACGGCATCAGTGCCCGGCGGGATAACGGCGGCGCAGCGAAAGGCATACAAAAAGCCCAACATCTTCCAGGAGATGGTGAAGTGTCGGGCGGACTATCTCTACATTCTGCCCGCAATTGCCGTGATGTTTCTGGTGATCGGCTATCCGATCTACTTCACGATCTACCTCTCTTTCTTCAGCACGCCGCCAAGTCTTTCGCTCGATGACAAAGTCTTTGTCGGGCTCGAAAACTACGCCCGCATCCTCACCAGCCAGAGTTTCCAGGACGTCACCTGGAACACACTGATCTGGACGGTATTTTCCACGTTTTTTGCATTCGTTCTGGGTTTTGGTGCGGCTTTGGTCCTTAATCGTGAGTTCCCCGGAAGAGCACTCACGCGCGGCATTCTCCTGGTCCCGTTCGTGATCAGCGCGGTTGCGGCGTCTTATGTGTGGCGCTGGATCTATCACAGCGACTATGGCGTTCTGGGTGCGCTCGCGGTGCAATTCGGCCTCACCGAGGAGCCGATCAATTTCCTCGACAGTATCGATATGGTGTTGCCTTCGCTCATCGTGGTGAACGTCTGGAAGGAATTTCCCTTCGCCATGATTATGCTGTTGGCGGGTCTGCAAACGGTGCCCGAGCAATTGCTGCGTGCCGCCATGGTCGATGGGGCCAGCACCTGGCAACGGTTTTTGCACGTGACGGTGCCGCATCTCAAAGGTGTAATCCTGATCACGGTATTGTTGCTGGTGGTCGCCAATCTCAATCAATCCTTCACCATTCCCTGGGTGATGACCGGAGGCGGGCCGGCTGGTGCATCCGATATCTGGATTACGCAGATCTATCAGATCGCATTCGGACGCATCCGCTTCGGCCTCGCCTCCGCCTATTCCGTCATCCTGTTTTTCGTTATGATCGTTCTCGGCTACTTCTATGTGCGGGCGCTCGCATTCAAGGATGAAAGGTAAGCCTGATGAGTGCCATGCAAGCCACGGCCACGACGACGACCGCCGCCAGGGCCGAGGCGCTGGTCCGGGCCTCGAAGACGAAGCGCCGCAAGAAAAAGGGTGATATTTGGGGGCCGATCGGCTGGGTCTTTCTGATCCTGCTGCTGCTCTTTGCCATTCTGCCTATGGTCTGGATGTTCCTGACGTCGATCAAGACGCAGTTTGGCGCCCTGCAATATCCGCCCGAGTGGATTCCAAGAAACATCACGTTTGCGGAATATGGCCGTTTGTTGTCACCGACCAGCGATGTCGGTGCCGAGTTCCTGCAATTCCTCTGGAATTCGATTTATGTATCGACGGCGACAACTATTCTTGGTGTCTCGGTCGCGGTGCCCGCCGCCTATGCATTCTCGCGATTCCGCTTTCCCGGACGGAAGTTTTGGTTTTTCGCAGTGTTGTTCCGCAACATGTTTCCGGCCGTCGTATTCTTGATGCCTTTGTTCATCATGATGCGGTTCTTTTATTTGGTGAATACACACGCTTCCCTTGTCATTACCTATCTGACATTCGGCTTGCCGCTCTCGATCTGGCTTTTGAAAGGGTTCTACGACAACATCCCGATCCAGCTCGAGCAGGCGGCGCGGATCGATGGTGCGACGCGGTTTCAGGCTTTCTTCCTGGTCATCATGCCGCTCTCCGCACCCGGCATCGTTGCCACCGCGATCTACTCCTTCATCACGGCCTGGAATGAATACGTTTACGCGCTGACTTTCCTGAATGATGATTCGAAGTTGACGTTGCCGGTCGGTCTGCAGCGTTTCTTTTCGGAATACGCGACCAACTGGCCGGGTTTGATGGCGGCCTCGTTCATCATGAGTATTCCGGTTGTCGTGCTCTTTCTTTTTCTCCAGAAATATTTTGTGCGCGCTTTGACGGAAGGTGCCGTCAAGTCCTAGGGCGCGCGAATCAAGTATAACTCGTGCTGCTAAGACGCGAGTTCGAAGGGATGTACTATGGCAGAAGTTGACCTCCGTCAGGTGGTGAAGGTCTATAACGACTTCATTGCCGTCGACAATGTATCGCTTACCGTCAATGACGGCGAATTCGTGGCCCTGGTCGGACCTTCGGGTTGCGGCAAGACGACGACGCTCAATCTGATTGCGGGCCTGATCGACATCACCGATGGCGAGATTCGGATCGGCGAGCGCATGGTGAATGAACTCGATCCCAAGGATCGTGATATCGCCATGGTTTTCCAGAACTACGCGCTCTATCCGAACAAATCGGTCTACAAGAACATCGCTTTCCCGCTGCGGATGCGGAAGTTCAATAAGGCCGATATCGACTCCAAGGTTCAAGAGGCGGCGAGGGTCCTCGATATCACTCATCTGCTCGAACGCCGGCCGCGCGAACTCTCCGGCGGCCAGCAACAGCGCGTGGCCTTGGGACGGGCCCTGGTTCGCGATCCCAAAGTATTCCTGATGGACGAGCCGCTATCCAATCTCGACGCCAAATTGCGGGTGCAAATGCGTTCCGAGCTGAAACGCTTTCATCAGGACCTCAGCGCTACCGTCGTCTATGTGACGCACGACCAGCTCGAAGCTATGACCATGGCCGACCGGATGGCTGTCATGAGCGATGGGCTGCTGCAACAATACGACACGCCCGAGCGTGTTTTTGCCGATCCGGTGAATACCTTTGTCGCGGGGTTTGTCGGCAGTCCGGCCATGAATCTGCTCGAGGTCGACCTTGCCATCGAAGGTGAGCGAGCGATGCTGACCGGTCCCGACTGGAGTATTCCGCTTTCGCCCCGGAATACGAAGCGGGTCCGCCGGTCGAGTTCGAACAAGGTTGTGGTCGGTGCCAGGCACAGCACCATCAATTTGCTCCGGGAGCAGCACGACGGTGCCATTCCTGCGCGCATCTACACGGTGGAGCCGACGGGTGATATCACCTACGCCCATGTCAATCTCGGCGGCACGTCGACGGTGGTGAGCGTGCCTGCGGGGACCAGACTTCACCCCGACGACCGGATCTGGCTCGAGTTCGATCAGGAACAGTTGCACCTGTTCGATGGCGAGACCGGCAAGAGCTTGGCGGCCGCGTAGGACGATTGGCATCATGACGGCGATGACGACGAGGATGGCGGTTTGAAGATCACACGGGTCTCGACGGCGGTTATCCAGGGGAATTTTCCCTGGGTTCTGGTGAAAATCGAGACCGATCAGGGGATTGCAGGTCTTGGCGAAGCCTATTGGGGGGCCGGCGTCGCCGAGCTCGTGCACAGGGCCAAGCCGCTTCTGCTCGATCAGGATCCGCGTGATATCAACCGGTTGATCGAGATCATGATCCGCTGTCTCTCCGGCGAGGGTTCGACCGGCGGTGCTACGGTAACAGCCATCAGCGGCATCGAGATCGCACTCTGGGACTTGCTCGGACGCGTGCTGAACACACCGATCTACACCTTCTTCGGTGGTCGGTTTCGGGACAAGATCCGGATTTATGCCGATTGCCATGCAGGCGACACGCCCGATCCCGCGGACTATGCCAAGAAGGCCAAAGAGGTCGCGGCGGAGGGCTTTACGGCGATCAAGTTCGATCTCGATACGCCCAATCCCTACACCATCGACATCTCCAATGAGCCGCATCCGAGAAGGCAATGGGTCGAGCCCTTCAATCGCACCATCGGCTCCAGAGAAATGGCCTGGATGACGGATGTCGTGCGGGCGGTCCGCGAGGCCGTCGGCCCTGAGGTCATGGTGGCCGTGGATGCGCACTGGAAGTTCGGTGTCAACGACGCGATCAAGCTCGCCCAGGCGTTGGAGCCGTTCGATCTTCTGTGGCTGGAGGACCCTATCCCGCCCGAGAATATCGAGGCGCAGCGTCATGTGACCCACAGCACCCGCACGCCGATCTGCACCGGTGAGAACCTCTACAGAAAACACGGCTATCGCGAGTTGATAGAAAAGCAGGCAGCCAGGATCATCGCCCCCGACATCCCAAAGATGGGCGGGCTCGCCGAGGCGAAGAAGGTCGCGGACCATGCCGACCTTTATTACATTCCGTTGGCGCCGCACAATGTCGCGAGCCCGATCGGCACGGTTGCCGGAGCCCATGTCTGTGCTACTATGAATAATTTCCTGGTGATGGAATTCCACGCCCATGACGTTGCCTGGTGGGACGACCTCGCCGATGGCGAGACGGTCATCAGGGACGGCTTCATTCATCTCGCCGACCGGCCGGGCCACGGCCTGACGCTCAATGAGGACGTGGCAAGGGCGCATCTGCAGCCGGGATCGAGCTTTTTCGGCGACAGCGCCCACGCCTGAACGCTATACCGTAACAGTTAGGGGAGAAAACCGTGGCAGCCACTGTAATCAAGACCGAAAACATTGTCCGCCCGCCGCAAGACCTTGTCGATGCCGTCAAGGCCATGGGTGCCGCTACGGCCTCCAGCACGCTTTTTCATATGGGTGTGCGCAATTCCCATCTCGCCGGCTTGACTGCCTGGACCAAGGGCCGGCGGGTCGCCGGACCGGCGCTGACGCTGCAATTCATGCCGAAGCGCGAAGATCTGTATGGGGAAGACGAGTACGCCGAGCCCGAAAGGCAGTTGCACCGGCATGTCCTTTATCACACCGAACCCGGCGACATCGTCGTCGTCAACGCCAGGGGCGATATGCGCAGCGGTGTCTTCGGCGAGATGATGCTCACCTTTTTCCGTGGCCGCGGCGGCCAGGGCGTGGTGATCGATGGCTGCCTCAGGGACATCGACAATATCGAGCAAATCGACCTAGGCTTGTGGATCAAGGGGGTCACACCGAACTTCCACA
Organism: Geminicoccaceae bacterium; assembly: GCA_041750975.1. Classification (GTDB taxonomy): domain Bacteria; phylum Pseudomonadota; class Alphaproteobacteria; order Geminicoccales; family Geminicoccaceae; genus JBGSYN01. Next base: position 1,606 of record JBGSYN010000063.1, on the reverse strand, counting down.
CCCAAACCGACATCATGCCGTTCGGCGTCAATGTCCCGATCGCCTGCGGCGGCTGTCTCGTCATGCCCGGCGATATCATCGTCGCCGACAATGACGGTGCCGTCGTCGTCCCGGTGGCCCTCGCCCCCAAATTGATCGAGGAAGCCCACGCCCGCCACGAATGGGAGGACTTCGTCCGCATCAAGCTCGCCGAGGGTGGCGATCTCCGCCGCTATTACCCGCTCTCGGACGCCGCCCGCCCGGAATATGACGATTGGCTGAAGACCCAGCCCAAAACCTGACATCGACCCACCAACCCTTGAGACGTTAGAAGCTCCGAACCATGAAGATCACCGATCTCAAATGTGCCGTAATCGGCCAGACCCCGGTCGTGCGCATCACCACCGATGAAGGCATTCACGGTCTCGGTCAGGTCGAAAAGGCCAAGCCCTACCTGAAGCCCTTCATCATGTTCTTCAGGGACGCGCTGATCGGTCTCGACCCGACCGATGTCGAGCGCTGCGTCTCCAGAATCCGCCAGCGCGGCGCCTTCAAGCCCTATGGCAGTGCCGTCAGCGCCATCGAGATGGCCCTTTGGGACATCGCCGGCAAGGCGGCGGGCGTGCCGGTCTACAAACTCCTGGGTGGCAAGGTCCGGGACCAGGTCCGGGTCTATAACGGCGCCTTCCGCAAATCCTTCGACGGCGATCATTCGCCGGAATCCTACGCCCGGAACATGCGCTGGATGAAGGATCTGCCGCAGAACTTCTCCATCATCAAGCAGGGTGTCGCCTTCCACAGCCCGATGCCCAATCATGTCGACAACTTCTTCTATGGGGTTGCCGAGGATAGGAAAGCCTTCCATGGGTCCAGGACCACGGGCCTGCTCACCGAACGGGGCTTCAATCATATCGTCGCCTGTGTCGAAGCGATGAAGGAGGTCCTGGGCGACGAGGTCGGGCTCGCCCTCGATTGCGGGCCGGGCTGGACCGTGCCCGATGCGATCCGCTTCGCCCGTGCCGTCGAGCACCTCAATCTGATGTGGTGCGAGGACATGCTCACCGGCGACTACACCCCTTACGTCAACGCCGATGTCTATCGCGACCTCACCCATAGCACCTCGACGCCGATCCATACCGGTGAGCAGATCTATCTGCGTCAGAACTTCAAAGACCTGATCGAACGGCACGCGGTCAACATCGTCGGCCCCGATCCCTGCGACGTCGGCGGCATTGCCGAGCTCAAATGGATCGCCGAATATGCCGACCTCCACGGCATTCTCATGGCCCCGCACGGCACGGGTGACGGCCTCTTGGGACTTGCCGCCCTGCTGCAGGTCTCGGCCACACTGCCGATGAACTTCATCGCCTTCGAATGCCCCACCGCCGAACACGACTGGTGGCACGAGATCGTCGAGGGCCTGCCCGATCCGCTGATCGTCGATAGCCATATCGAGGTCTGGGACACACCCGGCATGGGTGTCGATCTCATTCCGGAAGCTGCCCGGCAATATCTCCGCGAGGAGGATCGGGACTTCTTCGACTGATTGGTGAAGGCGAGGGCAACCCGTTCCCCTCGTGCACCCCTCATGCTTTTGCAGCAGTAGGGAGGGATCGATGACCGACTA
>JBGSYN010000062.1:0-14705 GCA_041750975.1 Geminicoccaceae bacterium | reverse complement strand
TGGCAGCGCCGGGATGGTGACAGTCTCGCCAAGGTCGAGGCCTGCAAGCGCCGCGTCGACCATGGCCTCAGCCGCCATCAGGATCTCGGTCGGCACCCCCGCGAGCGGCACGCCGGAGATGTCCCAGAAGTGGGTGGCGGTGGCGCCGGGCAGTACGACCTGAACCCGGACGCCCTTGTCGGCGAGCTCGTTGTGCAGCGACGCCGACAGGGCAACGACGAACGCCTTGCTGGCTCCATATACGCCGTTGAGCAGAAACTCCGGTGCGAGCGCGATCACGGATGCGATGTTGATGATCGTCCCCTCTCCACGAGCGACGAACCCAGGCACCGCGGCATAGGTCAGCCGCATCAGGGCAGTGATATTGATGTCGACCATCTGTGCCATTTGATCGACATCGGCTTCCCATGTCGGCACCGGCGCGCCGATCCCGGCATTGTTCACGAGAAGTGTGATGCTGGCGTCCGCCTTGAGAATGGCCTCGACCCGCGCGAGGTCTGCCTTTACGGAGAGATCCGATGCAATTACCTCGACCGAGCGCTCGGTCCGGTCAGTGATTGCCGATGCCAACGCGTCGAGCCGCGTCCGATTGCGGGCGACCAATATCAAATTGTAGCCACGCGAGGCGAGGCAATCAGCGTAGATCGCGCCGATGCCCGAAGATGCGCCTGTGACGAGAGCGGTTCCTTTATTGTCACCAACCATAATGATGCGCCTTGTTTGATCAGTCAGCATCAGGCTGGCTGCTAGGCACTATTTGCGCGCTCTGGCACTCGGCTCCTAAGTCGTTTACACGACGTTTTCGGACATGTGAGTGGAGCCACGTCATGCATCGCATTGGGTTCATCCTCATCCCGCGATTCCAGATGATGTCCCTGGCTGCCGCCTCTGTGTTCGAGTTCGCCAATATGCTGGCCGTCGAACCCCGGTACGAGATATCCGTCTTGTCCGAGACGGGTGGTCCAATCGGGTCGTCGCTTGGCATGATCATCGAGACGACACCTTTCGAGCCGAACGCCATCGACACGCTAATCGTGGGAGCTGGGATCGGTGCCCCTCAGCCGACGGCCGGACTGCTCGACCTTCTTCGTTCAATTGGGGGTAGCGCCCGCCGGATCGCAGCGATTTGTAACGGTACCTTCATCCTGGCTGAAGCCGGCATGCTCGACGGCCGGCGCGCGACGACGCACTGGCGGCTTGCGCGCGAGCTTCAAGCGCGTTTCCCGGCCGTCAAGGTCGAGGAAGATCGCATCTTCATTATCGACGGTGCAATCTGGACGTCGGCTGGCGCAACCGCCGGTATCGATCTCGCACTAGCCATGGTCGAGAAGGACTTCGGTGGGGATGTGGCGCGACGCGTTGCGAAGTCTCTCGTGGTCTATCACCGCCGCGCTGGAGGGCAGTCGCAGCACTCAGCGCTGCTTGAGATCGCACCCAAGTCCGACCGCGTTCAGAACGCACTCCTCTATGCCCAGCAGCATCTGAGCGCTGCGATCTCGGTGGAACAGCTTGCGGATGCCGCTCACTTGAGCCCGCGGCAGTTCAGCCGCACTTTTCTGGCGGAAACGGGGCGGTCGCCGGCCAAGGCTCTGGAACAATTGCGTGTTGAGGCGGCGCGCTTGATGATGGAGCAGGGGCGGCTTTCAATGGATGAAGTCGCCCGCGAGACAGGATTTTCCGATCGGGAACGAATGCGCCGTGCGTTCGTGCGAGCATTCGGGCAGCCGCCCCAGACAATCCGGCGGAATTCAAGGCTAAATCCGGCGGTGTGACAAGAACTCCGTCGGTCTGCACCGTAGAAAGCCCGATTGGTAGAAAGTCGAGAACCGCTGGCGCAGAATATTGCATCATGGAGTAGAAATGGAAATGGCTCCCCGGGCCGGACTCGAACCAGCGACAAAGCGGTTAACAGCCGCTCGCTCTACCAACTGAGCTACCGGGGATCATTGACCGAATGAGGCTGTTAACAGATCGCTCGAGGTCGTTCCACCCCAAATTCGGCAAATATCGCCGATCCCTGAAGGTCACCGGCTTGGAGGCCCGGGCCGGAATCGAACCGACGTACGAGGATTTGCAGTCCTCTGCATGACCACTCTGCCACCGGGCCCGGGTCCATACTCACCGGGCTCACCTCTATATGGGTGGCGATGATGTGGGTCAATAACGGCAATGCTTGGGAATCGGAGCCCGGCTGTACGATTGACCACGCCGCATTGTTTCGGCTTGGACACCTGCTTATAAGGGCGGCTGTCTGGCATGGGTCAGCGACGAAGAGGGAATCGATGAGCGATTACGAGCGGGCTCGACGCAATATGGTGCAGAACCAGCTGCAGCCGAACGAAATCGACGATGCTCGGGTTAACGCGGCCATGGGCAAGGTGCCGCGCGAACGCTTTCTGCCGAAGTCGCTGCGCGGCATCGCCTATAATGACGAGGACATCGCCCTGCCCGACGGGCGCTGCCTGATCGAGCCTCTGGCCCTGGCGAAAATGCTCCAGGCGGGAGCCCCCCAGCCGCTTGAAGTGGGCATGATCATCGGTTGCCAGACCGGCTATTGTGCGGCGGTGCTGGCGCAATTGATGTCCACGGTATTTTTGATCCTGCCCGATCAGGAGAATGTCGACTTGATCGAAGCGCCCCTGAACGAACTCGGCTGCGACAACGTCGTCACCCAGATTGCGGGTGACGAGATCGGCTTTCCGAAGCAAAGCCCCTTCGACTTCATCCTGCTCGGCGGCGGGGTCGAGGCCGTCCCGGACCCGCTTTTGGACCAGATCGGCGATCGCGGCCGCCTGGCCTGCATCATGCGCCAGGGCCATGTCGGGCGCGTTACCGTCTTTCACAAGTTCGGCGCCGCTGTCGGTAAAGTGACGCCGTTCGATGCCCATACGCCGCCGATGATGCGCCTAGTCGAAGAGCCGGCCTTTCAGTTCTAAGACTTAACTTTGAGTTGCGCGAAGCCGGCAAGCTAGCCTCAAGGTTGAATTGCTGCTAGTCACCGGGTCATGAAGATGACCCGGATCGTCGGCATTCTCTGGTTGATGATTTTGGCCTCGCCGGCGATTTCGGCCGAGACCAGTCTCATGCAGGCGCTGGCCGAGGTCTATCAGGCCAATCCTCGCCTGCTGGCTGCTCGGGCGCGGGCTCGGGCCGTCGACGAGACCGTCCCGGAGGCGCAGGCCCTCTGGCGACCGAGCTTGAACGCGTCGGCCAGTACCGGCTTGAAGGCGGCCCGCACCGAGAATGACGATCAAAACGCGAACACCAATCGGATCGCTTTGACATTCGATCAACGGCTGTACACCAGTGGCGAGGCCACGGCCGAGATCGACGCCGCCAAGCGACGGGCGTTGGCCCAACACGCCGATCTCCGCGCCCTTGAGCAGAACCTGCTCGTGGAGACGGTCGATGCCTTCACCGCGGTCTATCGCGATCAGCTGATCCTCGGCTTCGCCCTCGACAATGAGCGAAGACTGCTCCAGCAATTGACGATTGTCCGCGCCCGTCATGGCGGCGGGGTCGTGACCGATACTGACCTTGCCCAAGCGGAATCTCGCTATGAGGGGGCGATCGCGAACCGGATCGCGACCAAGGCCGATCTCATGGCCTCCGGCGCCAATTTCCGCCGCGTGGTCGGGCGTCCGCCCGAAGGCCTGATAACGCCGCTGCCGCTCAAGAAGCTGCCGCTGTCAGAGGCCGACGCCCTTGACCGGATCGACAATCACCCGGCCCTGATCGCAGCCGAGCAAATCTTCGAAGCGTCACGCTTCGATGTGGATCGCGCCAAGGCCGAACTCGAGCCCAAGCTGCTACTGCGAGGCGAGGTCAGCCATGTGGATCAGCCCAGCACGCTGATCGACCGCGAGACCAGTGCCTCGATCAGCACGATCCTCACCATTCCGATCTATGAGGGCGGCGCCGCTCGAGCACGGATCCGGCAATCCCGTCAGACGGTCGCCGAACAGCGCTATCTGGTGGACGACACCAGGCTCGCCGTCGAAGCCGAAGTGGTCGACGCCTGGCAGGCGCTGACCTCGGCCCGATCCCGCGCCCGCGCACTCGAGGCTCAGGCTGAGACGGCCAAATTGGCGTTACTCGGCGTTCAAACCGAAGCCGATATCGGCCTTCGGACCATCGCCGATGTGCTGGACGCGGAGAGCGAGCTTTTCGCCGTTCAGATCGAGACAGCGCGATTGCTGCGCGATCATGTGGCCGCGAGCTACAGGCTGAAGGCTGCGGTCGGCGAACTCGGCGTGGTCCAGCTCAATCTCGATATTCCGGTCTATGACCCGAAGATACATTACGAGGAAACCGAAGGGAAATGGCTCGGCACCGGCACGCCGGAAGAGGACCTTGGGCTGACACCGGAAGGCGATCGCGACTGGCGTGACGACTACTGGTTCTTCCGAGTGCTAAATAACGTCTCCGGATAGAACTATTGCAATCATTCTACTTATAAGCGATAAGATGTATCGATCGCAGGACGAGGTTTGCGGATGATCGACGATCGCAGCGATGATGAGCCGACGATGGACGAGATTTTGACCTCGATCCGCAAAATCATTGCCGATGAGGACGACGAGGACAAGGACGGCAACGGGGGCGGGAAACCTCGTTACGAACCGAAGCTGAAGCCGCTCGAGCTTGGACCCGAGTCCCGGATCGACGATGACGATGATTCCACCGACGATGACGATGTCGAACTGATACCTGTCGACAGTGCCAAGCCGGCTGACAAGGATAAGGCCATGGATGATCAAGCGAAGACCGACGATCCGGCATTGCTTTCCGAACAATCATCTTCTGCCAGCATGGCATCGATGGCCAAGCTGGCGCAATCGGCCCGATCCTCGACCGAAATCGAGCCGATCCCGGGCTCGCGCCAGACCGTCGAAGCCTTCCTGCGGGAGATGATGCGCCAGCCGCTGAAAGACTGGCTGGACAGCAATCTGCCCGCGATCGTTCAGCGCGTCGTCGAGGAGGAAGTCAAAAAGCTCGCCAAACGCGCCGAACTGCAATGACTTCCGACCGACTATCCGCTCAGTCCGGCCGTAGCGGCGAAACCTGACGTTCGAGCGCCTTTGGATTGAACTGATAGAGCCAGGTCTCGGTGAGCGGTGTTCCGTCAAGCGCCAGGTAGGCCCGGAGTTCGAGCGTCTGGTCATCTACCGGCTGCAGATCGAAGACAGTCCGCCAGCGATCGGTGTCGACGATCGGCAGGGTGTAGGGGTTGTCGATCGTGCCGCGCGGCGTGTTCACGACAAGTTCCACATCGTCTTCGGCATCGAGTTGGCCTAGCTGGCCGCCTTCGAAATCGATCACGAACTTGGCCTTGGCGTCCGGCCGCGGTTGACCCGGGACCCCGCCCCGGCCGATCCGCGTCGCCACAACCCGCGCCAGATCAGGCGTAAAGGGCTGATCGGCGAGCCAATGCAGTCGGTAGCGGAGCGCGTGCGTTTCACCTGACCCGATAGGCTCCTCGGGAATCCAGTAGACCGCAATATTGTCGTGGATTTCGTCGTCGGTCGGAATCTCCAGAAGCTGGACCGCACCCTTGCCCCAGTCTTCGAGAGGCTCGACCCAGACGCTGGGCCGGCGATCGTAGAAGACGCTGTCGTCCTGGAAATTATCGAAATTCCGGTCGCGCTGGAGCAGACCGTAACCCTCGATGTTCTCATCGAAGAAGCTCGAGACGACCACCCGATCGGGATTATTCAAAGGCCGCCATAACTTCTCGCCAGTCCCGGTCCAGATCGAGAGACCGTCACTGTCGTGGATTTCGGGCCGCCAGTCCGGGGCGGTGGCGCGATTGGTCTCGGAGTACCAGAACATGCTGGTCAGAGGTGCTAGGCCAAGCCGGTCGATGGCGTTGCGCGTATAGAGGAAATTCTCGATATTCATCACCGTGCCGTCGTCGTGCCTGACGTCGAATCTGAAGGCACCCTCGAGCGACGGGCCTTCCAAGCGGGCCATGATCTGAAGATCGTTGTCGGGGTTCTGCGGCGGGGCGAGCCAGAAGGCGCTGAACCGCGGGAATTCCTCGGCCTGAGGCATGGCGGGATCCACGGCGACCGCCCTGGCGGACAGGCCATATTGCGCAAGTGCGCCGTCGGTGCGGAAATAGCTTGCGCCCAGGAACGACATCCAATCATTGCGAAGATGGCTGTTCATCACCCGAAACCCGGCAAATCCGATGTCGTCGGGCAACGCCTTCGCCGGATTGTCCTCCGGAATGGAATAATAGTCCGGCGAATAAAGGATTTCCCGTGCCTGACCGCCCTCGACCATGTGGATTTTCACCGGCTCTTTGAAATAACGGCCAAGGTGGAAAAATTGGACCGGCACCGTGTTGTTGTTGATCCAGACCGTCTTGTCCGAATCGAAAACGATCTCCCAATGCGCGTCGAAATCGACTGTCTCGAGGGTCTCGGCATGCCGTACCGGTGCCGGCGAGTAGGGCTGGCCAGCGGCAGCCTTAGCCTCTTCCTTAAGCATTTCGAAACTGAAGGGTTGCGCCTCACCCAGGGCAGCCTCGAAGGCCCCAACTTCGGAGCCGGCGCTTACCAAGAAGAAAGCCAGAAACAGGGTGCGAGACCACAGGGGCTTGTTCACGATGTCCTTCCCAAGAGTAATTCGTATGGACCTTGCGCGCGGTCAACGCCGCCGGCCGGGTTCGGTTGCGAACCCATGCCGAATATCTTATGACGCCCGGACTTCGAGGCTATTAGTCTCACGCACTTTCCAGCTTTCGTAAACGGAGTTTATTCCAGCCATGCTGGAGAAGACCTATCGGCCGCAAGAGGTCGAAGCCAAGTGGTATGCCACATGGGAAGAAGCCGGCGCCTTCAGGCCGGATTTCAGCCGTGGGGGTGAGCCGTTCTGCCTGATGATGCCGCCGCCCAACGTCACCGGCAGTCTCCATCTGGGGCACGCGCTCGACCATACGCTGCAGGACCTCATCGTGCGATTCCAGCGCATGCGCGGCCGGCCGACGCTGTGGCAGCCCGGCACGGATCATGCCGGCATCGCGACGCAGATGATGGTCGAGCGCAAGCTCGCGAGCGAAGGCACCAGCCGCAAGGCGATCGGCCGCGAGGCGTTCCTTGAGGAATGCTGGAAATGGAAAGAGGCGTCGGAAGGCAACATTCTAGGCCAACTTCGCAGGCTCGGCGATTCCGCCGATTGGTCGCGGCTACGCTTCACCATGGAGCCGGATCTCTACTGGGCTGTGACCCATGCCTTCGTCGAACTTCATAAGCAGGGCTTGATCTACAAGGACAAACGCCTGGTCAATTGGGATTGCCAGTTGGAGACGGCGGTCTCCGACCTTGAGAGCGTACCGACCGAGGTCAATGGCAAGCTCTGGCATTTCAGCTATCCGATCGAAGGCGTCGCGGGGGCGTCGATTACGGTCGCCACCACCCGGCCTGAAACCATGCTGGGCGATACCGCCGTCGCCGTTCACCCCGACGACGAACGCTACCACCATCTCCAAGGCAAGATGGCGATACTACCTCTCGTGGGACGGAAACTGAGAATTGTCGCCGATACCTATTCCGATCCGGAAAAAGGCACGGGTGCGGTGAAGATCACCCCGGCCCATGATTTCAACGATTTCGAGGTCGGCCGCCGCCATGGCCTCGCCATGATCAATATTTTCGACACGCGCGGGCAACTCAACGAAGAAGTGCCCGAGACCTATCGCGGGCTCGACCGCTTCGAGGCGCGCCAGCGCATCGTCAACGACATGGAAGCCCAGGGGCTGCTGCTGAAGGTGGAGTCGATCGTCCATAACGTACCCTATGGCGACCGCTCCAACACGCCGATCGAGCCCTACCTCACCGATCAGTGGTATTGCCGCGCCGATATCCTGGCCGAAGCCGCGATTGAGGCGATCGAGAGCGGCCAAACCCGGTTCGTGCCGAAATCGGCGGAGAACACCTACTTCCAGTGGATGCGCAATATTCAGCCCTGGTGCATTTCGCGCCAACTCTGGTGGGGCCATCGCATACCTGCGTGGTACGGACCCGACGGCGAAATCTTTGTCGCGGAATCCGAGGAAGCCGCACAAGCCGCGGCCGAGGCCCATTATGGCAAACCCACACCAATCGACCGCGATCCGGACGTCCTCGACACCTGGTTCTCATCGGGTCTCTGGCCTTTCTCGACCCTCGGCTGGCCGGAAGAGACCGATGCGCTCAAGACCTTCTATCCGACCAGCGTCCTGGTTACCGGGTTCGATATCATCTTTTTCTGGGTCGCCCGGATGATGATGCAGGGCCTGCAGCTGAAGCATGAGATTCCGTTCAAGGACATCGTCATGCATGGCCTGGTGCGGGACGAACAGGGCCAGAAAATGTCCAAGACGCGGGGCAACGTCGTCGATCCTCTGGCGATGATCGATCGGTACGGAGCCGATGCGCTCCGCTATACGATCCTCGCCAGCACCGCACTCGGCCGGGACGTCAAATTCTCGCCGCAGCGGGTCGAGGGCTACCGCAATTTCATGACCAAGCTTTGGAATGCGGCGCGTTTCCTGGAAATGAACGAAGCTCGGCTCGATCCCGCATTCGCGCCGAACCAGCTGGAATTGCCGCTCAATCGTTGGATCACCGGCGGTTTGATCGAGGTCTCGGCCCTGGTCTCGAGCGCACTCGAGGACTACCGGGTCAATGACGCAGCACTTGGGCTCTATCATTTCGTCTGGAACACCTATTGCGACTGGTACATCGAGCTGGCGAAGCCGACCCTCCAGGGCGGGGACGGTGCCCCCAAGGAAGAAACTCGGAGGACATCGGCCTGGGTTCTGGGCCAAATCCTGCACCTGCTTCATCCCCTGGCCCCCTTCATCAGCGAAGAACTCTGGGCCGATCTCACAAAGCAGCAGGGCGGTCTTCTGATCACCGCCGACTGGCCCAGCCTGGACGCCGGACTTATCGACGAGACCGCAAAGAACGAACTCGACTGGCTGGTTCGCGTGGTGAGCGGGATTCGTGCGGCACGCAGCGAACTAACGGTCCCGGCAAGCGCCATGCTCGATCTTAAAGTGCATGGCGCCGGCCCGGAGAGTGCTGCCCGCCTCGAACGCAACCGTGACGTAATCATGACCTTGGCCCGACTGCGCCACATCGAGCTGGCCGAGGGCGATATGCCGAAGCGGGCGCTGCAGGTCGTCGTCGATGAGGCGACGTTGGTCCTGCCAATCGAGGGCGTCATCGATCTCGATGCCGAGCGCAAACGGCTGGAAAAGGAAATCTCCAAGACCGCGAGCGAAATCGACAAGATCAGCAAGAAACTCGGCAACGCGAATTTCCTCGAAAAGGCGCCGGAGGACGTTGTCGAAATCCAGCGGCAACGGCAGGCGGAGGCCAGCCAGGCGCAGGACCGCCTGCAAGCAGCCCTTGAAAGGCTCATTTGATGTACAAAACGGCCCTCGACTGTTTTTCGACCGAGAGCGGCGACTCCCGGCGCCTGATCGTTGTTGCCCTGGCGAACGCCAAGGAACGGATCGCCGAGTTTCCGGCGGAAGCGCGGCGCTGGCTCGAGGTCACAAACTTCAAGCCCAAGGCCGGGGCGACGGCAATTCTGCCCAATGCTCGTGGCGACATCGAAGCAGCGCTGATCGTCGCCAGCGATCCGCCCGAACTCTGGGATATCGCGGCTGCCCGCAGCGCGTTGCCCTTAGGGGCCTGGATGCTCGACGATCCAGCAGGGCTCATCGACCAGGGCGAAGCGGCCCTGGCCTGGGCAATGGGTGCCTATGTCTTCGAACGCTACAAGCGCTCGGAGGATCGCAAGGATCCCGTGCTGGTCACCGCTTCGGGATCGGGAGCCGAGCGGGCGCGCGCCCTGGCTGAAGCGTTCTATCTCGGCCGTGACCTGATCAACACGCCGGCGTTGGATCTCGGTCCGGCCGAGCTTGCAGCCGCCGTCGGCGATATGGCGCGCGGCCATGGCGCCGAGGTTCGAGAAATCGTCGGCGAGGCCCTGATCGCGGAGAATTTCCCGGCCATTCATACGGTCGGCATGGGCAGTCCGCGAGAACCGCGCCTCATCGATATCGTCTGGGGCAATGCGGACGCCCCCAAGGTGACGCTGGTCGGCAAGGGTGTCTGTTTCGACACGGGCGGGCTCGATCTCAAGCCCAGCCGGGCGATGGCCATGATGAAGAAGGATATGGGCGGTGCTGCGGCGATGGCGGCACTGGCCCACGCAGTCATGTCGAGCGGGCTCAATCTGCGGCTGCGGCTGCTGATCCCGGCCGTCGAGAACAGCGTCAGCGGCGCCTCCTTCCGCCCCGGAGACGTCATCAAGACGCGTGCCGGCAAGACCGTCGAAATCGGCAATACCGACGCCGAGGGGCGTCTCGTTCTGGCTGACGCCTTGGACTTGGCAACAGAAGAGGACCCTGAACTTTTGATCGATGCCGCCACCTTGACCGGAGCCGCGCGCGTGGCGCTCGGCCCGGAATTGCCGGTGTTGTTCTCGAATGACGACCATCTCGCCCATGAACTCATGAGCATCGGCGGCGAAATTCACGACCCGCTCTGGGCACTGCCGCTTCACGCCTCCTACAAGCGCTACATCAAGAGCTCGATCGCCGATCTGAACAATTCGGGCAGCAAGCCCTTTGCCGGCGCCATCACCGCAGCCCTTTTCCTCAAGAATTTCATCGGCACGACCAAGAGTTGGGCGCATCTCGACATTTATGGCTTCAATGACGAGGCCCGGCCGGGGCGGCCCGCCGGCGGCGAGGCGATAGCGCTCCGGTCTCTGTTCGCCCTGCTCGAGCGCCGCTACGGCTCAGCCCGAAGGTGACACGGTCACCGCCTTCAAAACGGACGGACTACGCCTTTTTCACATCCATCGGCACGCGCTGGTTGGACATGGACCTCTATGGCCATGTCAACAACGTGATCTACTACAGCTATTTCGATACGGTCATCGCCACCTTCCTGATGCGCGAAGCCGAGCTGGATCCCTGGCGCGACGGGGTCGTCGGCATTGCCGTCGAGAACGGCTGCAGGTTTCATGCATCCCTCGCCTTTCCGGACATCGTCCATGGCGGCCTGCGCGTCGCCCATCTCGGCACCTCCAGCGTCCGCTACGAGATCGGCATCTTCAGGAATGACGAAAATTTCGCCTCCGCCGATGGTCATTTCGTTCATGTCTTCGTCGCCAAGGAAGACCAGAAGCCGACGCCGATCCCGCCACCCATACGGCAGGCGCTGGCTCGACTGTCCGTCCATGGCTGATCCAATTGACCGCTGATTGAGCCTTGTTGATTGTTGCCTCTCTGGTAGAAGGGCCGCAATTGCTGCACAGGAGGATCGATTGGATCAACGCGCACGCTTGCGGATCAATCTGGCTCAACGGGAGTTCGAGATCGAAGGCAGCGAAGAGTTCGTCAGCCAGTACCAGCCGCGGATCGACGCCCTATTCGAGGCATTCGAGGTCTCCCCGACGCCGCCTCCTGCCGTTGCCGCCAATGAGACGCCTGCGGCACCGAGCCAGGATCTCGGGGCGTTCGGGGAGTATATCCAGCGCCTGCCGGGCTCAGCCACCGATGTCGACCGGATGCTGGCCGCAGGATTCTTCGTGCAACGCGAAAGTACCGACGATGCGTTCGCCACCGCCGATGCCAATCGTCGCCTTGCCGATTACGGCATCAAGATCGGCAACCCCTCGCAATGCGTGAAGCAATCGCTGATGGCCAAGCGCGTCTTCATGGTGCAGCGCAACCGCTATCGCATCTCGCAACATGGGCGAGGCTATCTGCGGCAGCTGATCGGCGTCGAACTTTCGGGCTAGATCGAGTGACTTGCGCTGGCCGCAGACTTGCCGCACTTGTGTGCCGCGACTGAAAGTACCATAGGGGAGGTAGAAAGCCGATGGCGGAGACCAGCGCGACCCGGCCCAATGTCTTGCTCGTCAGCGTCGATCAATGGCCGGGCAGGCTCCTTAGCGCCATGGGCCATCCGGTAATCCAGACCCCGACGATCGATGCCATCGCCCGCAACGGCGTGCGGTTCACGCGCGCCTATTCGGAATGCCCGATCTGCATCCCGGCGCGCCGCACGCTGATGACCGGGACTACCACGAAGACCCATGGCGACCGTGTCTTCGGCACCGTCAACCCCATGCCGAACCTGCCGACGGTGGCGCAGACCTTCCGCGATGCCGGCTATCAGGCCTATGCCGTGGGCAAGCTTCATGTCTACCCGCCGCGCGACCGGATCGGCTTCGACGACGTGATGCTGGCCGAGGAGGGTCGGCCGCATCTCGGCACCATCGACGACCACGATCTCTACCTCGCCGACCGGGGCTATGCCGGCAAGCAGTACATGCACGGCATGAATAACAACGATTACATGCACCGCACCTGGCATCTGCCCGAGGATTGCCACGTCACCAACTGGACCACGGCGGCGATGGCCCGGGTCATCAAGCGCCGCGATCCGACCCGGCCAGCTTTCTGGTGCCTGTCCTACACGCATCCGCACCCGCCGCTGGTGCCGCTCGACACCTACATGGATTATTACCGGCGGTTCGACATCGAGCCGCCGCTTTCGGCACCCTGGTCGGAAGATGCAGAGGGTCTGCCGCACGCACTCAAACTGATGCGCGATTTCTATCCGGGCTATGCGGGCACGGTGCTCGACGAGATCCGCCGCGCCTTCTATGCGCTTTGCACCCATATCGACCACCAACTCCGGATCATCGTCGGCACGCTGCGCGAAGAAGGCGTGTGGGACGACACCATCTTCACGCTGGTTGCCGATCACGGCGATATGTTGGGCGATTTCGGGCTGTTCGCGAAGCGCACCTATTACGAGCGCTCCGCCAATGTGCCGATGATCCTGGCCGGCTTGCCCGGCGACCGGCGCATCGGCACCGACCGCGTCGACGATCGCCTCGTGGGGCTGCAGGATGTCATGCCCACCCTGCTGTCGCTTTGTAACATTCCGGTGCCGCCGAGCTGCGACGGCATGAGCGTGGTCGGCGAGAAAACCCGCGCCACGCTCTACGGCGACTGTCTCGAAAGCGCACCCGGCAGCCGCATGCTACATGACGGCCGGCACAAGCTGATCTGGTATCCCGCGGGCAACAGCTTCCAGCTCTTCGACCTCGTCAACGATCCGATGGAGGTCGACGAAGTCAGCGGGCATCGGGACTACCAGGAAACGTTCGAGAGCATGAAAACCGCGCTCGCCGAGGAACTCTACGGCGCCGATATCGATCAGGGCTGGTTCAAGGACGGCGCCATGGTCGGTTTCGATCCGGGCCCATTCACGCCACGGCCCGACCGCTCACTGCACGGCCAGCGCGGTATGCACTACCCGGTCCCACCCCAACTCGCCGCCGACAAGCCGGTGGGGTTTGTCTAGTCTATAAAGCTTTCAGCAACGCCTTCACGACTTTGGCCGAATTCTCGGAGGCGAGGCCGAAGAAGGTCCCCATCTCGTTCTCGCCTTCACCGCCGCCGGCGAGATCCGACAGGCTCCTGAAGGCGATGAACGGAATGCCGTTATTGTAGGCGACATGGGCCGAGGCTGCACTTTCCATGTCCAACACCTTGGCTTCGAAGGTGTCGAAGACGTAGCGGCGAAAATCCGCATTATCGACGAAAACGGACCCCGAGACACCGCTGCCGCCGATGATGAGTTGGGGCGGCTCGCTCAGGCATTCGCCCTCGGCCGCACAGGATTCGAGCGTGATGTCCGGTGCGACTTCCTTGGCGGTTGCCAAGAGGTCGGCATCGACATCGAACCAGAATTTCGTCTCCGGCTCTTCAACGCCGTCCTGGGTGACCCTGATGGTCTGCGGAAAGATCAAGCCGTGATTGGCGAACGGCGTCTCGATGAAGGGCGGCGGACTGAAACCATCGGCGGTTTCACGGGCGAAGACGGAATGGAGATATTGCGCCCAGCGGTCGGCGACGACGACATCGCCGATATCGAGATCGGGATCGACTCCGCCGGCGATGCCCGAAAAGACGATCGCCTCGAGCTCGAAACGGTCGATCGCCTGCTGCGTCGTCATCGCCGCATTGACCATGCCGACGCCGCTCAGGAACAGGACGACCGGCTTGCCTTCCAGCGTGCCGGTCAGGAAAACGCTGCCATTGATCGCATAGGTCTCGGCATCGAGCAGGTCCTGACGCAAGGTCACCCATTCGGGCTGGTACGCCGACATGACGGCGATACGCGGCGTCGTATCGAGAAGTTCGGCGGCCGATGATTGCGCCACGGGTGGCAGGGCACTCAGCACCAGAATGCAGGCGGAACGAATCATGGTCACGGGCGGTCCTCTCCTATGGTCCTGCTAACGTTGAGGCAGTTTCCATGCCAATCGCTCATAGCCCGACTTGCCCTTCTCGGTCATCTTCGGCAGATTGGGCAAGAAGCAATGAATTGAGAGATACAGGGGAAGCTAACAGCATGAAAATGGCTCGGACTTTTGTTATCGGCATCACTGCTGCGGTAGCGCTGGCATTTGCCCAGCCGCTGGCTGCGGCCTTTCCCGAAAAACCGATCAAGATCATCGTCATGTATTCTCCCGGCGGATCGACCGATGTCACGACCCGGATACTCGCACGGCATCTCGAACCGGTGCTCGGCGTTCCCGTGATCGTCCAGAACGTGCCGGGCGGCGGCGGCGCGGTCGGCTATCAGCAGGCGCTGGATGCACGGCCTGACGGCTAT
>JBGSYN010000061.1:0-27113 GCA_041750975.1 Geminicoccaceae bacterium | reverse complement strand
TTCCGCTTCAACCGCCGTCATGCCAAGGCTATCAGCCACGGCTTCGCCCGCCTCCTCCAGCACGCCATAAGGACACCGCCCACCACCTATCGCGGTCTCGTCGATGAGATCCCTGCCTGAGCGTCATGGAGAGGTAGTTTCGTAGAGATGTCATAGTTCTTATTGTGGGCGACAATATCTGGAATATCTGATCCGTTAGGGTCAGATAACGCTGTACGGGGCTTACACCCATTCGGCAGGCCTAGCGGACCAAAGCGCGCAATGCTGGCAGTTCCGGCTAAATTTCGCTAAATCAATGACATGGAACATCGAATTCGACGCGTTCTCGTAGCTAAGGGCCAGGCGTAATGGTTGGCCAGGAGCCTCCGCTCGGCCAAGGCGGCATCTCGCCCGGGCTCGAATCCCACGATCATAAGGTCTGCAAGCGCAATGCGTTGCAGGAGGCCGAAGTGATTTGCCGGCGCCGGGGCGTTCGCCTGACGCCGGCGCGCAAGCGCGTGCTGGAACTGATCTGGGAGAGCCACACGCCGCTCGGCGCCTACGAGCTTTTGGAACAGCTTGCGCGCGAACAGCGATCGGCCAAACCGCCGACGGTCTATCGGGCTTTGGCTTTCCTCGTCGAGCAGAGTCTCGTGCACCGCATCGACAGTCGCAATGCCTTTGTCGGCTGCGCGCTTCGGCCTGGCCCGCACCGGGCTGGATTTCTGATTTGTCAGGCCTGCGGCAACGTCGCCGAATTCGATGACATGCGCATTGCCGATGCCATCAATGACCTTGCGACCGAAAGCCAATTCGTCATCAAGCGGCAGACTGTCGAACTGGCGGGAACCTGCCAGCGCTGCGTCGCGGCCGCATAATGCGCCTTGTCGTCGGAATTACGGGCGCATCGGGTGTTGTCTACGGGCAACGCCTCTTAATGGCCCTTGGAGAACTCGGCGTCGAAACGCACCTGGTGATGACGCGCTCTGCGCGGCTGACCATCGAATACGAACTCGATAGCTCGATCGAGTCAATCGCGGCATTGGCCTCGAAGGTTCATCCGCTTGCGGATGTCGGCGCGTCGCTGGCGAGCGGTTCGTTCAAGACAGCCGGCATGATCGTCGCGCCTTGCTCGATGCATACATTGGGCTCGATCGCAAACGGGATTGCAGACAATCTCTTGACGCGGGCCGCCGACGTTGCCCTTAAGGAACGGCGGCGATTGGTCCTGTTGGTGCGGGAAACGCCGCTGCATCTCGGCCATCTGCGCAACATGGTGAAAGTGACGGAGATGGGCGGGATCATTGCGCCACCGGTACCCGGGTTCTATGCCAGACCGGCAACGTTGGAAGCCATGGTGGACCACACTGTCGCACGGGTTCTCGACCTTTTCGATCTCGAGACCGGACGGGCCCATCGCTGGCGCGACGAGCCAGGCCCGCCCGCGTGACGAGCCGGAGGCAGGGCCGAAATGCAGTGCGACGATAGGCAGTTAGAAAGGCATGGTCTCGCCCCCGGCCATGGAATCGGGCGGGGCGGTCGACCGGAAGGGACGATAGCGAAATGATCGACGAGTTCCTGGAGCATTGCTCAGACAATACGGGGTTGGACATTCCGACCGCTCGCAAGGTCAGCGCGGGAATTCTTGTCATTCTCGAAGAGAGTATGGGCGAGGACGAGTTGCATCCCATCCTGCGCAAAATCCCCGGCGGCGACGCGCTCCTGGCGAGCGGTGGCGGCGGTGCCGGCGGACTGGGAAATATGGCCCATGGCCTGGGCTCGATGTTTTCCGGAAGTTTCGGACCCACCTCAGGCCTCGCCGGTCTCAAGGATGAGTTCGACGTCAAGGGATCGGACATCTCGGCAGTCGGCGAGGAGCTGATCAGGTTCATCGACCAGCACGCCGGGACCGACGCGGCGCACAAGGTTCGATCGGCGCTGCCGATGCTGCATCAGCTTCGCTGAGATTGGCGGTTGACGCGGAACGTTCGCCGATGACCGATGAGATCTTCGCACCGCATCGATCGAAGACGACGGTGCTGACCAACGGCCGGGTCGTGTCCTATGCCGAATTCGGCGATGAGAATCGTCGGCAGCCGCCCATTCTCTATTTTCATGGCTACCTCGGAAGCCGGCTGGAAGTGGGGGCTACCAAAGACATCGAGGAACGCGTTCTGGCGTTCGACCGGCCCGGCTATGGCCGTTCCGATCTCTGCGACCGGCCCTCGCTGTGGGTTGCAGGCGACCATATCAGGCGGGCACTCGACAATCTGGGAATCGATCGAACCGTCATTCTCGGTGTGTCGGCGGGTGCTCCCTATGCGGCCGCGGCCGCCGCGGTATTGGGCGATCGCGTCGCAGGCTGCCTTTTGGTCGCCGGCGTCGGCGGTCCGGAGGTTATTGCCAAGGCCGGCGGAAGTGCGGTGATCTTCACCCATTTCGGGCGGGTGCCATTGTTGGCGCAAATGTACGCCAAGGGCTTTCTGCGACCGGCGCATCGGCTCGGTATCGAGCAGCATTTCTTGAGGCAGATGCTCGATACAGATCTTCGAGGTCTGCGTCATCCCGAGGACCGCGACCGCATCATCCAATGCATGACGGTCTCGCTCAGGACCGGCTTCGAGCGCGGTTTCGACGGACCGCTCAATGACCTGACCTTGCTTGCCAACCCCTGGGATTTCGACCTGACCTCGATTGCCGCACCGGTTTTGATCACGCATGGCTCGGCGGACCGCACCGTGCCGCCCGCTCATGCGCGCTGGTATGCGCGCCAGCTGCCCAAGGCACGTTTGCGCTTAGTCGCCGGTCAGCGCCACGTCTCCTATGTCGCCAATTTCGCCAACGAACTGATCGCTGAGGCCAGAGCGTTCGTTGAGGCCCAAGAGCGGGTCCGGGAAACCGCGGCTGGGGCCGATCAAGTCGCATAGTTTGGGCCCAAGACAGAAACGGGGAAGGAACCCAGTGGTCGACATCGATCCGCAAATGCAGGTCATTCTGGAACGGGCGCGTGCCCTCAATCGGCCGCCGCGGCGAACGGTGACCGTCACCCAGTCGAGAGCCGATTCCGTCGAGGGCAACAAGGTCTGGAACGAGGACCCGCCTGAGGTGGCACGGATCGAAGACATTCTGGTCGATGGCGCCAACGAGAAGCGCCGCCTTCGTCTCTACATGAAGGAGGGTCTGGACGAGCCCGCCCCGACATTGCTCTATCTTCACGGCGGCGGATGGGTGCTTTGCTCGCCGGATACTCATGATGCACTCTGCCGGAGGCTGGCGCTTGCGGGCGGTTTCGCTGTCGCGAGCCTGGATTACGGCCTGGCGCCCGAGCATCCTTTTCCCGAACCCGTCGAAGACTGTATCGCCGCGTCGCGTTGGGTGGCGGATCACGGTCTGGACATCGGCCTAGACGCTTCGAGGATGGCGATTGCGGGCGATTCGGCCGGCGCCAATCTTTCGCTCGCAACCATGATGGGGCTCAGGGATCGAGGCACTCAGCTCTTTGCGGCCGGGGCGCTCATTTATGGCATGTACGACGACGACCTCACGACGGAAAGCCACAAGGCCTTCGGCGACGGGTTTTATCTTACCACCGACGATATCCTCTGGTTCTGGGAGCAATACATTCCCGATCCGGCGAACAGACATCATCCACTGGCAGCACCCATTCATGGCGAGCTGCATGATTTGCCGCCGCTCTACATCTCGGCAGCAGGGCTCGATCCCCTCAAGAATGACAGCGACAAGCTTGTGGCCAAGCTGGCTGCGGCTGGCGTGGAGTTCGACTATCAAGTCTGGCCGGGTGTTACGCATGCCTGTCTTATGATGAGCCGCATGCTCGATCGCGCCGATGGTTTCATCGCCGAGATCGCCGATTTCGTCGACCGGCGGCTGATCGACGAAGCGGACGGGTGAAAGGCTGATTGTTCATCGTTTGTTCTATATGCGTCACACGGGGGCTTTCAGGAAGAATGCGGGATCCACACTCCAAGGGTCCCGATCTGGTTGGTGTATCGTCGAGCATGGCCTAGCGTTTCCGGCAATCTTTCAACTGAGGCCGGAATTTTCCATGCAGGATCCAATGCAGGGCTTTCGCTGGGGTTGGACACAGCGATCGGAAGCGCGTCGACCTTCGGCTTCGACGCCGGATCTGGTGGAAGATCGCGACGAGATCGTTCGCCCGCCCTCGGAGCGGCGCGTCCAGGATGCGACACGGAGTGCGTTTTCAATCGGTGCTCCGATCTCGGCCACCTTCATGGGTCTGCTGATGGCCGAAGCGCTTTCAGGGGGCGAGGCTGAAGCAGCGGACCATCAGGGAGACGGAACAGCCTTTCCGGAGGGAGGCGACGCCCTTTCGGGTGCAGCGCCCGGTGCTGCAAGCGGCTTCCCGCTTGGCACCGATGCCCAGCTCGAAACCTTTGTGCCGACAGCAGCACCCGCTGCCTTGGTATCGGAAGATCTGGTCGGCGATCTTGCCGAGCCGGGACTGCTCCTTACCCAAACGGAAGTCAGCGCACCCGTCCCCGCAACCGAAGCGGCTGCTCAGGCATACGGTGCTGCGAGCGCCGCTGAGAACTCGGTCGAAATCAATCTCGGCGTGATCGATGAAGAGCCTCTGGCTGCGGAGGTCGTTCAGGAAGAGCCGTTCGTCGGTGAGATCGGTGGTCCGATCGGCGTGGTTCTAAACGGGACTCAAGGCGACGATACCGAACTCAATGGCACTGACGCCAACGACGTGATCCGTGGGTTGGATGGCAACGATACAATCAAGGGGCTGGCAGGCGACGATAAACTCTGGGGTGATGGTGGTAACGACGAAATATTCGGCGGGGGAGGCATCGATGAGATCGAAGGTGGAGACGGCGATGATATTCTCCGGGGTGAGTTGGGTAATGACCGCCTCGATGGGGGTGCAGGCAATGATATTCTTTTCGGTGGCGCTGGCGACGATGTTTTGCAAGGCTTCACGGGAAACGATCGGCTCGATGGTGGTCCGGGCGCAGACGCAATGACGGGATATACGGGTGACGACACCTATGTCGTCGATCATCCGAATGACGATATCAATGAGGCCAAAAACGGTCCGAATCAAGGCGGGCGCGACACCGTCGAACTCAGTGCCGATTTTGAACTGGTACGGGGGCAGCCCTCGACATTCATTGTCGGCACCGATCGGATGCCCGACGATACTGCACTCAACGCCGACCCTCAGTTTCTGGGACTCAATGTCGAGAATATCCGGTTGGACGGTACGGTAGCGCACGATCTTGTCGGTGGTGCCGACCGCAACGAGTTATATGGCAATGCCGGAGACAACCGTATTCATGGCGGTGCAGGCGATGACACGCTCTGGGGCGGTGCAGGCGATGATGTCATCTATGGCGGCGCGGGCAATGATCTGATCGATGGTGGCGTCGGCGACGACATGCTTTATGGCGGCGCGGGCGATGATATCTTCGTTCTCGGGCTGAGCGAGAGCGCCGAGACAATCTTCGATCACGAGGGCAGCAATCGAATTCGCATCGACGGCGCGAATCCGGAGCACCTTTCTGCCCAGGAGGTAGATAACACACTCGTTATCAAGCATGGGGGCTCGATTATCGGCAAAATCGAAAACTGGGCCGACAGCCAGGGATCGTTCGACTACTTGGAGATTGATGATCGCATCTGGACCAGAGACCAATTACTCGGGGATCATGATATTTCGCCGCTCACAATATCGGGCAGCTTAGGTGATGACCGCCTCGAGGGTGGTGACGGAGAGGAATTGATAAGTGGTGGGCTCGGGAATCGCACCCTATTCGGCGGTGGCGCCAATGACCGTTTGTCGGGTGGTTCCGGCGACGAGACCGATGTCTTCAAGGCCGCCGATCAGGGCGTCGACCGTCTTGCCGATACCCAGGGCTTCAACACGATCGAAGTCCAGAATTTTGCCATCGACGAGCTTTCAGGGTTGGCCGTGCGCGATGATTTCTGGCTGCTGGCGGGTGAGCAGCCTTTCGCCTTCATCGAGGACCATGCCGGCAACGAGGCGGCCTGGGCCAGCAATCGCGCCGACGGCACCGACGTCCCGGGCAAGGTCTTCGGCTGACAATGGCCAGCATCGGCCCGGACTGACCGACGGCAGCTTTACGCGCCGCCGCAGCTTGCCTATATGCGTGCCTTCGGTATGAGCGGAGGCCCGGTGTGGCGCCTGAGATCCTGGACGATGTCATTCATCTTGCCCTGCCCAAGGGCCGCATGCAGGAAAATATCCTGCAGCTGCTGCATGCCGCGGGGATCAAGCTGATTTTCGACCGCCGAGGCTACCGGCCGCGGATGTCGATCGAAGGCGTCGAGACCAAGCTCCTAAAGCCGCAGAATATTGTCGAGATGCTGCATCTGGGTTCACGCGATCTGGGTTTCGCAGGCGCCGATTGGGTCGAGGAAAAAGGCGCTGAGCTCGAGATGCTATTGGATACGAGGCTGGATCCGGTACGCATTGTCGTTGCGGCCGAGCCGAGCTTTCTGATCGACGGCAGACCGCGACCCGGGTCGTTCCTGGTTGCAACCGAATATGTCCGGCTGACAGAGGCCTGGCTCGACCGCAACGGCCTCGACGGCAAGATCATCCGCTCCTACGGGGCGACCGAGGTGTTTCCGCCCGAAGATGCGGATTGCATCGTCGACAACACGGCCACGGGCTCGACCCTCAAGGCGAACGGGCTCGCTATATTTGACGAGATCATGCGCTCGTCGACGCGGCTTTACGCCAATCCGAGGTCGTTGGACAATCCGGCCAAGCGGGCGCTGATCGAGCATTTCATGGTGTTGATCCGTTCGGTTCTCGATGCACGCGAACGGGTCATGCTCGAGGTCAATGTCCCGGCGATCGTGCTCGAAGAGGTCGTCGAGTGCCTGCCATGCATGCGGGAGCCGACCGTAGCACCCTTGCACGGCGAGGCTGGATTTGCGGTCAAGGCCGCCGTACCCCGTGCCGACCTTCCGGGGCTTATCCGCCAGATCAAGGCCGCCGGCGGGACCGATATCGTCGTTTCCGAAATCGCCCAGATCGTTGCATGAGTTATCCCTCCATGACTGAGCGTCCGCCGCGTGCCGCGGAAATTCACCGCGATACCCGCGAGACCGAAATTACCCTCAAACTCGATCTCGACGGCACCGGTACCGCCGAGATCGATACCGGCATCGGGTTCCTCGACCACATGCTTGAAGCATTGACCCGGCATAGCCGCCTCGACGTGACGCTCGATTGCAAGGGCGACCTCGAAATCGACGATCATCACACTGCCGAGGATTGCGCGCTGGCGCTTGGAATGGGGCTCGATCAGGCCTTGGGGGACCGGCGTGGAATCAAGCGCTTCGGTTGGGCCATGGCGCCTTTGGACGAGGCTCTGGCGCGCGCCGTGGTCGATATCTCGGGGAGGCCCCACGCCGTCGTCGACCTCGGCCTGAAGCGTCCGATGATCGGCGAGATCGCCTCGGAAAACCTCGCCCATTTGCTGCAGTCGCTGGCTATGGCGGCGAAATTTACGCTGCATGTCCGTGTCCTCGAGGGGGAGAACGATCACCACCGGGTGGAAGCCGCGTTCAAGGCGACGGCACTGGCGCTACGGCAGGCCGTGGAACTTGACGTGCACCAAGAAATTCCCAGCACCAAAGGTGTCCTTTGACGTGAAGGATGTCGTGATCGTCGCCACCGGAACGGCCAATCTGGCATCGGTTCGAGCGGCTTTCGAGCGTCTGGGCGCCGAGGCTTTTGTCGAGGACGACCCGAACAAGGTGATCGAGGCCGGGTTCGTGATGCTGCCAGGTGTCGGCGCCTTCGGAACGTCGATGACGCGCCTCTTGCGCCACCGGCTGGATGACGCCCTGCGCCAGCGCATCGCCAGGGACCGGCCGACCATGGCGATCTGTGTCGGCCATCAGCTCTTGTTCGAGACCAGCGACGAATCGCCAACCGCGCGGGGACTCGGCATCATGTCCGGCCATATCGGCCGCTATCCCGAGACTGTGCGCGTGCCGCAATTCGGCTGGAACCGCGTCATCCCCGAAGAGGATTGCAGTCTGTTGGAGGATGGCTACGCCTATTTCGCCAACAGCTATCGCGCGGTGAATGCATCCGGATGCGCCATTGCGCGCGCCGGCCATGGCGGGCCATTTATCGCCGGCCTCGAGCGCGGCAGACTTCTTGGCTGCCAATTCCATCCCGAGCTCTCCGCGGATTATGGCATGGCGTTGATGCAGCGCTGGCTGGATCTCGGCTGATGCTCACCTCCAGGATCATTCCGTGTCTCGATGTCGCCGCCGGTCGCGTCGTCAAGGGCGTCAGGTTTCAGGGCCTGCGCGATGCGGGCGACCCGGCGGAGCGTGCGCTGCTTTATCAAGAGCAAGGTGCGGACGAGATCGTCATTCTCGATGTGGCGGCAACACCCGAGGGCCGAGGCAATCAGATCGAGACGGTCGAGCGGGTCCGTGCCCAGCTCTCGATACCACTGACCGTTGGGGGCGGCATCCGCTCGCTCGAGGACGCGCAGGAACTTCTGGAGGCAGGGGCGGACAAGGTCTCGGTCAACACGGCGGCTGTCGCCGATCCGTCGCTGCTGACCCGCATCGCCGAGCATTTCGGCAGCCAATGCACCGTGCTCGCCATCGACGCTGCCGAGCGCAACGGTAATTTCGTCGTCCTTATCAAGGGCGGCCGGCAAGCAGTCGAACTCGATGCGGTCGAATGGGCGCGCGAGGCGCAGTCGCTGGGTGCGGGAGAAATCCTGCTGACGAGTTGGGATCGCGACGGCACCCGCTCAGGCTACGATCTGGCGCTGCTCGATGCTGTCACCCGGGCGATCCATATTCCGGTCATCGCGTCGGGTGGTGCTAATTCGGCGGAACATATCAAAGAAGCGTTCGATCACGGAGCCGATGCCGTGCTCGCGGCGTCGATTTTCCACGATGGCGACACCACGGTCGAAGCCGTAAAGGCCCAGTTGCTCGAACAAGGCGTCAACATCCGGCCATGATCATTCCCTCGATCGATCTGCAGGGAGGTCATGCAGTCCAACTTATCGGCGGCGAGGAAAAAGCGATCGATGCCGGCCCGCCCGCGCCGATCGCGCAGAAATTTGCAATCGCAGGCGAGGTTGCAGTCATCGATCTCGATGCGGCGATGGGCGAGGGCAGCAATCGAGACGTCATCGAGAGCCTGATCAAAGATCATGACTGCCGTGTCGGCGGCGGTATTCGCGATGAGGCGACTGCCAGGCGCTGGCTCGACGCGGGCGCGGCTCGGATCATTATCGGCACCGCCGCCACGCCCGAACTGCTTTCCAAATTGCCCCGCGAGCGGGTGATCGCAGCCCTCGATGCCCGCCATGGCGAAGTCGTGATCGAAGGCTGGCGCAAGTGTACCGGCCGCAACGTTCTCGATCGTATCGACGAGCTTAAAGAGCATGTGTCAGGGTTCCTCGTGACTTTCGTCGAGCGCGAGGGCCGGCTCGGCGGTACCGATCTGGAGGTGGCAAGGTCGGTCGTCGAAGCCGCGGCACCGGCCAAGGTGACGATCGCGGGCGGTGTGACCACAGCGGCTGAGATCAAGCAGCTGGACGAACTCGGCGCCGATGCCCAGGTCGGTATGGCGATCTATTCGGGCCGGATGCATCTGGGCGATGCGATCGCGGCACCCATTAAGAGCGATCGAGCTGACGGCCTGCTTGCAACGATCGTCACCGACCAACGAGGCGTCGTGCTCGGAACCTGCTTTTCGAACGGGGAATCGATCAGGGCCGCAATCGATGAGCGTCGCGGGATCTACTGGTCGAGAAGGCGGGGCCTTTGGCGCAAGGGTGAAAGTTCGGGCCATACGCAGGAGCTTCTCAAGATCACGCCTGATTGCGATCGGGATTGTCTGCGGTTCGTCGTGCGCCAGACACCGCCGGGATTTTGTCACCTCGACGAGTGGACCTGTTTCGGACCGGATTGGGGGCTCGGACGGTTAGAGCGGCGTCTTGCCGATCGCCGGCGGCAGCCGCCTGAAGGCTCCTACACGTCGAAGCTCTTCGCCGACCCCGAGTTACTCGCGAGCAAGCTCGCCGAGGAGGCGGCTGAGCTGAACGAGGCCACGAGCCGCGATGAAATCATCCACGAAGCTGCGGATGTCCTCTATTTCACGCTCTGCCGGCTGGCCAGGGAGGGTATCGAGCTCGCCGAGATCGAAAAACATCTCGATCGACGGGCGCTCAAGGTGACAAGACGGAACTGATCACCTCAGCTTCGGCCAGGGCCTTGGGCAAGAGCCGCTGATTGTAGAAGGTCGAAAGGGGCAGGCGGCTCGGGTCCGCAGCGCCACCCCTTGCCAGAAACAGCGCTGCCAGGACGCCGGCGAAGAGATCGAGATACGGCACGGCAATGTCGCCACGATCGCCGATCGGGTGCGATTGGACGAGACGCGTAGTCTTCTCGAGCGCGCCAAGAGCCGCCGCAATTCCGCTGGCGTCGGCCTCTTCCCGCCATTCATCGAACAGCGTCCAGGGCAGGCGGCCGCCTTCAATATCAAGTTTGCGGCCGACGAGATCGAGGGCCTGAATGCCATTAGTGCCCTCATAGATGGGCAGAATGCGGGCGTCGCGATAATATTGGGCGACGCCGCCTGCTTCGATATAGCCCATTCCCCCCATAACCTGAATTGCTGTCGAGGCGACGTCACAGGCGCGGTCGGTGCACCATGCCTTGACCAAGGGTGTGAGCAGTGCGGCGCGATCGGCACCATCCTTGCCGCGATCGACGGCGGCGCAGGCCACGTAGCAGAAGGCGCGCATCGCGGCGATCTGCGCCTCCATGGTGGTCAGCATCCGCGCTACATCCGAATGCTCGGCGATGACGACCGCGCGCCCCTCGATTTGACCCTGTACGCGATCGTTGGCGTAGGCGCGGGCAGCCAGATAGGCGCGCTCGGCTAGACCGAGACCCTCGATGCCGACGGCGATGCGGCAATTGTTCATCATCGTGAACATGCAGCGCATGCCGCCATGCTCAACGCCGATGAGGTAGCCTGTGGCACCCTCATTGTCGCCGAAGGTGACGGCGCAGGTGGGGCTTGCATGGATGCCGAGCTTGCTTTCGGTTCCTGTACACCGCAGATCGTTGCGTCGGCCAGGCTCGCCATTCTCGTCCGGCAGTAGCTTTGGCACGAGGAACAGCGAAATTCCTCTGGTCCCGGGAGGTGCGTCGGGCAGGCGAGCCAGGACCAGGAGAACGATGTTCTCGGCCATGTCGTGATCGCCGAAGGTGACGTAGACTTTGTCACCGAAGATACGGTAGTGATCGCCTTGCCTCTCGGCCCGCGTGCGCAATGCGCCGACATCGGACCCTGCTTGCGGCTCGGTCAGGCACATTGCCCCGGTCCAAATGCCGCGGACCAGTTTCTCCAGGTAGATAGCCTGCTGTTCTTCGGTGCCGTGATGCAGCAAGGCTTCGATTGCAGCCTGCGTGAGCAGCGGGCAAAGCTGGAATGCCATATTGGCCGAATTCCAGATTTCCGTAATGGCGGCGTTGACCGCCCAGGGCAAGGCCTGTCCGCCGGCATGTTCCGGGAAGGGCAGACCGTTCCAGCCGCCCTCGATGAACTGGCGGTAGGCCTCTTTATAGCCTGAAGGCATGCGGACGGCGCCGTTCTCGAGCTTGACACCCTCGCGATCCCCGACAGCATTGAGCGGTGCCAGAACTTCGGCGCCGAAACGCCCCGCCTGTTCCAGAATGACGTCAAGTGTCGCCGCATCGACGGTATCGTCAATGCGCGCGATATGCTTGAGGGTGAAGCGAATTTCGTCCAGCCTTGGCGAATAGGTCGTCAGCGGTCGCGTCCCTTGTTGACAGTGAAAAGGTGAAAGCTACCGTGGCGCCACTTGGGGACGCCAGGCCGCCTCATCCGCAACGCATAAAAGGACAATCGGCAGATCCATGGACAACCTTCAGGAGGTAATCGACGCAGCATTCGAGAACCGAGTCGAAATCAGCCCCGACACCAAAGGCGAGGTGCGGGAGGCCGTTGCAACGGCCCTCGAGCTTCTCGATAGGGGCGAGGCGCGAGTTGCGGTCAAGAATGAAAGCGGCTGGACTGTCAATCAATGGCTGAAAAAGGCAGTTCTACTGTCCTTCCGCCTGAACGATATGGCAACCATCGAAGGCGGTCCCGGCGGCGGCACGTGGTGGGACAAGGTTCCGTCCAAATTCGCCGGCTGGGATCAGGCGAAGTTCAAGGACGCAGGGTTTCGGGCCGTACCCCACTGCATCGTGCGCCATTCCGCCTATATCGCACCGGGCGTCGTGCTGATGCCGAGTTTCGTCAATCTCGCAGCCTATGTCGACACTGGCACCATGGTAGATACCTGGGCCACGGTCGGTTCGTGCGCGCAGATCGGCAAGAATTGCCATCTTTCGGGCGGCGTCGGCATTGGCGGTGTGTTGGAGCCATTGCAGGCGGATCCGGTGATCATCGAGGACAATTGCTTCATCGGCGCCCGCTCCGAGGTCGTCGAAGGCGTTATCGTCGAACAAGGCTGCGTGCTCGCCATGGGTGTCTATATCAGCGCCTCGACCAAAATCGTCGATCGTGAAACGGGGGAGATTTATCGTGGTCGCGTGCCCGCCTATTCGGTCGTCGTCTCGGGCTCACTGCCCGGCAAGCCGTTGGCCGATGGCACGCCCGGACCCAATCTCTATTGTGCGGTAATTTTGAAGAAAGTCGACGCGGGCACGCGGTCGAAGACCTCGATCAACGACCTCCTGCGGGATTGATGCCACCGATTGACCCGATAGAGCTTACCCAGGCACTGATCCGCTGCCCAAGCGTCACACCCGACGACGCGGGTTCGCTCGATCTGCTGGCGAGGCGCCTTGAAACGCTCGGATTTTCCTGCACCCGATTGAGTTTCAGCGAGGAAGGCACGGCCGATGTCGACAATCTGTTCGCGCAGTGTGGCGAGGGCTCGCCTCATCTTGCCTTTGCAGGCCATGTCGACGTCGTGCCGCCGGGTGCGATTGGTGCTTGGCAGCATGACCCTTATTCCGGAACGATTGCCGATGGTATGGTCCATGGACGCGGTGCTGTGGATATGAAAAGCGGGCTTGCCGCCGCTATTGCAGCCGCGAGCCGCTTTGTGAGCGAGCGCAGGGGAGCGACCGGCGCCATCAGCTTCCTGATCACTGCGGATGAGGAAGGGCCAGCGAGGAACGGCACCACCAAAATCGTGCAATGGGCGAATGATCGAGGTTTCCGATTCGATGGCTGCATCGTCGGCGAACCTACCAGTCGCGAGCGATTGGGCGACATGATCAAAATCGGCCGCCGCGGCTCGCTCAACGGCAAACTCACGGCCAGAGGCCGGCAGGGCCATGTTGCCTATCCGGATCGAGCCGATAATGCGGCGCATCGACTGACCAAGATGCTTCAATTGTTGATCGAGGGCACGCTCGATCACGGTTCGGAATGGTTCGATCCTTCGAGTCTTCAGGTGACATCAATCGATATCGGCAACGAGACCTCAAATGTCATTCCGCAACTGGCTCAGGCCCGGTTCAATATCCGTTTCAACGACCTGCAATCGCCCGCAAGTCTCGAGGCGTGGCTGCGATCGAAACTGGCGGCGGCCGGCGGCGAGTACGATCTCGAACTCGATCTGAGCGGGTTGTCGTTCCGCACCGCTCCGGGTTCACTGGTAGAGAAACTGCGTGAGAGTATTTTACGCGTTGCCGGCATCGAGCCCGAATTGAGCACTTCAGGCGGCACTTCGGATGCCCGTTTCATCTATCCTCACACCGCAGTTGTGGAGTTCGGGTTGGTCGGACAACGCATGCATGCCGTCAATGAAGCAGCACCATGCCGTGAAATCTGTCTTCTGACCGATATTTATGAAGAGTTTATAAACCAATTTCTTCGAGCGGCATGATCCCGACATATCAAGAAATCAGAACCGCCCTTCAAGGCGCCCTTGGGCTTGCACGCGGCGACGTCTCAGCCATGGAGCAGTTCGATTTCACCTTCGACGGCTTCTGGAAATCATTTTTCGCGGCGGTTCTGGTGCTGCCGCTTTATTTCATCGTTCTCTACGATCACTACGCCCAGGAACCCGAGAACCTCGGCGTTGCTCGTATCGTCTTTGTCGAGGGCATCAGCTATGTGTTGGGCTGGCTGCTGTTTCCCATCCTTGCGATCTTCATCACTCGGCTGCTTGACCGAAGCAGTTCATACGTGCCGCTCATCGTGGTCAGCAATTGGGGCTCCGTACCGCAGGCGATCCTGTTCGTTCTGGCCATCCTTTTCGGATCGTTCTTTCCGCCGCAAACGCCATTCATCGGTTTCATGATGCTGGCGGCGTTTCTGGCTACACTCGCCTATCAGTGGTTCCTCATTCGCGTATCGCTTCAGGTTTCCGGCTTTATCGCTCTGGCGGTCTTGTTCTTCTACTTGCTCGTCAACTACTCGCTGAAGCTTACGGGCGATCGCTTCCTTTATGCCGGCACCGGATAATCCACGGCCATGAGGTAAAGGCCCGCGGCAGGGGCTGTGGGTCCTGCTGCGGCGCGATCATGGGCTTCGAGAATTCGGCGGACCTCGCCGATCTCGAGCTTGTGCGAACCGACCAGCGCCAGTGTGCCCATGATGTTCCGCACCTGATGGTGGAGAAATGATGGGGCTTCGATCCTCAGATGAACCTCGGCATCGACCCGATAGACGTGGAGGCGCTCAATCGACTTGATCGGCGATGCCGCCTGGCATTCGCTCGCCCGAAAGCTCGTGAAATCGTGCAAGCCGACAAGCGCCTGGCCGGCTTCGTGCATACGTTCCGCATCGAGAACAAGCGGGTGGTGCCAGACCCGGTTTTGTTCGAGTGCTGCGGGCGCCCTCCGACAGAGAACGCGATAGAGATAGTGTCGGCGGATGGCCGAACGCCGGGCATCGAAACCTGCATCGATCTCACACGCGTCGATCACCGCAATCCCCCGGAAGCGCAGACAGTGATTGAGTGCCGCCGCAATCTTGGTGGGCTCCCAATCACGTCCCAGATCGACATGCACGACCTGACCACGGGCATGGACGCCGGCGTCGGTGCGCCCGGCAGCGGTCAGCCTGACATGTTCCCGGCTGAACGATACGATGGCGTTCTCGACGGTTCCCTGGATCGTCGGCACGCTTTCCTGACGCTGCCATCCCTGATAGGGCGTTCCGTCATATTCCAGGGTCAGCTTGTAGCGGGGCATCTCACGAGAGAATAGCGCCCAGGGGAATGGCAAAGCCTCGTCGCAACTCTTCCGGCGACATTGCCTTCCGGCCCTGACGCTGCAAGCGATCGACGCGGAAAGCCTGCTCTCCACAAGCGATGGTCATTGGTTCGGCAATGAGTTCGCCAGGCGCTCCGACCCCCTCGACTACCGATCCATGCAGGAGATTGATACGGGTCTCGCCATGTGCACACCAGCAGCCCGGCCATGGATGCATTGCGCGAGTTCGCCTTTCGATCATCGCCGCCGGTTCGCTGAAATTCAATTCGCCATCCGCCTTAATGATCTTGTGGGCGTAGGTCATTCCTTCCTCGGGCTGGGGCTGCGGTGTCGCCTCTCCATGTGAGAGGTCCGACAGGACCTTGGGGATCATCCTCGCCGCAAGATCCGCTAAATGGTCATGCAATTCCGAGGCCGTGCTTCCTTTGGCGATACGGATTCGCTCCATTGCCAGGACCGGCCCCGTATCGAGCCCGGCCTCCATTTGAAAAATCGAGACACCGGTCGCCTCGTCGCCTGCCAGAATGGCCCGATGGATCGGGGCCGCACCCCGCCAGCGCGGCAGGGCCGAGGCATGAAGATTGATGCAGCCGAAGCGTGGCGTATCGAGAATGGATTGTGGCAGAAGCAGACCATAGGCCCCGACAATCGCGAGATCCGAATCGAGCGCTCGCAATTCCGCCTGGGCCTCGGGTCCACGCAGGGTGACGGGGGTCTTGATGAAAAGGCCCAGCCCAGTTGCCGCTTCGTGCATGGCTGTCGGCTGCGGCCGGTGGCCCCGTCCTTTCGGGCGCGGCGGCTGTGTGTAGACTGCCGCAACTTCATGCCCTGCTTCCAGCACTGCCTTCATTGAAGGGACAGCGAAGGCACTCGTGCCCATGATGACAAGCCGCATAGGCGTTTTCAGTCCTCGTCGGCGTCTTGGTTGCGGCGAGCCTTTTCGAGCTTCTTAAGAATCATCCGTCGCTTGAGGGGCGAGATGTGGTCGATGATCAGCAGCCCATTGAGGTGGTCGACCTCGTGCTGGATGCAGCGTGCCAGGATATCCTCGGCCTCAAGTTCCTGTGGGACGCCATTTGTATCCAGGTAGCGCAGCTTGACGGCCTTGGCGCGGGCGATATCCGCGAATTGCTGTGGCAGGCTGAGGCATCCCTCCTCGGCAATTTCCTCTTCCTCGGAACGCCAGGTGATTTCGGGATTGATGAAGCGATAGGGATTGCGCGCTTCCACTTCGCGGCCGATGTCGACGACGATCGCGCGTTTGAGCACACCGATTTGAGGGGCCGCAAGGCCGATGCCCGGTGCCGCATACATGGTCTCCAGCATGCTCTCCATGAGATCGCGCAGCTCATCGTTCACATCGGCGACCGGCGCGGCGCGGCTCTTCAGTGTAGGGTGAGGGGCTTCAAGGATCTCTAGGCGCGCCATGGACATTTATTCGCGGTGGAATTGAGAAGCGTTGACGTAGCGATTTAGCGCTTGAGGTTCAACCTCGGACGGCCGAGGCGCTTCAGCCAAGAGGTCGCCGGGCCCGCAGTGCTGCATCCAGCGTGCCATCGTCGAGATAGTTGAGTTCGCCGCCGATTGGCAGCCCGTGGCCGAGGCGACTGACCGTACACTCGATGCCTTGCAGCCGATCGGCGATATAATGGGCCGTGGTCTGTCCTTCAACGGTTGCGCTCAGGGCAAGAATGACCTCGCTGATGCCGCCTTCGTGGACCCGTTGGATCAGACGGTCGATACCGAGTTCCTCGGGGCCGATGCCGTCGAATGCCGAGAGCGTGCCCCCCAGGACCTGATACAGACCGCGAAAAGCGCTCGAACGCTCGACGGCCCAAAGATCGTCGACTTCCTGCACGACGCAGATAATGTCTCGCATGCGTGCGGGATCGGCACACAGGCTGCAGGGATTGCATGTGTCGAGATTGCCGCAAATCTCGCAGGTCGAGACGGATCGGCCACATTCTTCGAGTGCTTTGACCAAGGGCATCAACAGCGTTTCCGGCCGTTTAAGCATGGCAAGCGTGGCGCGCTGCGCCGAACGCGGCCCGAGACCCGGCAGTTTGGCCAGAACCCGCGTCAGGCGTTCGATTTCTGCTGCGGCCATCGATCAAAGCGGACGCAGGGGCGGACCGGCCCTTATGCCTAATCTAGAACGGAAGCTTCATGCCCGGCGGTAAAGGTAGGCCTCCGGTCATCTTGCCCATTTCTTCCTGCATCTTGGCGTCGACCTTGGTACGGGCGTCGTTGGTCGCCGCGACGACGAGATCCTCGAGGACCTCGATGTCGTCGGGTTCCATCAGACTTTTATCGATCTTGATCGCCTGCATCTCACCCCTGCCGTTCAGGGTGACATTGACCATGCCGCCGCCCGAACTCCCGAGGATCTGCATCTCGGCAAGCTGCTGCTGCATCTCGGTCATTTTGCCCTGCAGCTTTTGGGCTTCCTTGAGCATGCTGCTCAGATTTTTCATGGGACTATCCTCAAAGGGGCTTGTTCGTCTGAAACTATTGCTCGTGAGAAAGCTTGTTAGCGAGCCTTACGTCAACTAGTGACGCACCGGGAAAAATCTCCATCAGCCCACGAACATTCGGATCGCTGCTGAGCCGTTCCATCGTATTGCGATGGAGGGCGAGGTCCCGTTCCGCCAAGGTTGCCTCGCCTGGGTCGAATCCGAGTGAAACGATCCAGGTTTCTCCGAGATTCCGCGTCAAGGCGGCTTGCAGCTTGGTAAAGAAATCCTTTGGAGTTTCGTCCTCGATCCGAAGTTCAAGTCGCCCCGGCTCGATCGCCAGCAGGTGCGCCGAACGGTAGAGGCGGGCCGCCATAACCTGCTCGCCATGCGAGCGCAGAAGCGAAATGATATCGTCGAGTGAGTTCGGCATTGGCGCCGACACTGGTCCCGCCCCGGTCAGACGTCCATCGGCTGTTTCGAGTGAGACAGGAGCGGTTTCAGGATGGAGCAACGTCGGTTCGGGGATCGGTGTGACCGGTTCATTCAGCTCGACATCGCCGCGACCGAATAGCCGCGCAAGTTCGCCCGGGGGCGGCAGATCACTGACGCTGGCGAGCCGCAGCAACAGCATTTCGGCGGCATCGTGAGCATCGGGAGCGGCCCGGACTTCCTCCAGACCCTGCAGCAACATCTGCCACGCCCGCGCCAAAATTTCGAGGGACTGGTCGGCTGCCAACTTCCGACAGCGCCCGACGACCTCTTCCGTCGCCGTAAAGCTCGAGACAGTTTCGATTCCGAGCCGGCGGCGGCTGAGGACATGGGTCAGTTCCAGCAGATCGTTCACGACCGTAATCGGATCGGCGCCATCGTTGAAAAGCTTGCCAAACTGGATAATCGCCGATTTGGCGTCGCCTGCCGCAACAGCTTCATAGAGATCGATCAGCCGGTTGCGATCGCCGAGGCCCAGCATGTCCTGGATCAATTCGGCGGAAATCGGCCCTTCGCTCAAGGCAATGGCTTGATCGAGCAGCGAAAGCGCGTCGCGCACCGAGCCTTCGCCCGACTGTGCGATCAGCCCCAATGCCCGAGGTTCGACGGTAATGCCTTCACGCTCGGCAATTGCGGACAAATGCCGCGCCAACTCCGCAGCTGGCACGCGCCGCAACTCGAACCGCTGACATCGCGACAGCACGGTCACCGGTACCTTGCGAATCTCTGTGGTCGCGAAAATGAACTTCACGTGCGGCGGCGGTTCTTCGATGGTCTTGAGCAGCGCGTTCCAGGCCTTCTCCGACAACATATGGACTTCGTCGAAAATATAGACCTTGTAGCGCGATGCTGCGGGCGCGTAGTGCACACCTTCCATCAGTTCCAGGACATCGCCCTTGCCGGTATGGGAGGCCGCGTCCATCTCGATCACGTCGACGGTGCGGTCTTCGGCGATCGCCGTGCAACTAGGGCATACGCCACAGGGTTCGGGCGTCGGTCCGCCCTTGCCGTCGGCGCCGGTGCAATTGAGCGCACGGGCGATGATGCGGGCCGTCGTCGTCTTTCCGATGCCGCGAATACCTGAAAGCAGATAGGCGTGCGCCAATCGGCCCGAGGTGATGCCGTTGGTAAGGGTGCGGACCAAGGCCTCTTGCCCGATCAATTCGGAGAGCTTGGTCGGCCTGTAGGCACGGGCCAGGACGCGATAGGAGCCAGCGTTGGAGTTCTGGTTCATAACCCTCGACGAATGGGGGTGAGCCGCATTGCCCGATCAAACAATGAAGTTCACCGAAATCGGCCGATGACGGATGGGCCTTGAGGCGGAGGTCTGGTCTGCGACCCGACACGAAACTCGTTACGGCTGCTTCCTTCCGGACCTGACCGGTTTGGCGAGAGCGCCGTCCGCAGCCAGCCCTCCTGAAGGGAATATCGAGCTTCCGTGACAGTTGCGCAAGAGACTGTATTCGAGAACATTGGCAGGCGTCGCCGTTCCGACGCGGCGCGGCAGCCGAAATGGCGCAAATTAGCGGATGGCCGATGCCAGTCATACTCAATGCACCTCCCCATATTTACGCTCACGAACGTTTCGACCGGGCGGCACTGCGGCGCCGCGACGAGGCCTGGCTCGCGGCAAGGCGACAAGATCCTCAAACGCGCGTTATCGCCGTATCCTCAAGCCTGAAATTTCGCTTCCGGAGCGATGACGGCGTGGCTCGGGCCGTGCTCACCGTTCTCGCCGATCACAGCGTTCCTTTGCCCGAAGAGGCAATCTTTCTAGGGCTCGAAAATGGTGCGGCAGTCTTTGCCCTGGCACATGAGGAGGATGACGCCGATCAGGATGATTTGCGCCAGTTCGGGCCCAACCTGCCGGCGGCTGAAGCGGGATTGCTGGCTTATGCCCGGGCACTGGTTCATTGGCACACCACCCATCGATTTTGCGGTCATTGCGGCAGCCCTACCAAGGTCATCCAGGGCGGCCATGCAAGGATCTGCACGGTGTGCGAAAGGCAGGTATTCCCGCGGACGGATCCGGCCGTGATCGTACTCGTGCTCTCGGGCCGGCGGTGTTTGATGGCGCGTTCGCCGCGTTTTCTCGAAGGCATGTATTCGACGCTGGCAGGATTCGTCGAACCGGGCGAATCGCTCGAGATGACCTTGAGGCGCGAGGTGCATGAGGAAGTGGGCGTGCGGATCGCGAACCTCTCCTATCGTTCCTCACAGCCCTGGCCGTTTCCACAATCCCTAATGTTGGGCTTTCGTGCCAAGGCGTTGAATGAAGATCTTAAGCTCGATCCTGAGGAGATCGAGGATGCGCTTTGGGTCGATAAGGATCTCATGAGGGACGATGTGCTGCGTCCTTTCAAGCTGCCACGAGCCGACAGCATTGCGCGTTTCCTGATCGAGGAGTGGCTCGACGAGCCGGATTAGAGCCGTAGATCCTGTTCGGGTCGGGGATCGAGCACCGTACAGATCCGAAGGGCTGCGAGACGCGCGACCTTGAGGAGCATCGCCCGGCGCCGCGCCGCCGGAACGGTGCGGACATTTGACGGCCGCGCGATCTCCGCCCCGAAGCGGTCGGCGATGATCAGGCCTTCTTCCTCCGGCAGAATGTCGAGCGGGAAGCCGTTCGTGACAGCGAAATAGAACCGATCGCAGAATTCCAGATAGTCTTGCCATTTGCAGTCGGAAAGAAAATCCTGACGAGAGGACTTCACTTCGACCGCCACGAGTTCGCTTTTGGGGCCGATCGCCAGGATATCGAGACGACGGCCATTCTTGAGCGGGACCTCGCATAAGGGGGCAAAACCCAGATCGACCAGCAGCCGACTGGTCCCTCGAGTAATGTCTGCGGTGGCTGTCATGTCTGAATTCTAGTCGATCGCCGCCGGGCGTTCGAGCCTCAAGATATCTTTAAGAAACGGCGGTTAGAATGCGCGTCTCTTGTGAGTCTTCACCAGATGCCGCGAGGCGTGAATGCACCGGAACCATAGATCATGTTAGGCGGATTCC
The DNA here is from genome assembly GCA_041750975.1 of Geminicoccaceae bacterium. Lineage (GTDB taxonomy): Bacteria > Pseudomonadota > Alphaproteobacteria > Geminicoccales > Geminicoccaceae > JBGSYN01. Next base: position 5,910 of record JBGSYN010000061.1, on the reverse strand, counting down.
TCGGACGCCCGGGACGCAAGGATGGTCCACCGCAGCTGCCATTGGCTAGTGAGAAAAGCGACGATGAGATGCCGGGCGCCGTCAGCCGGCGGCGCTCGGCCATGGGTGCCCCTTCGCAGTCGATCGCTAGCCTCGAGCATGGACAGCGTCTGACCCAGGCCGATGTGGCGAGCCTCTGCTCGGATCCGACGGCGGAGGCGCGCGCGCTCGTTGCGCGGAAGCTCGGCCAGCAGGCCGACGAACTCGTCGAGGAGGGCCACACCAAGCTGGTTGCGGCTATTCTCGGCCTCTTGGTCAAGGACGTCGAGACGGAGGTGCGCCGGTCACTGGCCGAGGCGATGGCGACGAGCCCCAATCTACCGGTAGCCGTCGCCAATCAATTGGCCAATGACCAGATCGAAATCGCCCGGCATATCCTGCAATCGAGCCCGGTGTTGCGCGATGAGGATCTCATCCGGATCGTTCGCACCAGCGCCATGCAATATTCTCTGGCGGTCGCGGCCCGGGAGAATATCGGCGAGCAATTGTCCGAAGCGCTTGTCGACACGGGGCATCAGCCGGTCGTGGCGAGACTTCTGGAGAACCAGAAGGCGGCGATTTCCAAGAGCACCTACGCTCGCGTCATCGAGGATTTCGGCGACAATGCGGAGGTTCGGGAACGACTAGTGCGCCGCATTGAGTTACCGCAGGAGCTTGTCGACCGGCTGACGTCCTCGATCGGGCAGACGATCGAGGCGCGACTGGTCAAGAGCAACAGTGCCGATGCGGCGACCGCCAAGGACCTTATTCGCACCGCAACCCAGAACGCGACGATCACCCGGATGGCGCGGGACTGCAACGAAGAGAGCCTGCGCCGTCACTTGCGCGAGCGGTTCGATGCAGGTGAACTCGATCAGCAGGAAGTGCTGCGCATTCTGAATTCAGGCGATATCGCATGTTTCGAGACGGCGATGGCGATCATGGCCACGGTGAGCGCAAAACGGGTCCGGCGACTGCTTTATCATGAAGATCGCAAACATCTGATGGCGCTCTGTGCCGTCGCGGAATTCTCGACCTCGCATTTTGTTAAGCTCTATCTTGCGATCGATGTCGCTGAGGACGTGCTCGCGACCCGAGGCCGGCAAAAGGCCTATTCGGGCGAAGCCTTGAGCCGGCTTCGTGCGCAATACGAGGCGCTCGCCGGCGATCCTGAAGCGCTTGCGGATCTCCTCGATGGCTTGGCGCAATGAAGCTGCGATTGTCGGAAACGCTTGGGTCAATGAGCCGGTGCGCTAAGAATTCACGCAAGGCAGCGGCCGGCCTTCAGTCAGCGTTTCCGAGATGGCTGCCCGTCTGATCCGGTGAATTGTCCATCAGCGTGCCGATCCTCGTCGGGCATCTCAAGCGAACATTAAGATTCATCGGCTAGAGTTCGGGCTGTCGTTCGGCGAAAGTTCATCTTGCGAGACAAGCATGCGGCATATCAAGCGTGTGTGGGATCATTTCCTGGCCCGCATCGGCTTTCAAAAAGCGAAACTCGAAGAACCGCCAGCGACGGTTGCGCCAGCCGAGCCGGCGAGGGAGCAACGGCGTCGTCGCGCCGATATTAAGCCCGCATCGCCTGCGAAGGTGCCAGGCAATGGTGGAGATCGCCTGTCGCAAAGCGATATCGCCATGCTGCGTGCCGATCCGACGGCGGAAGCGAGGGCCCTGGTTGCCCGCAAACTGGGCGAACAGGCGGATACATTGGTCGAGACCGGACATACCGATCTCGTCAACGAGATTTTCGGCTTTCTCGTCAAGGATGTCGAGGCGCAGGTCCGCCGCTCACTGGCGGAAGCCATGGCATCTAGCCCCAACTTGCCGCTGGCAGTGGCCAGGACATTGGCCCGCGACGACATCGACGTCGCTCGCCCGATCCTCGAGGAGAGCCCCGTTCTGGGTGACGAGGATCTGATCGAGATTGTACGAACCAGTGCCATCCAGTACTCATTGGCGGTCGCGGCACGAGATAATGTCAGCGAAAACGTCTCGGAGGCCCTGGTCAATACCGGCCATCGGCCGGTCGTAGCGCGGCTGCTCGAGAATGACACCGCCAAAATCTCCGACAAGACCTATCAGAGAGTTCTCGATGATTATGGCCATGATAAGGAAGTCCAGGAGCGACTGGTCAAGCGCATGGATCTCCCGGGGAATGTCGTGGAGCGGCTGACTGCCACGATCGGCAAGACCATTGAGTCGAGCCTGATTCGCGAGCGTGGCATCGATGCGGCTACGGCCAAAGACCTGATGAAGACGGCGACCCAGAACGCCACGATCATCCGGGTAACGCGAGACTCCGATGAGACGAGACTTCGCCGCTATATGCGCGAGCAGTATGAGGCGGGTGAACTCACTCATGACCGCGTGCTCTGGTTTCTGCGCGCGGGCGACATCGCCAGTCTCGAAGTGGCGATGTCGATCCTGGCGGGGGTCGACGTCAAACACGCCCGCCGAATGCTCTATCACGAAGACCACCGTCGTCTGATGGCGCTTTGCATGACCGCCGAATTTTCAGCCCAACACTATGTCAGCCTGCAGGCAGCAATCGATGCGGCCGAAAATGCCGTTGCCACGAAAGGCACACGAAAAGCCTATTCGAGCAAGGCGCGAAGCGACCTGTGCAAGGAGTATCAGGAACTCGCTCGGAACCCCGAAACCATGGCCGAGCTTTTCGATCTTTGCGCTGCCTAGCTCAGGGCGCCGATCGGCGTGGAAATTAGCTCGAGAATCTTCCTCTCTGTATCGCGTCACGGATACACTGAATGAGCCAAGTCGCTGAGAATTGACACAAACGAAGCCCTTTCGTTGCATCGCCTCAATCGATGTCGTGGAGTTAGGAAATCTCCGATGTCAGGGAACCGCCATCATTCGTAAGGCTCTGGCGGTTCCCGGAGCAAGCGACCGATCTTGTTTTTGAGCCGCAAGCATGCCTACGTCGGCGTACCCCAAGCCTGATTGGTGGCACCAATTGTTCTGATGGAATGCTTGCCTGCGGGTTTCCAGACAGCAACTTGTTGAATGCTCGCGGGTGCTGCATTCGAAATAATTGTGCGTCAGCGTAATTCCTTATGACGTCGGGAGTTGCGTCACGTTTCCACAGGCGCATTTGCCTTTTCCGCGATTGATCCACCGATTCGTCCACAACCATTGCGATTGTTTGCCTCGCATCTTGGGCGATGCCTGCTAAGATCGATTCATGAGCGAAAGACAATTGATCGGCCTTGCCGAGGCCGGGCTACCGCCGGGCAGCCTGCGCGCCCAACCGAACAATATCGAAGTCGAGCAGGCGCTGCTCGGCGCCATTCTCGTCAACAACGAGATCTATCATCGGGTCAGCGAATTCCTCCGCGCCGAGCATTTCCATGAGCCGGTCCATGCCCGGATCTATGAGGCCTGTGCCAAACGTATCGCCGGCGGCCAGTTGGCGGATGAGAAGACCCTGTTTCATCTGTTCGATACCGATCCGACGCTGCGCGAACTCGACGGCGCCCGCTACCTTTTCAGAATGGCGCGGGCCGCCGAGACGATCATCAATGCCGAGCAATACGCCAGAGCGGTTCATGATCTGGCGTTGCGGCGGGAACTGATCAGGGTCGGCGAGGAGGTCGTCAATCGCGCCTATGCGCCGACAACCCAGGATAGCGGTACGCAACAGATCGAGCATGCCGAACAGGAATTGTTCCGTCTCGCCGAGGAGGGCGATGTCCGGGGCAGTTTCAAGCGCTTTCCGGATATTCTTGCGCGTACTATCAATACAATTGAATCAGCTTTTCATACGCCGGCACATATAACTGGCGTTCCAACCGGATTGAGTGGCTTGGATGAGAAGCTCGGCGGGTTGCAGAGGTCGGACCTAATCATTCTTGCTGGACGTCCAAGCATGGGCAAGACGGCGCTGGCAATAACGATGGCGTCCAACGCTGCATCTTTGCCGACAGACCACCGCCAGGATGACAACCGAAAGCACGAGCAAAATGCTGTGGGGGTGTTTTCACTTGAAATGTCGTCTGAGCAGCTCGCGATGCGCTTACTGTCCGCTGAATCCCAGATACCGTCCGATGAACTCCGTCGCGGACAATTTCCTGACAGCTACTTCCAAAAAATCATTATGGCCAGTCAGGACTTATCGAAGAAGCCCTTATTCATTGATGACACGCCAGCACTTTCTATCGCCGCTCTAAGATCGCGAGCTCGACGTCTAAAACGAACTGAAGGCGTGTCTCTACTTGTGGTGGACTATCTGCAACTCCTCCGAGGAACAGCAACAAATTTTGCGAATCGAGTTCAGGAGATCGGCGAAATATCACAAGGATTAAAGGCAATCGCGAAGGAGCTTGATGTTCCAGTGCTGGCTCTTTCCCAGCTTTCAAGAGCAGTCGAGAGCCGAGAGGACAAGCGACCGATGCTTTCCGATTTGCGCGAATCGGGATCAATCGAGCAGGATGCCGATGTCGTGATGTTCGTCTATCGCGACGATTACTATCAAGAGCGTTCCGAGCCGAAGCAGCGACCCGATGAAAATAATGAGCGCTATGCAGAACGTTACGAAGCATGGCGCACAAATTTTGAGCGAAGCAAGAACAAGGCGGATGTGATCATCGCCAAGCAGCGCAACGGCCCGATCGGCACGGTCAAACTACAGTTCGACCCGAGCTATGGACGGTTTCGCAACCCTGAATATATCGAGTATTCCTGACATTATCCTGGGCCAGCCCTGAGTTGAGCCGCATCCAGGCGCACCTCGAAATCGACCTCGATGCCGTCAGAACCAATTACGGTCGGTTGCGAGAAGTGGCACCAGGCGCGGAGATGGCCGCTGTCGTCAAGGCCAACGGCTACGGACTCGGCGCGGTTGCGATAGCTCGCGCGTTGGCCCTGGCGGGATGCAGGCGCTTTTTCGTCAGCCGGTTCGAGGAAGGTCTGGAACTGCGGCAGGAATTTTCTGGCCACGACATTTTCGTGCTTGACGGCATCGCTGGCATTGACCCGGAAGAATTCCAGGAAAATGGCCTCATTCCGGTCCTGAACCATCCGGGCGATCTCGAAGCCTGGGCCGGCGAGGCCTCCAGACAGGACCGCAAGCTCGAGGCCGCACTTCACTTCGATACCGGCATGGCACGACTGGGCCTGCCCGCATCCTTGATCGAGGTCGAGCATTTCGACTCCTTGCGGCGGTTCGAGCTTCGCTATGTGATGAGCCATCTCGCCTGTGCCGATACATCCGATCACGAGCTTAACGCATTGCAACTCATGCGCTTTGAAACGATCGGCCGGGCGGTCAAAGGCGTACCTTTAAGCCTCGCCAATTCCGCGGGCATCATGCTCGGCCCAAGGTTTCATTTCGATCTGTGCCGTCCGGGCATCGCCCTCTACGGCGGCAATCCAGTGCCTTCGGCGCCAAGCCCGCTCCAGCCGGTGATTCGGCTGATGGCACCCGTGCTGCAGGTTCATGAAATCGACCGGAAGGGCAGCACAGGTTACGGTGCCACCTTTGCGCTGCGGCCCGGCATGCGCCTTGCTACCATTGGTCTCGGCTATGCCGATGGGATGCTACGAGCCGCAAGCAATGTCGGCCATGTCGAGCTCGACGGGGAGAACTTGCCGATCGCCGGACGCATCTCGATGGACCTCCTGTCGCTCGACATCACAAATCTGCCAGCGGGCAGGCTCCGGCCGGGGGATTGGGTGCCGGTAATCCATGGCGATTGCGGTATCGACCGATGGGCGGCCGCGGCGGGCACCATTCCCTACGAGATACTGACACGCCTAGGCACGCGGCTGAAACGCCATTATATCCCCGCGGCATGATCAATCCTCTCAGACCCATCGGGCGCGCGGTGATCGGCGTCTTCGCCAGTGTCGGCGCGATCGCCTATTTCATGGTCGAAG
>JBGSYN010000060.1:0-25883 GCA_041750975.1 Geminicoccaceae bacterium | reverse complement strand
GACACGGAGAAAGGCGATCCATGGCAAAACAGACGAAAACCCGTGCCGCGAAGGAGGACGGGATCGTTCCCGAGACCACGCACAACGATCGTGTCGAGGCTTTCCGCACGCTGGCTCAACAGTACGGCGACGGCCTCTGCGTGATGCGCCCGGACCAGCTGACGGGCCACGCCCGGCGGATCCATGTGCGCGAGACGATCATCGAGGACCATGCCGTGCGGATCGACGAGAAGGCGCAGGGTGCCGAGGAGAAATTCGCGGAGCTTGCCGGCTCGCCCTTCTCGTTCTTCCGCGGCACCTCGCTGCTCTTTCATCGCGACATGGCCGGCGAGGATCGGCGCATGCCCACCGTGCTGCTCCTCGGCGACGTGCATCCGGGGAATTTCGGGGTGATGCCGAACGCCGACAACGTCCCGATCTTCGGCGTCAACGACTTCGACGATAGCTGCTACGGACCGTTCACCTGGGATCTCAAGCGCGGTGCTGCAGGCTTCATGCTCGCGGTCGACGAGCAAGGCGGTCTTGGCGCCAAACACCAGCGCCGTATCGCCCGCGACTTCATCGAAGGCTATATCTCGGGCATGGAGTACTACGCCCGCCATGGCACGGAGTCGGGCGAGCAGCTTCGCCCCGACAACAGCCCCAAGGTCATCCGCCGACTCTTCAGCAAAGCCGCGAAGTCCCGCGAGAAGTGGCTGCGCAAGCGCTATCTGAACGAGACGGGCCGCAGCTTTCGGGCGAACGAGGAGTTTACGCCGATCACGCACCGAATCGAGGCATTCCAGGATGCGATCGACGGCCTCGCCAAGCGCAACAAGATCCGACCCGAGGGTCGGATCGGAACGCTGAAGGTAAAGGACGTGGCCATCCGTCACGGCCAGGGTACCGCCTCGCTCGGCCTGCCGCGCTATTACGTGCTCCTCGAGGGCCCGGCTCAGGACGCGAGCGACGACCTGATCGTCGAGTTCAAGCAGGCGCGGCGCTCCGCGCTCGAAGGCCTCGTTCCCAATGGTGAGTTCGACGCCGGCAGCGGGGGCGACCGCATTGCGCACGGCCAATCCGTGCATCTCGCCCACGGCGACGTCTTCTATGGCGAGGTCAAGCTCGACGACACCAGCTTCATGTCGCGCGAGCGTGCGCCGTTCCGCGACGACATCGATCTCGACGATCTCTCCAAGGATACCTGGCGGGAATATGCACAAGTCTGCGGGCGAGCCCTGGCGCAGGCGCACGCCCGCTCCGACGATTTAGGCAAGCTCGACTACGAAATCGAACCGCACATCCTCGATGCGTTGACGCCGGTAGCGCTCTTCATCGAGGACGTGCTCGACGTCGCCGAGGGCGCGCTCGAACGCCTGCACCGGGACCACGCCTTCTACAAGCGGGATCACGAGCATGGCGCTTTCCAATACCTTATGAAGAGCTACCGCTAACGGTGCGTCTGACGGGGCCGGCGCTCCTTGGCGACGGCCAATTTCCGGACGACCCGAGAGGGTCGCGGAAACGTCAGGAAGGTGCGGGCAGTCCGGCCTTGGCGAGGCCGGCCATGACGTTGTCGGGATCGGCCGGCCGCGCATAGAGAAACCGCGCGAGGCGGGGTGCTATCGAAAAATCTGGATTGATCTTCAAGAGATCGGCCCAGGTCTGACGCGCTTCGGCAATCTCGCCGAGGTGGCCCAGCGATGCGGCAAGCCAGGCGCGACCGATATCGGTATCCTTCGCCAGGTGCAGCCGCTCGCGGAACATCAGCGCCGCGGTTTCGTAGTGGCCCTGCAGGAAATGCGCCTGGCCGAGGAACTGCAGGTACTGATGCGACCAGGCGGGATCAAGACGGATGGCGCGCTCGAGATCGGGAACGGCATCTTCGGGTCGGCCGGCGCCAATCGCGATATCGGCTCGCGAAAACAAGCCTAGACCATAATCCGGGATGATTGACAGCGTTCGCTCGATGGCGGCAGCGGCCCGATCGTAGTCCGGCTCAAACCGAGCCGCGACCGCGACTGCATTATTGGCGAACGGATCGTGCGGATCGATCGCCATGGCCCGGTCTGCCAGTGTGTTCGCTTTAGCCGCCACGACCTCAGGCGTATCGCCCGACCAGCCGTTATGAAAATCCAGCCATTGGAAGGTCGACCATAGACCAAGGGCCTGCACGTAAGTCGGATCCAGTTCGACGGCGCGTCGACCATGCTCCATGGCGCGTTTCCAACCTGCCGGGGTTAACCCCGGCGAAAGGATGAGATCCCTCATCCGCAGGAAATTGTCATGCGCCTCCATGTTCGTCGTGCCCATGCTCGCGATGTTGGCCTTTTCCGCAGGGCTCAGCTTGATCTTCAACGCATCGACGATCTCGAGCGTGACCTCGTCTTGAACGGCGAAAATATCGGTGAGGTTGCGGTCGAAGCGGTCAGCCCAGAGATGGCCGCCGGTCAGGGCGTCGATCAACTGGGCAGTGATCCGCACCCGGTCGCCCGCACGCCGGACGCTACCCTCGAGAACGTGCCCGACGCCCAGTTCCCGCCCGACTGCACGCAGATCGACCGCCTTGCCCTTGTAGGCGAAGCTGGAATTGCGGGCGATCACAAGAAGGCCGGGCACCTTGGAGAGATCCGTGATGATGTCCTCGCTGATACCGTCGGAGAAATATTCCTGATCGGCGTCGCCCGACATGTTGTTGAACGGCAGGACAGCGATCGACGCAATGTCGGGCTTGCGTTCGGCTTGACGTGGTGGGGTGGCGGGACCGGCCGGAAACCCCGACCGGGCGGCGTCCTCCGGATGCCAGTGCCAGACCCGGATCGGCCGGACGATGTTCTTGACCGTAACCTCGCCGCCGTCGACGAACGCTGTGTCCGGACGGCCGCGGACGCTCTCGTTCACGACCGACGAGATGCAGACGCCGCCGGGCTTCGCCTGTGGCTCGAGCCGTGCGGCGATGTTGACGCCGTCGCCGTAGATGTCATCGCCCTGAATGATGATGTCACCCAGATTGACGCCGATCCGCAACGTCACCGCCGGTCCCTTTTCCGATCCCAATGCTGCCTTTTGAATGGCCACGGCGCAATCGACGGCATCGAAAACACTCGCGAACTCGACGAGGGTTCCATCGCCCATCAATTTGACGATCCGGCCATTATGCCGTGCCACGGCCGGGTTGAACTCTGTCTCCCGGTACAGGTTCAAGGCCGCCAACGCACCGACTTCGTCCTCGCCCATCAGGCGCGAATAGCCGACGACATCCGCGACAAAGACGGCGGCGAGACGGCGGATCGTGCGTTCGGATTCCATTCCGCCTGCCTAGCGGAAAGAACCAGGCTTAGCCATCTCGTATGCGGTCTGGAAAGGCGCGCTCCTGCCAAAGAGTGCGCCTTTCTGGATTATTCGACCAGTTCGATTTCGCTGGGCTGCCAGGACTTGTCGAAGAAGCTCGGCAGCGGGCTGTAGAGGCGGAGGATGGTGAACCAGCCCTTTTCCGGGTCGGTCTGAACCCAGTTGCCGCGATCCACGCCGTCGGGCTGCTCGGGCGCGAACCAGACGGTGGTTGAGCCGTCCTCGGCGATCGTCGCCGCCGGCGAGGGGTAGCTCTGGCTGCCGGCGCGCGGGTATTTCTGCGGCGTCGGCAGCATCGAGCGGGTCTGGTTGTCGTAGACGGTCAACGACCAGAACGCCTCGGCCGGGATATCCTTGGGCAGCGTCACCTTGTAGGTCTTCGCGCCGTCGAACACGTCGCCCGCGGGATCGAGGAAGGCCATCAGATACTGCGAGCCCACGCGGGGGATGTTCATGATCATGGCGGGGCTGTCGAGCGTGTAGCCGTAGTAGAAGGCGATGCGCGAATCGAGGGTGCGGGCGCCGGTGGGCGGGAACGGCTTGAAAACGCCGTCCTCGAATGCGGGCGGCGGCGTTTCGAAGTAGGCGCCGCCCTCCCAGAGCATGCTCCCCCACATCGACCCGTCGTAATAGGCCCAGTCCGGGTGTTCCGAATAGGGACGCCAGTTCAGCACCCGGCCGGCCGCCAGGCCGACGGCGGCGGCGTCAGACAGGATCTTCTTCATCCGTTCGTCGGGGGCGAATTCCTTGCCCTTGACGATGCCGATGGCGGCGAGCTGGCCGGCGAGTTCCACGTCATAGCTGGTCGCGGGCTCGGCCTGGACGTTCTCGTTGATCCATTCGTAGAAGCCGATATCGCTGGGCGGGATGGTGTTCATCGACACACCGCTGAACTCGACGAACTTCATCTCCGGGACCGCCGGGTCTTCCCCGAGGCGGACCGCGCCGGTCAGCGCCTCGGCGATGCTGGTGCCGAAACCGCCCTCTGTATAGGGGTAGATCTTCATGTTGGCCTTGATGTTCTCGACCGCCGGCTTGGGATCGTTGTCCACCAGGTAGGCGCGCGAGGCGTAGAGGACCCGGTTGGTCTTGGAGTGCGCGACGAAGTAGCCGCCCTCGGGCAGCGGGCCGTCGTAATCATGCCCGACGATCAGGTACTTGCCGCCCCGGCCACGATCCGGTCCCGGCTTGCCGATGTCGATGATCCACGAGAACCACATGTCGTTGATGGTGCCCACGGCGTCGGAGGGCTGTTCGATGACCATCGGCCCGTTGGAGAGGTCGATGACGGAGATGTAATAGACGGTGTCGGAGTTCCCGGTCAGGAACAGCGAGGCCGAATCGAGCAGCTCAGACGTGATGGCGACGTCGTTGTAGTCCGCACCGATGCTCTGGAAGCCCTTGTGGAACCCCAGGGCGGACGCGCCGCGGAAGCTGTTGTTATAGACGTTCAGCGCGCGGGCGAAGTCGAGCGCGTCGAAAACCTTCTGCGCGGTCTCGGCGCTGGGCGCGCCGTCCTTGAAGTCCAGCGTTCCGATCGATGTCTCGACGCTGTCGGGCGTGCCGAGCGCGTCGATCGTCTCTTGCGAGACATCAGCCCAACTCGGTCCAAGAGCGACGGCAAGCACAAAAATGCTGATCGAGGTCAGTCTTATCATCAACTAGCCTATTGTAGTGACTAATGCAAAGCGTGAGGCATGCCGCGGCTGTCGCGGCCGATATCTTAATCTGGCTTTTATAGGACTATTTCACGAGCATAAAGGCCTCGCCAGATCGGCCGAGCCCGGCCCGGGACCCGGCCGTCTCACGGATGATAGGATCAGCAGCTTCCTGTCAACCTTCGACAAGAACAATGATGGTGTCGGTGCGGACACCATCGTACTTCGCGGCGGCTTGACCAGCCTCACTCTTCAAGACCGCCTCAAACGCAGCCATGTCGGAAATGTCCATCGTCAGCCCTACACTGTTGGCGTCGTTGGGGTTGACGAAGGTGCGAATATCCTTGGCCACGGAGGCGAAGACTTCTTTCCGTTTGGGCGACGCAAGCCAGTGTGCGACGTCGTCGACTTCGTGTGTAATGAGAATTTTTGGCATGGTTGTCCCCCTTAATATCCGCAGCAAAGTCTGCTCTTCAGGGTCCCACACGCGATATCGGGAAGCAATTTTATTCTTTCGGACAGCCTTGGGACCAGCCTTGCAGGCGATGTTTTGACCGGCGCCGATGGGTTCCGAGGAGCAATAGACTTGGCCCAAAAGCTGAGATTCGATAGCGTCCTTGTGGATGACCGACCAGACTTTCTCAATCCGTTCGTCTCGAGCCTCAAAGAATACGTTCTCGGAGAATGCGACTCTCTTCCCATTTGCAGGAAGACCCAATAGAATTCCTTTCGGCGTGCGGTCCAACCCTGGTGCCGCCGTAGTGTAGCCCGGCCCAACGGGATCCATTGCGTGCTTATCTGCCCAAGACGTACGTCCTTGCGAGAAATTTTCTGCACAGTCATATGCCCCTGAGGCCCGGGACGTCGAAAGGAGTTCACGCCATGACATTGACCATTCTCGCACCAACCAATGCTGCCGAAGATAAAGAAGATCTCGTTCGGGCAGCGCGAAAGAGAATATGAAAGCCATCGGTTATACCGCTACCGGCTCCATTGACCGCGATGACGCCCTGATCGATTTCGAGATGGAGAAACCCGAGCCGAAGGGCCGTGATCTTTTGGTCCGGGTGCAGGCTGTCTCGGTCAATCCTGTGGACTACAAGATCCGCATGCGACGACCGCCCGAAGGCAACGGCCCCGCCGTGCTGGGCTGGGACGCCGTCGGCGAGGTCGTTGCGACAGGCGAAGAGGCGACAGCGTTCGCACCGGGCGACATGGTCTGGTATGCGGGTGCCATCAACCGCCCCGGAACGAATGCCGAATTCCACCTCGTCGACGAACGCATCGTCGGCCGCAAACCGCAGACAGCTTCGGCGGCTGGAGCCGCAGCACTGCCGCTGACCACCCTTACCGCCTACGAGATGCTGTTCGACCGGCTCAAGGTAACCGATCCGGTTCCGGGCGCAGCACCTGCCGTAGTCATCATCGGCGGCTCAGGCGGAGTCGGATCGATCGCGATCCAGCTTTTGCGGGCGCTGACGGATTTGACAGTCATCGCGAGCGCCTCGCGCCAGGAAACGCAAGCCTGGGTCACCGAATTGGGCGCGCACCACGTCATCGATCATCACAAGCCCCTGCCCGCACAGATCGAAGCCCTCGGAATGGGCGCTCCAGGCTTCGTGTTTTCCACCAACCACACCGGCACCTATATCGGCCAGATCGCCGAGCTGATCGCGCCGCAAGGGCGGTTCGGCCTGATCGACGATCCCGAGACGCTCGATGTAATGCCGTTCAAGATGAAAGCCGTCTCCACCCATTGGGAGCTGATGTTCACCCGGTCCCTGTTCGGCACAGCGGACATGGCGCGCCAGGGCGAGATATTGAACGAGGTCGCCGCAATGCTGGACGCCGGAAAGATCAAGTCGACGGCGACCGAAACCCTGGGGACGATCAGTGCCGAAAACCTCAAACGTGCCCACGCTATCCTCGAGAGCGGGAAAGCACGCGGCAAGCTGGTTCTGGAAGGATTCTGATCCCTGCAAACACACTGCGGCGCGGTATCGAAATTGCTGATCATGCGCACTAAGACATAAAGCATGAGCAGGTTTTGGAGCCCGATGGTCAAGCGACTGGTCCCCTATACTCCGGGGGAGCAGCCAAAGCTTGAGGCATTCATCAAGCTCAACACGAACGAGAATCCTTACGGGCCATCGCCGCGTGCGTTGGAGGCAATCCGTGCCGCTACCGACGATGGACTGAGGCGTTATCCCGACCCTGGTGCCGCCGCACTCCGGCACGGCATAGCATCCACCCTCAAGCTGGACGTGGACCAGATCTTCGTGGGCAACGGCTCCGACGAAGTTCTGGCGCATTCCTTCAATGCATTTTTCAGCGGCGGCGAGGCGGTGCTGTTCGCCGACGTGACTTACAGCTTCTACAGGACTTGGTGCGAACTCTACTCGCTTCGGTATCGCGAAGTCGCACTCAACGAGGCGTTCGAGTGCGACCCACGGGACTATGGTGCCCCGTGCGGCGGCATCGTGATCGCCAACCCCAATGCGCCGACGGGTGTTATGATGCGCCTCGAGAGCATCGAGCAAATATTGACGCAAAACCGAGATGTCGTCGTGATAGTCGATGAAGCCTATGTCGATTTTGGTGCCGACAGCGCGGTCGAACTCGTGCCGCGCCACGAGAACCTGATTGTCGTGCAGACCTTCTCGAAGTCACGGAGCCTGGCGAGCTTGCGGGTGGGGTTTGCCGTGGCCCAGCCGCACCTCATCGAAGCGCTCCAACGCATCAAGGATAGCTTCAATTCCTATCCGGTCGGACGCCTCGCGCTCGAGGGTGCGCTTGCCGCGTGGACCGATCTTGATTGGTTTGAGAAGACCCGGGCGTGCGTGATGGCCGACCGCGACAGAACGGCGAAAAGCCTCAAATCTCAGGGCTTTAATGTTCTACCGTCCGCAACGAATTTCCTGTTCGCATCCCACGAGAGCGTCCCGGCCGAGAAGCTTTTCCGGGACCTTCGATCACGCGGCATTCTCGTCCGCCACTTCAACCAGCACCGCATCAGAAATTGGCTCAGGATCTCCGTCGGCCATTCCGAGGATTGCGACAGGCTGTTGGAGGCGACAAGGAGCATCATCAGCGAAGCTCGACAAAGCACCCGCTGAAGCGCTTACCGGAACGAACGGTCGCCATGCGATAGCCGGACGTGCACTCAATAATGCTCGGGCTGCCGCCTTTTCCCCCGAAGCTCGCTCATCAGGCGCGCGTTTTCGATGGCAATCACCCCCTGATCGGCGAACATTCGTGCCAGCCGCATGGTCTTTTCGTCGAAGGGCCGTACTCTTTGGCGGTAGATCGTGAACGCCCCGACAAGGCGTTTGCCGGCGAGCATCGGAATTGCCACGAATGATCGGGCACCCCCCAATTCCGCCGTCGCATATCTTAGAGGATCACCTTCGCGATAGATCTCTTCGGCGCGGACATCGACAATGTTCACGACCTCATTTCCGGCCGCCATTCGTCCGAGACCGGTCTGCGGTGCGGCTCGAAAATCCCCTTGTTCCACGAACCAGTCCTCGAAGGCCTGCGGAATACCCCGGCTGTAGGTCACCCGGAAACCGTTTCGCTCGTCAAATTCGAAGAGAATGCCGAACTCCGCGTCACAAAGCTCGAGCGCATAGCCGAGCAGCGCGGCGATAACCTCGTCTAGCTGGCCGCCCGAGTCGCTGATGATCCTGAGAATCTCGCTCAGCGCCTGTTCACGGCGGATCGCTTCCTCGAGGCTGAGGGCGAGTTCGGAGATGATCGCCGCCTGGGAGGCCCCACTCTTTTGTCGTGGGCCATCGCCTTCCAGCAGCCGGTGCAGCTCGAGCTTCGAGGATACCCGCATTTTCCGGTAGATCGCAGCCAGATGGGTCCGCACGGTGGATGGGGCGATGCAGAGCCGCTCGGCGATCCGGTGATAGGTGTCGCCGGTCGCATAGGCCCGGGCGATCTCCAGCTCCCTCCGACTTAAGAGGTCCTCGTGCAACAACCGGTCACCTTGAAATTGTGGATACCAATAATCGCCATGTCGGATGCCCAGTCGACAGCGGCTCCGCCAAATGCAGTAGGCAGAATACTGCAGGTGCAACAAGACAATACTACATCCGCCGGATAGGCCGCCGGCCGCTTCCGACTTATCATCCACTCTCGATGAACGCTTGCTGTCGAATCGATTGAGGGGACAAGAACCATGACGATTTCCGGAAGCGCACGAGAATTCTTCGAAGCCTGCGAAACCGGCAAGGGTTGGGACGGCTGCAAGGCATGGTGTCACGACGACGCGACCTTTTCGTGTCAAGCCGACACGCTCGCCGAGATCACCAGCCTTGCCGCCTATGCGAACTGGATGCAGTGCCTGCTCGGGCCTATTCCCGACGGCCGCTATGAGCTCAAGGCGTTCGCGACCGACGACGAGCGAGGCACCGTCGTCGCCGCGGCCGTCTTCCACGGGACCCACAGCGGTGAAGGCGGGCCCAAACCGCCCTTGGGCAAGGTCGTCGCCTCCGACTACGTCTATGTCATCGGTTTCGATGGCGCCCTGATCCGCCACATGACCAAAGTCTGGAACGATGGCCACGCGTTGCGAGCGCTTGGCTGGGCCTGATGCGTTGGCGCATGCTCTTGCTGCTGTTTCTGGCCCGCATCGGGTTGGGTTTTCAGTTCCAGACCCTGGGGTCGGTAAGCGATGATCTGATCGAGGACGTAGGTCTGGATTACGCTGAAGTTGGGGCGCTGATTGGTGTTTTCATGGTTCCGGGCCTGTTCCTGGCGCTGCCCGCTGGCTTTGCCGGCCGCTATTTTTCCGACCGCGCGATTGCAGTCTTCAGCCTGGTCGCGATGGCGTTTGGAAGTGTTGTGTCCGGGATGGCTGACGATATCTGGACGATCGGGGCCGGCCGGGTCCTGGCGGGTGCCGGGTTTGTCTTCTCAACTCTCTACTTCACCAAGATGACGACCGAATGGTTCGCCGGCCGGGAAATCGCTACGGCGATGAGTGTGTTGGTGATGAGTTGGCCCTTCGGCATCGCCATGGGACAAATCGGTCATGAATGGTTGGCCGGAATCACGAACTGGCGCTGGCCCTTCTATACGACTTCGGTCTATTGCGCCCTGGCGGCGCTGGCGCTGTTGCTACTCTATCGGCCCCCCGCCCCGACCGACGCCGTCAAAGTCTCGCGGGGCATCGGTCTCAGCGGTCACGAGCTGAAACTCATTCTGCTTGCCGGTGTCGCCTGGGGCGTTTTCAACGCTGGCTATGTAACTTATCTCGCCTTTGCGCCCCTAATGCTCGAGGCCCAAGGTCAAACTGCCTTCAAGGCGGCGGCGATCGTCAGCGTCGGCAGCTGGATCATGATCGTCTCGGGCGTCGTTTGCGGCCAGATCGTCGATCGCACCGGCCGTCCCGATATCGTGCTCACTCTTTGCATGATCGGTGCCGCCGCTGCCCTGGCTTTGCTCACCGTCAACGGCGGCGGTCTCTTGGCGAGCCTTCTGTTCGGGCTTGTCGGCATGGCACCGGCCGGCGTGATCATAGCGCTTTCCGGCAAAGCCATGCGGCCGGACAGGCGCGCACTCGGCATGGGCCTCTTCTTCACCGTCTATTACGCATTCATGGCGACAGGCCCGCTTCTCTCCGGCTGGATCTACGAAACCACCAGTCGACCCTTCGCCCCCATCCTGTTCGGCATCCTGCTGTTCGCCGCGGTCGTCCCGGTCAATTTCCTGTTCCAAAAGGTCAAAGCGAACGAAGCCGCCGTCGACGGCTCGACACTCGCGGCCAGGCCAGCGGTTTCCATCTGAACAGCAGCGCCACGCAAATGCCCGAACCCCACAATCGCAAAGTCCCGCCGGGAGTTTGAGGGTGCGGCTGCGCACCCTCATGAAGCCCTACTCTTTCAAGCGAACACTGCTCCGCCGGTGTTCGTGGCGAAGGGCGAAAATTCCAGCACCGGCGATGATAAGACCCCCGATGATCGTGGCGGGGCCAGGGATTTCGCCAAGGGCTACGTAGCCGATCATGAAGGCGTAGATGATCACGAGATAAGTGAAGGGCTGGATTACGGCAGCGGGGGCCAGGCTGAGCGCCATGATGAGGCAGAAATGGCCGATGGCGCTCAAGAGCGCAACGATCACGAATGCCGGCAGATGCCGGAGGGCGATGGGTTCCGCGAAGAGCGGTGCCGCCAGGCTCAAGATGCAGGCCACGCCCAGGATCTGGAGCGTAAAGTTTGTCATCGAGGGATCGGTTCGGCCGACGACACGGGTCAGAAATTGGATCGAAGGCGGATCTCGACCGTCTGACCGACGCTCTCGCAGCGTTTCTTGGGACGCCATCGCCGGTCTAGCGTCCGCTCCTGAGCCGGCCACGACCCATTGAGAGGGACGCGTGCGGGCCTCGTGTTATCCTCGCAATATAGGTATGAGCGTTGAAGACCACCCCGTCGATGCCGGGAGGACAATCCCAGGCATTTTCCTAATCGTTGCCGCTTCCGGTGCTGTCGGCTGCACCAATCCCAACGAGGAAACCTGAACCAGGCGGCATTGGCGGGCTCGGCCTCGAGCATGGCCTCGGCTTCCGTTACTGCGGCCGACGTCTTGCAATCCCCCATGACGAGTTCGATTGGCTTGCTATCGGGCCCGCTCCCGGGATTGCTTTCTTCGGCGGCAGGTTGCGCACCGCGCCACAAAGGAACATCGAATGTCGCTTGTTCGCCCCTGATATCGCCTATAGCTGCCAGGACAGTAGCAGCCGTGTCCTCAGCAGCGTTCGCAATTGTGGCGTGCCTGGCCGCCGCACAATTTTGACAAGCCCGGCACGGTGTTTCCACGGCAGGCAATAGGGCCAACCGCATCGTCAGCTTCATCGACAGCGAAGGCCGAACCTCCCGCTGCCTATGGCAGATGTGCAAAGATATGAGCTATGATGATTCTCGTCATTGACATACCAGAGGAGTGACCGTGCAACGGCGTCTGGCAACAATCCTGGCTGCCGATGTCGTCGACTACTCGGCGCGGATTGGCCGTGCCGAAACGGATACACTGGCGCTTCTTGGTGAGTTGCGGTCCATTCTGCAGACGAGGCTCGAGGGCGCCGGCGGTCGTCTGTTCTCGACGGCCGGGGACGGCTTCCTCGCCGAGTTCCCTAGCCCTGTGCAGGCGGTGCGATGCGGGTTCGAGATCCAGCGCGACCTCGCCGCGTTGCAACGCCAGAACAAGCCCTGTCTCGATCTCAGAATCGGGATTCATCTAGCCGACGTGGTGGTCGAGGAAGACGATCTCTTGGGCGACGGCGTCAACATCGCCTCGCGGATCGAGAAGGTCGCGGAGGCCGGGTCGGTGACCCTGAGCGACACCGTTTTCCAGCAGGTCAAACGCACGGCTCAGCTCACCTTCATCGATCTCGGCGAGTACAGCCTGAAGAACATTTCGGAGCCGATACGCCTCTATCGGGTGCGCGACGACATGGCCAACCACTCGTTCATTTCCGGAACGCCGCAACGAGCCGTAACACCTCAGGCCCCGCCCTCGAACAAGGCTTCGATCGTCGTGCTGCCCTTCGCCAACATCAGCGAAGATCCCGAACAGCAATATTTCGCGACCGGTTTCTGCGAAGACATCATCACCGAGCTTTCGCGCTTTACCAACATGTCCGTCGTCTCCCGCAATGCCAGCCTCGCCTATCTGGACCGCCACGTCGATCCGCGAATGGTCGGCGCCGAACTCGGCGTTCGCTATTGCCTCGCGGGCAGCGTGCGCAGATTGGGCAGCCGCATGAGGATTACCGCGCAGTTGATCGGCACCGAGACCGGCGACCATGTCTGGAGCGACCGCTTCGATTGCGCCCTCGATGAAGTGTTCGACGTTCAGGATCAGATCGTCGCGCGTATCGTGTCGACGGTATTTGGCCGCATCGAAGTTTCTGCCGCCGCGGCGGCGCGCAGGAAACGCCCAGTCGATATGGGTGCCTACGATTGTCTGGTCCATGGTCTGGAGTTCCATCGCGCAGGCGGCGTGAC
Source organism: Geminicoccaceae bacterium (assembly GCA_041750975.1). Lineage (GTDB taxonomy): Bacteria > Pseudomonadota > Alphaproteobacteria > Geminicoccales > Geminicoccaceae > JBGSYN01. Next base: position 12,883 of record JBGSYN010000060.1, on the reverse strand, counting down.
ACGGGAATATGCCCAGAGCGCGTTGCAATGGTTCGAAAAAGCGGTGGAAAAGGATCCTCTATGGGGCCGCGCTCATGCATGGCGCGCTTGCGCCCGCGCGAACTTGGGCGAATGGGACAATGACCCGAGCTGGTGGGGTGATTCGGTCGCCAGTGCGAGGCTTGCCTTGGAGCTTGACGACAACGAGGCCGAAACGCACCGCATTGTCGGCTCGCTCCACCTCCATTCCAGAAACTACGACAAGGCGGAGTATCACTTTCTACGCGCGATTGCGCTCAATCCAAACCATGCCTACATCGTCGGCCAGGTCGGCGAGCTGTACAATTTCCTGGGCGACGGCGAAAAGGCGCTCGAGTTCCAGAAACGCGCCCGGATGCTTGACCCGTTCTTGCCGGATTATTGTCGCGAACTGGAGGCCGTGGCGAATTACGTGCTCGAACGCTATGAGGAAACCGACCGTGTCGTCGGCCAACTGAACCACCTCACCCGCCGCGCCGCCGCCTACCGCGCCGCTGCGTTGCGGCATCTGACGGATCGCGGGGCCCTGGAATGCGCCGTATCGGAAGTCCTGCGTATCGATCCGGCCTTCCGCACCCGCACTTTCCTTGCCAGCGAGTACTATCGGGATCGAGCCTTGCGCGACCGCGTCGGCCGTGACCTAAAGGCGGCAGGATTGCCCGGCTGATCGGTCGCGCGCCGAATGAACCCCCGAGTTCACCGAAACGGACTTCGCTAACGGTTCATTCACCTTCGGTCTTTAGGATCATGGTTAGTCGTCGCCCGATGAGGATGCTCCATGATCCGCTGTTTTTTCGCCGTGATGTTGGTGATCGTTTTCTCAGCTTGCACCGCGCGGGTCACGCCGCCCAAGCTTGAAGTCGACGTGCCGGGCGTCGAAGTCGGCAGCAGCGGCAGTCAGGGCAAGTTCTGCCCGCCGGGCCAGGCCAAGAAAGGCCGATGCTGAGCTGGTGAGGCGGCCGCAATCACCGATTCGCCTATCAGACCCGGCTATCAGACCCGGCTATCAGACCCGACTACCGCACCAGCCGAGGTTCCGGCCCTGCCCGCATTTATGGAAGGCTACCCCTTCACAACCCCGGCGGCCATGCCCTGGATCAGGAATTTGCGGACGATGAAAGAGAAGATGAGGACGGGCAGCATGACCATGGTGCCGCCGGCGGCGATCTTGCCCCAGGCCCAGCCCTTACCATCCATAAAATAGACGACGGCACGGGAGCGGCCATCGCCGCCGGCGGCACGGGACCCGTTATTCAGCCGATCCAGGAACTTTGGTGGGACCCGGTCGAAAGGGACGTAGCTTAGCTGCGCCTCTCTATGCGGAAACAAAGCGACGCTTCGGTTATCGAACTCGTAAGTGCCTTTCGGCGTGGCTAGCGGAACGATCTCGAATTTTGGAGCCTTTCTGTGCTGGTGCAGGATCCAACCGGTCCGATCGACGGCCAAAAACGATTCCAAGAATTTGGATTCGCAGACCGTGAGAACGAGACGTCGACGGGCTTGCCGGCCTCATTAGGCGGGCCGATTGTCTCAAGGGGCCGCCTCTCTCTCAATTTTGACCACGCAACGAGTTCTGGCGCCACTCCACTCCGAGCTTCGCGAATAGCCGATCAACCGATTGCCACGATCAAGTGCCGCGCGCAATGTCGACCAAGGTTAACCGGAGTTGGACTTCGTCAGGTCGGGGAGAGCTATGGCAACTCGCACTGAACGCAGACGGCGGTTCGTCGTGCTTCCCAGCAGAGGGATTGCTGGTTACGCGATGGAGGCAGCGGCCTTCAAGGATATGTCCGGAACCGTTCTGGCACGGGAGATGGAGGCAAAGGTCGGCCGCTTCGGCCCAGTGAAGTTTGTCGACGTCGACGATTCCTCGCAAGAAGGCAGCGATATCGCGTCGCCGCCGACGCCGCGCCGGATCACGCGCTTTATCGGTGAGAACGATTTCAAGGTCCTCTCGCAACGGTTCGCGGATGGTCCTGCCGTTGTCTCGATGACCCCCACGGCACGATTAGCCTTCGAGGCGAGCAACCCGGAAATCCGGGTGGTGCCAATCACCCACTACCATGTCCCCGGCTATGGCCGTCGAGGCGCGACGATCGCGAGCAAGCCTGCTGCGGAGAATGCGTCGCGGCCCGACGGCACGGTCTTCGCGGATGACGCCAAGCAGCGCGCGCTCGCTGCTATCGATAGCGGCGCCAGCGGCGACGGCGTGCAAATAGGCATTCTGGACACGGGCGTCGATACGGCTCATCCAGCCCTGCAAGACCCCATCGCCCTCTTGCGTTGTCTGATACCCGGCGCCGATCCCTCGGCGGGCCGGCCCGTGGACTGGGGCGCGGGAGAACGCGAGGCGGCTGCACATGGGACCCATGTTGCAGGAATCATTGCGGCCCAGCCCGGATTCAATGGCCCGGCCGGCGTCGCGCCTCGCGCGAAGCTCTTTTGCTATCGGGTGTTTCCGGACAACCCGACGGGGCGAAAGGCAGCCGAGAATTCGGTCATCATCGACTCGATTCGGGCTGCGATCGACGATGGCTGCCCCATCATCAACCTCAGTCTGGAGGGATCGGCACTCCGCGATGACGGTGTCCGCGATGCCATCGCCGATGCCTGGGAACAGGGAGTGATCTGCATTGCGGCCGCGGGCAATGGATTTGGCAATCCGGTGAGCTTTCCCGCAGCGCTGCCGCGTTGCATCGCGGTCACGGCGATCGGGCAGGAGGGCGCTTTCCCGAAAACCGTCGATCTACTTCGTTTCGTCTCGGTCGATCGGGCTTCCACGGAGCAGTCGATCTTTCTGGCGCGGTTCTCGAATTTCGGCCCGCAAGTTCGGTTCACGGCGCCCGGACATGCAATCGTGTCGACCTTTCCGGACGGCGAATGGTGGTTCAATTCGGGCACCTCGATGGCAGCGCCGTTCATAACCGGCGTTCTGGCGCGTTTATTGTCGAACAATACGAATATTCTGAACATGATGGGCGACGCCGAACGGAGCGCTGCGATGCTACAGATGTTGATCGGCCGGGCGCGGCTCCTCGGCCTGCCGCAGCGGTTCCAGGAAGGGTTCGGATTGCCATCCTAGAGATGCCGTCCCATATTCGAGAGGGCAATGGTGGGTTGCATATGAACGATTCAGGCAAACAAGCACGATTCCTGCTGCTCCAAGACTTCGAGCCACGCGCTGATCGTCCGAATATCGATTTAGGCGATCTCCAGCGTCGTCTGAGTTCTCTACCCGGCTTCGCTCATGTCGAACTCGAAGCGGGAACTCCCTCTACGGTCGTGGCCAAGGTGCCGGCGCGAAACAAGCGCGAGAGCGACCGGCTCAAGGCTCTCGTGAACGAGAGACTGGAGGGATGGCGTGTCATCGAAGAGCAACGTTATTCGCTACCCACCACGTTTTAGGAGCGTCGGAGCGCGACGACGACATCCCATGCCGGTGGAATGCGCCAGCGGACGGGACTGCCCGGCGATAGTCGTTCGGCGAAGAGCAACAGCATGACGGCAAGCATTGCGGTGAGGTGCATCGTGCCGGCCGTCATCGGCACGATCATCCAGGGCCAGCAAACCGCGACGCAAGCGACGCCCGTCGCCACTCCCTGGGCCAGGCAATCCCGGTCGGCCGCGCGCCCGAAGGCGCCGATCCGTCGGACGCGATGGCATCGGTTGCGCGCGGCCTGCGCGGGGGGAGAAGCACTCCAGACAATGGCCATGAGCATTGAGGCGCAGACAGCGGCACCGGCGGGCAGTTGGCCCATAAGCACGATTGCCGCCGGCACCAACGCCATGCCGGCAATCACCCATGTCGCCGCATAGCCGATCCCGAAAAGCACGACGGCGCGTACCCGGCGAGCGGGAAAACTCGACTGCCAGACATGGGATACGGGCTGTGCGACGAGTGGCGGCATCATTGCAACCACCATCCACAGCCAGGCGAGCACCAGTGCCACGGGCGACCAGACCAACGTGCGTAGTACTGCGGGATCGACGATCTGGGTGAGACTAACGGTGCCGCAGAGTGCCGAGAAATTCAAACGCCCGGTCTCGGGCACGAGTGTCGCGCCCGCGATCCCGACCGCCGAGAGGGCGAAGAGCCACGGCAGCGGACCCCGCGAAAGCTGAGAGACGAGCGCCGAGATCCGCACCGCCGGACGATCATTCAGTCGACGGGTTGCCGGTACAGACTTACCCTTTCGACCGTGATTGGGCTCCCCACCCCGGAGGATTGAGCAATCCGCACATCGAGCCGCTCGAGCCCCGTCTGCAGGTCCACTGCCAATTTTTTGGCGATTTCGGTGATGTCTATGGCAACACTCAGGCCGTTGCCCGCATGCGCGCCCTCGGTGGAAGAGGCCTTGGCGAGACCGAACAGTGCAATGGTTTCGACGTGCTCGAACGTGCTCGCCGGCACAGCGCCGTCACCTGGCGCGCTGACATGGATATCGAGAACGCCGCTCGGCGCCTCGCCGCGCACATTCTCGAGGTTGAGGAACAGCCGCTGCTCGGACGGCTCGCCCGCAGCGGCCGTCGGCGCGTCGACAAATTCTACCCTTGTCGAAACGGCGGCGCTCGTGACCGTGACGACGTCGTCGTTGGCGCCGACCAAGGTCGAATGCGTCCCGGAGCTCGACGAAAGACTTGCTGGCATGGTCGCTCCCTGCTGCGGCTGGCTGACGGATGCGACGAGCGCCGGGCTCGCCCCGGTACCGTCCATGAGATCATCGTAGGTCGGAGCGAGCGGGCCGCCCGGCAAGGTGTCGGCCGGCGCGAAAACCGACAGGCCGCCTTCGACATTGGGCATCTGAAACTGGCGCGGGAACGGCCCGCCGAGCCAGGCGGCGCCGGTCTCCTGCAGATTGCTGCCCTCGCTCATCCAGGCCGCCCAAAGGCGATCGACGTTGCAGTGGTGCAGCCAAAAAATCGGGTCGAGTGCGGCATAGTTTGGATCGCTCATCCAGCCCGCCGGCCTGTCGACTCCGAGCCCGCCCACCAGAACGTGGACGGTATTGTGCGGGTTGCCTTCAACTGCACCTGTCAGATTGCCGAACTGCGCGAAGCCGGTCGATCCTCCGCCATAGCCGTTGGTCCCGGGAGCTGCCGTGTAACGACGGACGCTCTGTGCCTGGAGATCGATGTCGCGCGGAAACCATTCCTGGGGACCGAGCACCTGCGTGCCGCCGCGAGGGGGCGTAGCGAGAGAATTGGGGGTGCCGTCGGGCAGACTGGCGGCCAGGAACTCTTCAGGGATATCCCGCGCCTCGGCGTTTCCCGTGTCGAGGTAGTTCCAATAAGGCAGGCACCAGTCGTCGGGCCCGCCCAGGTCGGCTATGGTTTGCCGGACAATTGCCTCGAAGGCCGCAAGGTAGCCTCGATGCCAAGGCAGGAAATACCAACCGGCGTGCTGGCATTGCTCGAACAGGCGCAGCTGCTCGCTCGACGGAGGAAGCGGGTCGTTTTGCGAGACGATCCCATTCTGCAGCCAGCCATCCAGGTCGAACCCGTGGATCGCGCCGAAATACCGCCAGCTCGTTCGGTCGCTGGGCGGTCGCTGCCAGAGTTCCCGAACGGCGCGGGCGTACCATTCGATCTCCGGGCTCCAGATCGAGCCGAGCTTCGCGATATCTCTTCTCACACCGGCCATTCCAGGGCTCCGTTCTCCACGGTTCGCTCGCGCAGGAAGCTACACGAAAATAAAGACAATTGATATCCGCAGCGATGCCCTGGGCCCGGCCAAAACCATGATCGTTTCGGTCCCAATCCCCTCGCCTTGATACCGCCAATATTCGATTCTGTTCGTTGCCCCGCCGACCGAAGAGGACATTGCTCCGACTTCGAGGCTTGAGATTTCGGTGGAGGACAATCACGGTCGTTTCTGAAGATGACAGAAGTATGTGAGTTTTGCGCCTTTCTCAATCGTCAAGGGGCAAAGGTTACCGCTCGCTACAGACCTCCCCGGTCATCCGTCAAACAGAAAAAACCAACGATGACACTGCTGGGGCATGGCCGGACGTGCAAGGAACTGGCGGCAACATCCAGCGCTGCCGCTCTGCATCGCCGGCGTCGAGAGCCTCTTCCATGCAGTTGCACGCATGATCATCGATCACCGGGCGCTCGACTGCCCGCAAGGCTGAACAAGATCGCGCAACGCGCTGGACCTGGCCGTTGAGAAAGGACAGAGGCTTAAGGACGACATCTCTGTTCTACATCTTGCGCATAAAGTCTCCTTCCGGCGGGGAACCCTCCGCGTCGTCGCGTCATTTGTATCTATACACCATGGGGTATACTGCACGCGACATACCTCTTACCAACGTGACGCAAAGAAACCGTGATGTCCTACATTCGCTTCGGACTGATGATCCTCACGTCTACGCTGATGATGTTCATCTTAATGTACCTCAATACTTTTGCCTGGGAGCACGTCTTTTTCAGCGAGACCCGCGCCTACATGGCTCTTGTCATGGGCGCTACAATGGCGGTCATCATGCTCGCCTTCATGCTTGGCATGTACTCCAACATGAAGCTCAACATTGCGATCTTTGCGGGCAGCGTAGTCCTTTTCTCAGCGGCGCTCTGGCTGGTTCGGAGCCAGGTTACCGTGCAGGATGCCAGCTACATGCGCGCCATGATCCCCCACCATTCGATTGCGATCATGACCTCTGAGCGTGCACGGATCAGCGATCCCCAGGCGCGGAAGCTCGCCGATGAAATCATCGCTGCGCAACAACGCGAGATTGCCGAGATGCGCTACCTGATTGCCGACATTGAAGAGAACGGCGACGGGACGGACACCTTTATGGACCCGCCGCCCACAATCGGCACCATCGCCGACGCGCTCGCCAATACGCTCATCGCCGAACTCGATCCGGCGCCTATGACTGCCGACGAAGCCGATGGCGTGCTGCCGCCCGGTTCCCGCTGTGCGTTTCGGCGTACGGCAAAGGCCGATCCGATTCTATGGGGCAGCATGTCCGGCGAAGCACCGGCAAGGGGCGTAATGGAGTTGAACGGGATCATCGTGCCACTCACAGCCAGCACGCCTTCGGGAACCACGGGGACCGCCCTGGCCGCAGAGGGCGTTTCCTTAACCGTTCGGACCCTCGACGAGGAGGGTATACCGGGCGCCATCCGCTCAAACGCCGAACTGGTCTTCGAACTCGATCACGGACCGACGGTCGGCTACCGCGGCTTCTACAACTGTCAATGACGAGGGTCCAATCATGTCTCTAGATCAGAACAAAACGGCGGTGCTCTATCGCATGGTCATGCCGGATCACCTTTGTCCTTATGGGCTCAAAACGAAGGCATTGCTGGAACGGAAAGGCTACGAGGTCGAAGACCATTTGCTAAAAACTCACGAGGAAACCGACGCCTTTAGAGAAAAGCATGCCGTGAAAACCACCCCTCAGACGTTTATCGACGGAATGCGGATCGGAGGATACGATGACCTTCGCGAGCATTTCGGCCAGCATGTAAAAACGAAGGCTGAGACTACATACCGACCCGTCATCGCAATATTCGCGGTGGCTTTCCTGATCGGTCTCTCAATAAGCTGGGCAGTATTCGGAACGATCGGTCTTCGTTCTCTTGAGTGGTTTGTGGCCGCAGCGATGACACTTCTGGGTGTCCAAAAGCTTCAGGACATTGAGAGCTTCTCTACGATGTTCCTGAACTACGACCTCTTGGCTCGCCGCTGGGTGCGCTACGGTTATCTCTATCCGTTCGGCGAAACACTGGCGGGGCTTTTAATGATCGCAGGCGCTCTCACCTGGCTCTCCGCCCCAATCGCCCTGTTCATCGGTACTGTAGGCGCAGTCTCTGTCTTTAAGGCCGTCTATATCGACAAACGCGAGTTGAAATGTGCGTGCGTTGGCGGCGCCTCGAATGTGCCGCTTGGATTTGTATCGCTGACAGAGAACCTTATCATGATTGGCATGGGTCTTTGGATGCCGATCAGGATGTGGATTGGATAGCCCCAAAAGAGACCGTTTTTATTTTTGTCATGGTTGTGCCCATGAGGCATGACCATGGCATTTGCGCCCGTCTTGATGGATGGCTTGAAACGCGCAATGATGGGGGGCAAAAATCGTCGCCTTCCAAACAACGCTTCGATAATCTTCGATCACATACAAAGCCGTTCGCTCGCCGCGCCGGTTCGAAAATAGGGAGCGTTACTTGATTGTCTTTAGGACGCCGAGAAAATTGCGCTGATCGACCGATCGGAGCGAAACAGGGATGATCGATGACACGAGGCCCTGAAACGCTGGCAGCATTTGCCTGGTCGTGGCGCGATTTCGCGTGGGACTGCCATCCGCGATAATTGAGTGTTCAGCGTTGGACCAAAAACCGTCGTTCTCGCCGATGCCAGAAACGTATGAGTTTTGGCCGGTTTACCACGAGCGGCGATGTAGGCTTTGAGCCCGAAGCGGACATCGCCTGCAACGGTTCGGGCGTCTGCACCGCGCCATTTCCGGACACGGGGACTGTAGATTTTATGCTGACGTTTCTCGGTGGTCGGCCTCGCGACGTCCTTGCTACTCGGTGCGCTTGATCGCCGGCGGCGACCACGATCCCTTCAGCACCTCGTCCTTGGGCCAGTAGAGGCGCATCACCATGTAGATCGGTCCGTCCGGCGCCGGCAGCCAGTTTGCCCTCTGGTCCGGATCGGTAGGCTCATCCTTCTGGATGTACAGGGTCAGCGACCCGTCAGCGTTTTTATTCAGGTCCGGCAGCATCGGCGAGTTGATCAAGTAGCGATCGATCGGGTTCTTGATGAGCAGCTGCGTCTTGCCGTCATACATGGTCACCGACCAGAAGGCGCTGACCGGCGGGTACGCGTCTTTGGCGAAGGTGAGAGTGTATTTCGACTTGCTGCCATCGAGCGGCTGACCTTTGCCATCGTTGCGGGTGATCGGATAGACGGCCTCGGCCGGGTCGTTGGCCAGAATGCCGGCAACCGCGACCGCGGCGCGCTGCGTCCAGTCGCCGGCATATACTGCTCGGTCGCCAATCCCCGAGGTCACGACGATCCAGCCGTTGACCAGCTTACCCATCTTCTCGATCTTGGTTTTGATCGCCTCCTGGGCTGCCGTGCCGGCCTCGGCCACCGCCGCCCTGTCGGCGTCGCTAAACTCGATCGTCGGAAACGTCTTACCGGACTCGATACCGATCGCGGCGAATTTCTCTCGCAGCGGGATCTCGACGGCCGCCGATCCGGCCGGCGGCGCGAACTGGAGCAGGAAAACCAGGTAGCTGAGAACGTCCTTCCTCTCGGTCGTCGCGTCGATCGCCGGCCAGTCGATGGCGGGCGCCGCCGCCGGGGCCGGTTCGCCGAGGAACGCGGACAGCGGCTTGACCTCATACCTGGCCTGGATCGCCTTCACGTTGTCGATGTCGGCCGGGTTGAAGAGCTGGGTCCGGTAGGTGGCGAGAGCGAACTCGGTCTCCGAAGCGAAGACCTTCTTGACGCCTTCCGGCGTGTCGCCCGTCCAGCCCGGGCCGGCGACGGCAAAGCAGCCGGCGTCGTTGCCGGTGGCGCGACTGCCGATATAGCCGAAGTTGAACGTATATTGGGACGTCAGCATCACCGAGTAATAGCGGTCCTTCTCGATCTCCGGCACGCACAGCACCACCGGCTCGGCGCGGAGATCGAGGAACAGCCACGAATAGGGCGTGTCGCTGTTCGGCGTGACGATGGCGGTGTCGGCGGGTGTGTAGACCCTGGATTCGTTCTCGATCGTGTTGAACGGCGCCTTGTACTGGCCGGACTCCTTGTCGATCGCGTATTGGTTCATGATCTTGTAGTACATCGACATCGGCAAGCCGTAGATGATGGCCTCCTCCGCGATGGCATTGATCTCGTCGGCCGTTGGTGCGGCCTGAGCCAATGCGGTGGTCATGAGTACCGCGGCTACGAATCCGGCGGCTGCGCTCCGCACGACTATTCCCGTCATCACAGTTTGTCTCCGTCAGGCCTGGTTGAGTAAGACTTGGCGTATATTCAGGTGGGGGTTCAATGTCACTCAAGCCACGCACGGCCAATCTGACGACATGTTAAGCGCCATGGACAAAACAAGGAAGCGGTAACGTCAGAAAAGGGCCGTTCGCGCCGATTGGGTAGGCAAAAGCGAATGACCGCAAAGTCCCGCATAGCGGACAATAACCTCCTGCCACAACCTATGGGCCAAAAAACAACCGATATCGGTGAAAAAGTCAGACCATTAGATGTTGTGTTGACGCTTTTGGTGAAACTTGGCTCGAAGCTTGAACGTCTTTGCTTCGCTTGGGGTGGTTGATTGACCCGCAGTCCTTAAACTCTCGCGAGTTTGACCAAGCGTTTGAGGTTTTGTGCTGTGGCGGTAAGTAGGAATTCTTCGGCAGCACCTTGAAGACCGCGCAATCGTAGTCGCGTTAATTTCAAATGTCGTTTCATGTGCGCAAACAACATTTCTACTTTTTTGCGTTGTGATCGCGCGACTTGAAACGCCTCGGTGTCGGCCAATGATCGCGCCAAGTCGCGGGCGTCCTCATCCATCAATCGAACGACCGTGCGTTGTGGCGCATCGGTGCAGGCCGATCGAATGGGACAGGACCGGCAGAAGCCCGGCGACGCCTTGTAGCGTTTCACCCGGGTCTGTTGGTTGATGGAACGAAGCGGCAGTTCATGTCCTTGTGGACAGACAAACCGGTCTTGTGCGCGATCATAGTGGAAGGCGTCCCGATTGAGCTTACCATCGGTCTGATGTTTGCGGTCGAGCACCGGAATATAGGGCAATACTTTGTTGTTGATGAGCGCGGATAAAAATGGGCCTGTGCCATAACTTTTGTCAGCTGCGAGGCTTTTGGGACGGAAGCCAAGACGCTCACCGCTTCGCTTAAGCATGGTTTTGGCGGCGATGATCTCTTGGCTCAGGCGCGCCGGCGTGGCTTCAACGTCGACGATGATGGCGTGCTGATCGTCGACCAGATAGTTGGTCTCATAGCTGAACCGACCCGGGCCATCCTTGAGCGACCAGGCCGCTTGCGGATCGGTTTCGGAAACGTATTTGGGCGGTTTGCTCTTCATGTCTCTGGCCCCGGCCAGGTCATTCAAATAGGCCTGAACCGGGCGTGACACGTTTTCTTGGGCGTCCCATGTCGCTGCGATTTCATCTGGCGCCGCGCGGCGGTCACGATTGGCGTCAGCTTCAACGGTACTGCCATCGACCAGCGCGCCAACACCACCGACCAAACCTTCGCTCATGCAGCGGCTGACAACCCGTTCAAAGACTTGCCGCATAACGCCACCTTCGGCGAAGCGGCCGTGGCGGTTCTTAGAAAAACTGGACCGATCGGGCACGTTCCCCTCAAGGCCGAGACGACAAAACCAGCGATAAGCCAAATTGAGGTGCACTTCTTGGCAGAGCCGCGTTTCCGAACGAATGCCAAACAAATAGCCGATCAGCAGCATGCGGATCATCAGCTCGGGATCAATGGAAGGGCGTCCCATCGGGCTGTAAAGCGACGCCATTTCCTGCCTCAAGCTGCCAAAGTCGAGAAAATGGTCAACCCGCCGCAACAAATGATCCGACGGTACATGATCATCGAGACGAAACTCGTAGAACAACGGCTCTGGCGCACCCTGCCGTCCCATCATCGGCTCGACTCCTCCTGCTGCCCGCAAAACGAAGGAATCACACCCAGTTAAGCTAGGCAAGCACCGACTTTTTCACCGATATCAACCGTTTTTGTCAGGCGGTCTTTTCCTTCGGAACACAGGGTGTTTCGGCGGGACAAAAACTCCGTCCCAAAATCCATGACGGTGGCCAATGTTATTATGACATTGAGCAATGATCTGTGGTTATGTTCCCATCTTCATGGACGACCGCAACCTTCATCCCGTGGCACATTTCAAACTCCAAGCGCCGTACCCCGATCGAAGGCGGCTCAGCGCAGGCAGCCTACCCCTTCACCGCACCGGCGGTCATGCCCTGGATCAGGAATTTGCGGACGATGAAGGAGAAGACGAGGACAGGCAGCATGACCATAGTGCCGCCGGCGGCGATCTTGCCCCAGGCCCAGCCCTCGTAATCCATGAAATTGACGATGGCGACGGGAGCAGTGATGGCGCAGGAAAACCGGAAGCGTTGCGCCGGCAAGTGCCACAAGGCGTACCTACTTGAACAGAAGCGACACCTGATCGTCAGGTTCGGCCGCCAATGAAGAAGGACACGCACGATGCCGTCGGACCCCCGGAAGAACAAGGACAACGCACTCGCCTTCTACGATCTCATGTTCAACAAATGCGACCTGCGCGCCGCAATCGAGCGCTATGCGGGCGACTACTATATCCAGCACAATCCGCACGTTGCTGACGGCAAGGACGCCTTCATTGACTATTTCGAATGGATGGCGGCCGAATATCCCGGCAAAACCACCCATTTCAAGCGCGCGATCGCCGAGGAAGACCTGGTCGTCCTGCACTGCCACCAGATCTGGCCCGGGAGTGACGACTATGCCGGGATGGACATCTTTCGTTTCGACGACGAAGGCAAGATCGTCGAACATTGGGACGTGCTTCAAGTAATCACGGGAAGGTCCAAGAATAACAACGGCTTGTTCTAAACCGTGGACACGAGCCGAAAATCCTTCACAAACACCGCGACTGATTGACGGTGCCTTCTGCCGGTGACAGAAACAGTCGTTTCCGCCGGTCCCATAAACCTATCAGTCTTGGCCATTTCGTCACGTGGGCAGCTCGAACTACCGCGGTTTTCGGACGCTGGACACGCGTTGATGGGCGACAAGCGCTAACAGGTGATCCGGTCCGCCGTTCCCGCACTCGGTCAGACTTCAGAGGCTGCTCGATTTCTGCGTCGTGGCGGCTTCT
>JBGSYN010000059.1:0-3448 GCA_041750975.1 Geminicoccaceae bacterium | reverse complement strand
TCGCCCGCCTCGACGCAGATCTTGGCGAGATCCGCCACCTCATCGGGAGGCGCGCCCAGATGGAAGGTGCGTGTCAAGGGCGCATGATAGCGCCGCCGCACGCCGGCAATTTCTAGCATCACCAGACCCGTCTCAGGCAGGGGGTCTTCGCTCCAGGTGAGATGCGGGGTCGAGGTGCCGAGCCCCACCGGCATCAACGGACAGATCGCGGCATAGTCGCCGCCAAGCCCTGGCAACCCCTCGGTCAGACGACGATAGATCTCGGCGACCACATGATTCTGCGCCACCCCCGGGCGCAGCTGCTCCCGGGCTGTCGTCATCGCCGCGGTGACGATCTTCCCGGCCTCGTACATCAGCTTGATTTCGGCTTCCGATTTGATCAGCCGGGCCCAGTTCACGAGGTTGGCGCTATCGAAGATCTGGGCGTAGGGCAGGCCCTTGAGCAGGTGATGATGGCAGCGGGCGGTGTAGTAGGGCGCATCCATCTCGACGCCGATCCGGGCCTTCTGCCACTCGCGGGCCTGGATCAATCCGACCAGCTCGTCGAAGGGATGTTGGATCGGGTGATGCACGCGGTCCTCGCCGTAGCCGATGACGCGATCATCCGGCAGGCCGGTGGTCAGCGAGCCGGCGCGCGCGTCCTGCGCACGGCCGAACCAGATCGGCAACTCCTCCTTCTGATGGACCAGCACGGCCTGCGGCTGGTAGAAGGACCAGCCATCATAACCGGTGAGCCAGTACATGTTCGACGGGTCGCAGAGGATCAGGAGATCGAAGCCGGAATCGGCCATGCGCCGCTTGGTGCGGTCGATGCGCTGGGCATATTCCGCGTCCGCAAAAGGTCTAGATGCCATGCCTGCTCCCGCTCCGTTTCGTCGCTGCCGATGAACGGTATTCCACTCGCCGAGTGCAAGTCCCTTCTGGGCGACCTCGTCGGCTTCCCCTCGGTAACCGGCACGCCGATTATGCCGATCGCACGTTTCATCGCATCCTACCTCGATCGACACGGCATCGCCTACCGCATTGAGCCCGATGCCAGCGGCGAGCGGGCCAATATCTTCGCGACGATCGGACCGGAACGGGACGGCGGCGTCATCCTGTCCGGCCATCTCGACGTGGTCAAAGCCGATGAGGGGGGCTGGACCGGAGATCCGTTCACGCTACGCGAGATCGACGGCAAGCTGATCGGCCGCGGTGCGGTCGATATGAAAGGTTTCGTCGCGATGGCCCTGACTGTGGCTGCGAAGGCGCGGAAGATGGCCTTGCGAAGGCCGCTGCATCTGGCGTTCACCTTCGATGAGGAGACCGGCTGCTTCGGCGCGAAGCAAATGCAGCCGATGCTCGAAGCGCTGCCCTACAAGCCTTCGGCCTGCATCGTCGGTGAGGCCACCGAGATGCGGCCCGTCGTGGCGCATCGGGCCTTGATCGAAACCGAATTCGTGGTCCGTGGCCGTTCCGCCCATGCGCTGGACCCCAGGCAAGGCGTCAATGCCGTCTATGCTGCCTGCAGGGTGGTTACCTTCATCGAGGAACTCGCCGCCCGCTTGGCGTCGCGGCCCAGAACCGATACGCCGTTCGATCCGCCCTACACGACCTTGAATCTGGGGACGATCGAAGGTGGATTGTCGCGCAATACAGTACCTTGGGTGGCCTGGGCCGAGTGGGAAGTGCGGCCGCTACCGGACGAGGACGGCCTGGCGGTTGTCGACGAAGTCGAGAAGTTCATGACCGATGTGTTGCGGCCACAACTACAGGCGCAGCATGCCGAGGCCGATATCTGGATGTCCGAGGTCGTGGAAACGCGAGCACTTCATTCGGAAACCGGTTCGCCGGCTCTGGCCCTGGTGCAAAAACTCGTTGCCGGCGCGCAGCCCGGGGTAAAATCCTTCGGCACCGACGCCGGTTATTTCCAGGCTGCCGGGATCTCGACCGTGGTCTTCGGTCCGGGCAACCTCGATTCCGCGCACGGACCCGACGAATTCATCCGATCGTGCGAGTTGGCGGAGGGCCTCGAATTCCTCCATCAACTCTGCCATCACCTCACCGAGACCCCTGCCGAAACTTGACGGATGGTTGTGGTGGCAGGCATATCTATAATCTCAGGTAGAAAACGAAACGATGGCAAAACTCGAGCGGATCGATCTTCACCGGATTTATGTATCGCCCAAGACCACTTGGCTGTTTCTCGACCTCGTGGACGAATCCGGCCTGCGCGGCGTTGGCGAGGTCACCGCACAGGGCCAGGAGGCGGCCGTTGCGGAGCAGATGCGCAAACTTGGTGCCGCACTGCGTGAGCTCGATAATCGGGCCCGCTTGCGACTGCTGCGCGAACCCTCGTTCCGCTCACCCGACCGCCTCAGCGAGATCGTCCGGAGCGGCTTCGAGCAGGCGGTGCTCGATCTCGAGGCACGATCGCTCGGTGTCGGCTGCGAGGTGCTCCTCGGCGGCGGCATGCGCGACGGCGTGCGGGCCTACGGCAATTTCAATCGCGGCACGCTCGACCGGACGGCCTCGGGCTGGCAGGCACGGGCCCTCAAGGCCGTCGCCGCCGGCCATCGGGCGCTGAAAATGGCGCCCTTCGACGGCGTCGAGCCGCATCTGCTGGCGGAGCCGGAGACGCGCGCCCGCATTCGCCACGGGATCGATGTCGTTCATGCCGTCCGCGAGGCGATCGGCAGCGAGATCATGCTCAATGTCGACTGCCATATGCGTTTCACCGAAGCCGTGGCGATTGAGGTCGTTCGAGAGTTGGAGCCGGCCGGGCTGTTCTGGCTCGAAAGTCCGATCCAGGAGGCACATGAAGAGCAGGCAGCGATGCTGCGGGTCAAGTCTGCTGCCAATGCGCGCGGCGTGCGCCTTGCCGGTGCTGAGGATTTTTATCGGTTTGGCGGCTTCAGGCGCTTCGTCGAGAACAAGAGCCTGGACGTCATTCTGCCGGACATCCGGCTGTGTGGCGGCCCGCTCGAGGCTGCACGTCTCGCGGACTATATCGGCGGGGCCGGCATCGAGTATTCGCTGCACAATCCGGCAGGCCCCGTGCTCGATGCGATCAGCCTCAAGACCGCCCACGCCTGTACGGTAATGAGCATGCTCGAGCAGCAGTTCAAGGAAAACGCGATCTACGACAAAGTGACGACCGGCATGCCGTTCGATCCGATCGAGGGGGTCCGCATTGTGCCGGATGCACCGGGTTGGGGCGTGGAACTGGTCGCCGCCGAGATGAACGCCTATCCGCCGCCTGCATGATCGCATGACCAAACTCGTTTGTTACTCGCTGGGCGACCCGAATTTCACGATTGCGCCCGCGGTCCGCGAACGCGGCTGGATGGAACGCACGCCCGACCGCTTCGCCTATCGCTGCCTGCCCTTGGTCATCGCCAATGCCTTCGGCTGGACTATCACGGCGAATCGCGGCTTCGATGCCTGGTGGGAAGGCGGCAATGCGGCG
>JBGSYN010000058.1:0-7077 GCA_041750975.1 Geminicoccaceae bacterium | reverse complement strand
TCGCGGCCCGTATTCGCGCGGGCAATCGCGCCAGCGGCAGCCTGACCGCAAGACGTGGAAAATACCGCTCAAGACACGGCGATCATCGACACGGCGGGCGCCCGGCTGATTCTTCGGCAGCATTGGCTCGATCAATGACCAAGCGTCGTCGTCAAGCCAGAACAGATAATCGGTCATAACACGGTCCTTGATGTCTCTTTGTCCATCAAAAACCACATTATACAATGTTACTCAATATGATAAATGGGTTTAGAGCCTAAAACCCGCAGGGGCGATTGATAAACTCTATACCGATTTGATCGGTTCGAAAGGACACGGAAAAGATCGATCTTCGCAAATTCGTTGTTGCCGGTGCTGTTTCCGGCATGATGCTCGGTCAGGGAAGCGCCACCGTTCAAGCCGGTCCCTTACTCGATCGTGCAGCCGCCAATCCGGCGGCCCAGACCGCAGCGTTCCAGCCCGTCAAGCTTAGCGACGAGATGATGGATGGTGTGTCAGCAGGGCTTAACACGATAGAGATTTCTTTGCTCATCAAGACCGTTTGCAGTGGCAATCTTGATTGTTGGAAACCCCCTTCCACGCGGGGGAGGTGATACGAAGAGCGCATAATATCGAAGCAGGGGCCCTGCCGATCTCGATCGGCGGGGCTTTCTGTCCTGAAAATGACCCTGACTGACTGTCACTTGAATCGAATTGCATCGTCTGCGCTTCCGCATTTCTGCAGCGGGCGCCGGCAGAAATGCCCACAGATATTGTGACTTTTCACACGACTGAAAATCACGATTCAAGTAACAACCTCGGTCGTCACGGGCCGATTGGTTCGGCCCGAATTCCTAAGGAAACGCAAATGATGGATCTTCGAACAATGCTTATGGCCGGCGCTGTTGCCGGCATGGTGCTCGGCCAGGGGGTCACGGCCGCTCAGGCCGGCCCCCTGCTCGACCGGGCAACGGCCAATCCGGCCATGCAAACTGCGGCGCTCGAGCCCATGCATCTTTCAGACGAGACCATGGACGATGTCTCGGCCGGCGTTCTCGGCGCCGCCATCCTCTTTGGGCTCACGCTGGCGACTGTGTCGATCCTAGGGGAAGGCATTCACCACGAAAACGGGAACCATTCAAACCATGGCTGCCGCGGCATCAACTGCCACAATGATCCCTGATCAAATCTGTTGAAGTGCGTCCCTGCGGACTAAAATCCGCAGGCGCGATCCTAAAACTCTACACCGACTCGATCGGTTCGAAAAGGAAACGTAAATGGTTGATCTTCGCACCATGCTTATGGCCGGTGCTGTTGCCGGCATCATGCTTGGCCAAGGCGTCTCGGCCGCCCAGGCCGGCCCGCTGCTCGACCGGGCTGCCGCCAATCCGGGCATCCAGACCGCAGCGCTCGAGCCGGTCGAGCTCACCGACGAGACCATGGACGATGTCTCGGCCGGATTTAACCCCAACCCCATGCAAGGTAGCTTGGCCGTCATGTTGAATTGCTACATCACCGTTTGCTTTCTGTTGCCCCCATCGGCTTGGCCGGGTTGATGAACTGCCCGATTGGCGTGTGTTTCCTGGTGGGTCCTGCAGCACAAAAGGCAGGGGAACATCCGCGCTTCTAGGATTAATGCCCTACGATACAAGAGAGCCCCGCTGGTCTCGATCGGCGGGGTTTTCTGCGTCCGGGAACGACCCGAAAGTACCGATTGTCCGCTTCGATGGGTGCTCTTTGCAATGCTGCATTTTTGCGGCCGGGTTCCGCGAAAATGCCTGAAGGAATTGTGACATATCGCACACCGGCGTTTCGCAATGCGACTAGAACATCGTGCGTGACAGGCCGAAAGATTTGGCCTTGAAACAAAAGGAAACGGTAATGATCAACCCTCGAAGACTGATCTTGGCCGGCACCATTGCCGGCGTGGCTTTGGGTCAGGGCATGACGGCCGCGCAAGCCGGCCCGCTGCATCGGGCGGCTGACGGTCCTCCAGTCCGGACCGCGGCCATCGAGCCCGTGGAGTTGACCGACGAGACCATGGACGAGGTCGCGGCCGGGACCGTTCTCGTCCCCGCGGTCGTCATACGTCGCATCATGACCATGTGCTCACTCCTGCCTTCATCCTATTGCTAGGCATGGTGATGGAGCCTTGGTGATCGGGATTTTGGCAATTGTCGCAACATGAACCCTGCGGACATCGATCCGCAGGGTTTTTTCATGTCCAGCGATCCCAGAGGCCGGAGGATCAGAACAACGGTCGACGGAAGCTCATCGGCAGAGACAGGCGAACCGAGAAGGCGGAGGCGTCGTCGGTGAGGCCGATCGAGGTCGAGAGGTCGACCACGCGTCCGGGGCCGATGACACTGGAGCCGCCGAAGGTCAGGGATGCCGCAACCCCGCCCGAGCCGTCGATATCGCGGCCGTCGAATTCCGTATCGTCGAAGAAGGTGGTGCTTAGCCCCCAGCGCAGGGACGTTTCCGGGCTGGCCGCGAGCAAGGTGGTGAAGCCCAGCGAAGTCGCGGGGCCGGGCTTGATGTTGTCGTGCTCGAGCGTGCGGGCGTGCGAGCCCGAGAGGACGAAGACCAGGGGATCCTGCCGTTTGGTCGCCGACAGGCCAACCTCGAAGCTGGTGAAACCGCCTCCCAGAAAGACCCCGTTATCGCTTTCCTCGCCGGTCGGCAGGGTGACCCCGACATTGCCGATCAGGTCCGGCCGCCAGCCGTCCTCGCGCGCCAGGGTCTTGGACAGGCCAACCGATATATCGCCCAATCCGTATCCCGTCGAATGATCGTCCCTCGAGGTGCCGTCATCCTGCAGGGTCACATCCTCCTGGCGGACGGCGCGGGCGGGCAGGGATAGCTCGACCTGCGAATCCCAGGGCAAGCCGAGGCGGGCGGAAAGGTCGAGACCGACGATGTCGCGATCCGATTCCTGGTCGCCGATGAAGAGCTGCGTACCGCCGATGAGGCTGGTGACGTTTTGCTCGGACCGGGTGTAACTCACCGAAGGTGTAACTTGCAGGCGCCCCGGGGCCAGGAGGAGACCGCCGACATTGACGAGCGAGACATCGAGTGCCCGTTCCGCATCCTCGGGGTCGACTTCGGTGATGCCGGCCTGGGTTTCTGAAGGCGGCGGCGGTAGCTCATCACCGGTCGGGGCCCCGTCCGTTGCCGCCGTCGCGGCGGTTTCGGTCTCGCCAGTCTCTGGATCGGCGGGCTGATTTTCTTCCAACTGACGGACGCGGTTGATCAGATCGATGATGACGGCATCGCGGTCGATGATCGCCTGTTCGAGCACTTGGATCTGACTACTCAGCACGTCGACGCTCGGCTCCTGGGCCGCCGCCGACGCCACCGCGGCTAAGGCACCGAACAGGCCGACGGTCGCGGTCGTGCCTAAGAGTTTTTGCCTAGTCATCAGCTTAGCGTGACGAAGTCGGCCGGGGTCACGCCCAGGCGATTGGGAGGAATGAGACCGTCCGTACGGTCGACGATAAAGGCCAGCCGGCCATAGTCGGGATAGTCGAACCAGATATTCATGAACCGCTTGCGAGTGAAGCTTCGGTTGCCATAGGCCGGATCGGCCACCAGCACCCGGTCGCCATAGAAGCCGCGATAGACGACGTAGTGCGGGTAGCCGATGATATCGGTCGGGATGATGGCGGGCGCGCGCGCCGCGAGCTGCTCGAAGTCCATCTGGCCGAGACCGGTGCCTTTATACCCATACTCCTCGACGACCCGCTTCAGATCGAGCAGGGAGAAGCCGTTCTTGGCGCGCAGCAGGTTCGGGTTCTCCAGATATTCGGTTCTGCCGATGAGCCTGATGGCGACTTCCCGCTCGGTCAACCGCTCGCCGTGCTGGAAGTTCAAAATGGTGGTGAGCGTGGCAGCACCGCAGCTCAGATCGAACTGCTGGGTGACGACCTTGTCGTGACGCGCCTCGAGCGCGCTTTTGACCGGCCGTGCCGGTGCGGGCGAGGGCAGCGCATGCACGGCCAGAAGGCCGAGAGCGGCCCTGCAGAACCAGCGGCGGCCGGCGTTCGACGCGGGTTGCACATTCCGGTTGACTGTCGGCGATGGCATGGATGGTTCCTTTTTGCTCGATATCGACGGACCCTTGCGGCTCCCCATAAGAGCCATCGAAATCGAGGCGTGCGGTGACTTAACTCACTCGAGGCGATGCCATTGCGAATGCAGTTAGGAGTATTGAAAGTCAAGCACGAGCCCGCCGCATTTCTGCAGCAAGTCCCGGCAAATATACCGTTAGCACTTGTGAGTTTTCGCACTCCCGGTTCCACCGAATGACGGCAAGTCTCGGGCCGTCCAGAGCCAAATGGTTTGGCTCCATTATTGATGGAGATGGCAATGCATTTTACTTTCGACGACGACCAAGCGGGCTTCGAACCGTTCGATCCGCTTCCCATTCGCGATGTTCCGCGACCGCCACCACCACCGCATCCGGTCGACGATATCAAGGATGTCCCGCCACCGGGCCCACCGCCACCGCCGATCGCGACGGAAGGCGATGACGTCATTTTCCTCGGTTATGAGGATGACGAATTCGATGGTCTCGGTGGCGATGACGAGATCCATGGTGGGCCTGGCATGGATTTTCTCATGGGCGGCGACGGCAATGACACGATCTTCGGCGACGGATGGATCGACATCCTCGTCGGCGGCGCCGGGGTCGACGAGATGTGGGGCGGTATCGAAATCGATTATTTTCGCTTCGGCGAAGGCGATAGCGGCATGGGCGATCAGGCCGACCGCATCATGGACTATGAAACCGACGATTATCTGGACTTCAAGAACATCGACGGCGACAAGATCGTGGCCGGCGATCAGCACTTCGACTGGATCGGCGAGCTCGGCGCCGGCGGTGAGCCCGGCATTGCCGAAATCGGCTTTTATTTCGACGGCGCCGATACCCGGCTCGTGGTCAATAATGGTGACATGTTCGAGATCGTCCTTGCCAATACCCATGAGGTCCCGGTCGGTAACATCTACAATGTCGACATGGGTGATGGCTATGGGCCGCTCGAATTCCAACCAGATGGCGGCAACGGTCCGGACGGTTTCGTCGGGGCGGAGCAGCCTGACGCTGCCGCTGCCATGCTTGTCTTCGACTTCCTCGCCACCGAAACACCGGTGATCAGCGATATCGATGGCTTCCTGGGATAGCCGTCAGCCGGGATTGCGATGTGTTGTTTGTGCTTCCCGCAGACGTAGATCAGAGATCGGAACCGACCGAAATCTGCGCGGAGTACGAACATGCGGAAACTGACCCTCAGCAGCTTGGCGATTGCCGGAGCGTTCATGCTGCAGCCGGACACGGTGAGCGCCCATCATGGCTGGAGCTGGACAACGGGCGACAATATCGAGCTTACCGGCGTTATCCAAAGCGTCAGCCTCGGCAACCCGCACGGTGTTCTCGAGGTTGACGTCGAGGGCGAGGTCTGGACCATCGAGGTGGGTCAACCCTATCGCAACGAGCGCGCCGGGCTGGAGGATGGCGATCTCGCCGAAGGTGTCGAAATCCGGGCCATCGGCGAGCCTTCCACGAACATCGACGAACGGCTCCTCAAGGTCGAGCGGCTCTATCTCGGCGATCAGGAGTATATTCTCTATCCCGATCGCAATTAGGGCTTGGAGGCCCTCCTCGAAGCTTTGCAGCAATCGGCGGTCGCACAGGCCCTACGCTTCTCGCGCTGGGGCTATGCCGCCGTCAACACCGCGCATATTTTGGGGATAGCTCTCCTGGTGGGTGCTATCCTGCCGCTCGATCTGAGGCTTTTGGGATTCTGGCCCAGGGCTGATCGACGTGAACTGATGCGGGTCCTGGTGCCGGTTGCGGCGACGGGCCTCGCCCTTGCGATCTTGGCGGGGTTGTTGTTGTTCTCGGTGCGTGCAACGGAATATGCTTTTCTTGCAGTTTTCCGCATCAAACTGGCCTTGATCGCGGTCGGCGCAAGTGGGGCGCTATTGTTGCACTGGAACCATGGCTTCACGCTCCAAACTGCAAGCCCCGCGCGGCTGCGCATTGCCGGGTTGATGTCGATGACATCATGGCTCGGCGCCCTCATCGCCGGCCGCATGATCGCCTTCATCGGGAACTGAAAGCGATTTGGCACCAACACCAGACAATTCAATTCGATCCGGCAAGTCCAAGTGAAACCACGGCAGAAATTATAGCTATTTCGGCGTTGTCGTTGGTGTATCCGTTTCCTCGCGTTTGCCCGTCATCCGTATATTCATGAACTTGCCCAAAAGATCGAACCAGAAACTGGCACCGAGATTGAGTGCAAGTATGGCGAGTGCGAAATTCCGCTTCGGAATATATGAGGGGCCGCCTTTCTTAGGGGCTCCCTTCTCATCGACGTCGCCGCGGAACAGAGGTGAGATGAGTGGATGTTCAAAAAAGTTTGCCTTGTTATCGCTGCCACTAAGTTCGACTATAGCCCTCACTAGATTTTTGTTTCGGAGCTTGAAAGTAGAAGCAATAAACTCTTGAACTACTGTTACAATAATACTCAAGAGAAGATACATAAATATAAGACCGATGGCTACATCAAGCATAGGATTTAAAAGCATATTTGCTCTCCAAAGTTGGCAGCATCGTTGCCACAACATTTACTGAGAGCGGCCTGAAGGTCAAAATTCTTTGAAAGCTTTCTGGCAGCTGAGGCAGAAATCCCCCCGGCTCCAATTATTTGATGTTAAGAGTATAACGACGTAGCGTGCAAGCTATTATCGTGCTGTCCCGACATTTTGCCGGATGTGTGCTGCGCAAAAAAAAATGCTACATGTGATAATTCCCACAGTCATTGCACATAAGCTGCCGAAGGGCTGCGATGTACTAAAGGTGCCAACCTTAGAAGCGCATTGGATACCTGCCATAGATTGTGAACCGTCTAAAGAATGAATACGTGGAAAGACTTCATCTCGACCTCAAGGTTCGTCGAAGTATCTATGTGGTTATCAGAGACCAGAGATACTCAAATTTTCTGGATTCGGACTTTAGGAGGTACTAACGTACTATTTACTGCTCTATAGGGTTTCAGCCTTGACAATCTGCATGGAGTTCATGACGTTAAG
>JBGSYN010000057.1:0-11597 GCA_041750975.1 Geminicoccaceae bacterium | reverse complement strand
CCGGGGCAGCCAAGGCCGAAGCCGGCGTGTCGCCGCCGGCGAGCCGCCCTCTGGGCGGCAACTCAACCCCAAGTCGGCCGGCTAGGCGACAACCGGTGCGCGGCAACCGTGGCTGCGTTGCAGCCTTTTTCGCGATAGCGGCCCCGTCAGGGGCGGCATCTCTTAGGGATCGCAGGGGAAATGGCGGGGCAGTGCCCCTGCCCTCGCCTGGCCGAGATTGCTGGCGGGGTCAGTCCTCGAGCCGGCGGAGTTGCCGATAGACTTCATCGTCGTTGCGCTTCCCGACGATCTCGATAAAGAGCGTATCGTCCGCAACCCGATAGATGATGCGGTACTCGCCGGCGGTCGCTCGCCACCAATGCGGGTAGCCTACAAGTTGTTTAGCATCGTTGGGATACGGTTCATTGCGCAGCTGGAATAGCTTGGCAGAGATCTGCCGCCCATGTTTGGGCGGCAGTTGGCGAAGGAACTTCTGGGCCCGTTTGGCAATATTAATCTTTAGCATTGAGCAATTCGTTCAAGAGTTTTTCGCTCTCCTCAACGCCGATGTAGCCCTCTTGCATGGCCTCTTCGGCAAGCCGGCCCCAGTGGGCGTCCTCGAGCGCCTCTAAGCGCGCGAAATCCTCCTTGGAAATCAGCACGGCGACCTCGCGGCCGTTCCGGGTGATCGTCACCGGCTCCCGCTGTGCGGCGTCCAAAAGGACGCCGAAGCTCTGCTTGGCGTCCTTGGCACTCATGCTCTTCATGGTTGCACCTATGGAATGGGTCATATGGATATGATAGACCCTATAGACCCATTGTCAAATTTTACACAATATATTTCGATAAATGTCAAATTGCCGGCCTTTAGGCGTCCAGGTCCCCTCCCCCTACCTGTTCTGGGTCGATGACGTCGATGTCCCGAGCGGCATGGTAGACGCGGATGAGCTCAATTCCGGCCTCGGTGGGCCGGTAGAGCAAGAGGTGCTTCTCGAAGCCTTTGACCGGCAGCAGGAGGATGCCGCTCAAGCCTGGGTGCCGGAATTCGTGGCGGAAGCCCATCCCCGGAAATTCGAGGCTCATCTCGGCGGTTTCTCGGACAGCCGAGAGGAAGCGGTCGGCGAGCTCAAGGCCAGCCTTCTGAAGGTACCAGGCCGTTTGGCCGCTTAAATCTGCCTCGGCGCTTGGCAGAATGAGGATGCCTCGGCTCATAGAGGGGCCTGGCTGTGGGCGGCCGATCGGATCTCCTGCCAATCAACCGGACGGGCCGGGCCAGAGTTGAGCCCTTCCAAGAGCAAGCTCTCGAGCCGATCCTCGACGCGTCGGCGCATGTCCTCGCGGATCAAGGCCCGCACGTAGTCGCTCGGATTGCTGAATATGCCCTCCGAAACGCGGTTATGTACATAGTCTTTAAGCGTTCCAGGCAAAGAGACATTCATCGTTGTGTTTGCAGCTGTGGTATTTTCATTCATATATTATTAGTTTATGACCGATAAGAATGTTTGTCAATCTTTGACGCATATTGTCATTTCATTGGACGCATTTGAGTGTGAGTTATCCCCAGACTTATCACACAACAATGAGTGTGTATTAAAGGTAATCAGAGATGATCAGACTTTCGGGGCTTCGGCAGAAAAGCCATATTTCTCCAGGCTTTATAGCAAAAGCCCGAGGAATTTTACGGTCAAAGGCACCATCCCTTACGGTCAGAGGCACCACTCCTTACGGTCAAAGGCACCATCCTGCGGGCTAAACGCGATAGGCTTTGAGCCGGTCTTCGAGATCCGTCACCGCCTCGAGGCGGTGCGGACAGAGATGCACCTGAACCTGGTGGCTCCCTTGCTCCTTGAGCCTGAAGACGCCTTCGCCGTTGCAGATGGGGCAGTCGGCCATGACCTTCGCCCGGCGCTGCCGCTCCTTCTGCCTGGCCCGATCGGCACCCCATGCCGGCAGGTAGCTTTTGAGAGCGCCGAAAAAGAGCATCTCGTACCTGGTCTTGCGCGCCTCGCCGATAGCGTAGGCAATGAGGTCGCGGAGCTCCTCCTCCGTATGGGTCGTCAGAAGCTCGTCGGCATAGGCCGTCTCATGATCCGCGAAGCGGGTGCGCGTCGTGCGGCCAAGGGCACGATGGAAATGCGCGACGAGCTCGAGCGCCTTCACCTCGAGCAGATCGGTCCCTTGCGGGCGGCGACGTGGCTTCGCCTGTTTGATATAGAAGGTCTCGTAGTCCTCGAAGAAACCTTTGCCCGGATAGAAGGTGATGTTGAAACCATCGCCGGCTTTGTTCTTCTCGATCGTGTAGCGTCTGATAAGTCCTGTTGCGACAAGGCCGTCAAAGTGGCGGCCGAGTTGGTCGTTTATGATTCGTGATCGGTGCTTCAGCGACTTTATGCTTCCAAGCCACTCGGTGCATATGGCGTCATAGTCTTTGGTGAATTTCAATTGTCCGTTCGGTCGCGCATCGTGCATCAAATTCGACAGATGAAAGAACGCATGTTTGTAAATGGCGAGCCCAATCGTGTCGAGTTGATTGAGGCGATTCAAGTTGAAGATGGCCACATGTCGTCTATTGAGACTGGCAATGATTTCTGGTGCAACTCGGACAACACATCGCGTGATGGTTTCATCATGTCCAGAAAAAATGTCGCTGGGCAAAATCGCGAACGACGTCAGCGACCACGTTTTTGTTTTCTTGTCGTAAAAATGTGCGGTGATATCCGTCAGTCGCAGCTGCTTGATGGCGTTGTACAATTGCTCGGATGCAGATGTCCCCCACGTTCTACCAACGAGTCGTGCGAGCTCTCGTTGACTGAAATGTACGGTGTCATTGTAGTGACAGGTGCCGTCTTCGTGCGGCTCACATCCTTGCTCGGTCAACTTCAGAAAAATCGCTTGCAAAACTTTGTAGGCGAGCACCGATGGTTGTCCGAGGTCGGGATGCACCCGCACCGTGATCGGACGTTTCAAGGCGTCCTTCAAGATGAGCGCACCGCGTCGCCGCTTCGCCTCGCGCGGATCGAAACAGAAAAGCGCGCCCTCGAGCTTGAGGATGTTGATCTCTTCCATCAGCCGCCGCTCGATCTCGAAGGGGGCAGGCTCCTTCGCATCTCGCGCGACCATGCCGTTCGCCTTGTCGGTCGTGGTCGGCTTGTGCTGCCGCTCGCTGCGCGTGTTCGCTTTCATGTCACCAGTGTAGCATCGAGCGTGGTGCGGATATCGACGCGAGTGTGGACAGCTAGCCCGTGGCCTCGCCATTCTTGCGATCGAGACCGCTATCGATCCCCTCGCCCTCCGGAACATACCGCGTGCCACTCGTCCTGCTCGGCAATGCGCTGTTGAAAAGGCTCTGCAGTCGCCCGAGCAATGTCTTCGTGTCGCGCTCGCCGGAAAAGAAGTGATCAATCTGTTTGTCCTTCATCTCCAGCTGGGTAACGAGCATGATCTTGTCTTTGCGCAGCTCGGCTATCTCATCATCCTGCATGGTGATCATTTTTTCGTAGAGCGATCGTTCGCGCTCGATCCCCGACACGTCGCGACCTGTCGCGGCTGGCCGCGACAGGTCGTCGGTTGACGTTTGGCTCGGTTGCGCCGGATCGGCAGGCGCGCTGCTGTCGTGCGTTGTCGGCTGTCGCACCGGGTCGGGCTCATTCTGCGGCTTGGCCTCGACCACGACAGGAGCCGACATGTCGTCGCTTGTCGCGGCCGGTCGCGTCGGCCGCAGCCGATCGAACGCGTCGAGCTCGGCGATCCGCGTGAGCACGGAGCTTCGCCGTGCGAACCACTTTTCTCCTTCACCCGTGATGCGTTTTTGCGCATCGAGGTGCTGCTTCTCGCAATATCTTTGCAGCGTCCGTTCCGTTACCGCCCGGCCATGCTCAATAAAAATCTGGCGTGCTTCTTTCAGAGAAATGAAGTCGTCGGCTGTCGCGTCTTGCCGCAGCTGGTCGCGACTTGTCGCGACATCGCTCGGTACGTTGTTCACATTGTGTTCAAAGAAATTGGTCATGCAAAAAGTGTATCGTATTCAGCGCATGAATGCATGCAACGGGAAGGGGATAGGTCGGTGCCGGCGCGGGTTGAAAATCAAGCCTGTTGGCAACACACAAAATCGGAAAGTGTAGTCACGCGTTCCGCTTTGTCGTTTTCTCGTTTGGCGTATTCAAGTTCGAGCAGCGTGCGGATCTCATCAACCATCTTGCTGTCGCGCAAAGCGCATGAAGCCTGTCACAAGGTGCTTGAGGCCATCACTAGGAAATAGATCAGAATGTCAGCTTCGGTTCAGGTTCTGACGTCAGAACCCGACGGAGAGGTTTCAATTGTCAGTGGCGCACGATCACACTGCTCGTCGGTACAGATGGTCTGGATGGTCGCAGGATCAAACCACGATGGGCAGCTTCGACGTCAGCTTCCGGGTAAACGGCGACCACATCTCTCAACACCTCTTTGAGGCGAAACGCGAGTTGCCGATGTCCACTCTCGCTCCCAAAATGGTCGGCCAGGGCATACCATGGAACAATGGTTTCTTTGCGCAAGGCATGCAAGCGATAGGTCAGCCAGACGTAAAGATCGAGTGCGAGGCTGGAATGCTTCAGGCGAGCTATGGCTTCCTCTGACAAAGGAACGGCATGATCCATGAGATGTTCGAAGAAAGCATCGCTGAGCTTTACGTGCCGCGCCCACTCTCCACCGTTACGGAACAGCTCGTTCTCGTTGCTGTCGTCGCGCCAGAGATGCATGCCATCGACGATTCGTTGGTCGGTGAGCCGCGCTTCAGTAGGTCCCTGCTCAAAGCGCATCGTAAACTCGCACCGTGCGATACGCAGCGCCTGCTCACGCACGGGTGCATAGGTTCCGCGGGGACCACCAGAGGTGCCCAGGCCCATTTTCTTAAGCCATGATGCCATCGTGGGCCCGAGGTCGACGATCTGGTTCCGATTCCGCACAGCCTCGGTTTGAAAGTAGATCATGATCAAACGGGCCCTCGTGCCATACGGCACGCCGACCGAAACGATTCGATCGCGTAAAGGCAGGATGCCAGGACGAATGACGAGTTGATAGGCGCCGTTCCGGCGCACCCAGGGCTCAGTAGCATTTTTCGGTTCACGGTGTGGCAAGGCCGCTTGGCAGAAACCGGAATGCAGATAGTTGACGACCTCCTGCTCGATGGAAAGTATCTCCTGAGCCCATCGCACTCGGCGGCGTTCTGCGGCCGTATCAGTTTCAGCGAGGACCTCGTCCAGGCCGCGAAGGACAAGTTGACGATGCACTTCTGCCATTACGTTCACGTCGAGTGGGATGGCGGCAAGAGCAACACGAATTCTGGCCGTTGCAAACCCCAAAATCACGCAGGCTGCACGATCAGGCCGCTTTGTGTTTCGACTTCAGCGAGCCTCGGATGGTCGCTCCAGGTTTACTTGCAGATGTTCTACTGAGCCCTAACAGGATCAAGGATATAAGGGCTACTATAGGAATTGGTTGCAACTTCAGCGTGGATAACAGGCTCTCTCGTTGCATTTTCAGCGACGTTTTCATAATCAGGCGTTACAAATTCAGCGTGCCACCGTCACGACTTCAGCGTGGAAAAGTCTTCCGGGCGTCAACGATTCAGCGTGCATAAGTTGGGTCACGTGCGGTGCTGCCAGCAGGCAGGCCGGCGCAGGTTGTTGTCGCTGAATTTGAGACGAGCTGGGAAAGTGAGCTCAAGAATCATGATCAACCATCAACTACCGGGGTTGATAGTTGACGATCGCCTTTGAGGTATGCATGGTGTTTTCGCGCGAAGAGAGCGGGCCTCGAGGGAGCGGCATGCAGGGTAACGAGATGCGCGAGGTGCGTCAGAGCCTGCGCCTTAGCCAGGCCGACCTTAAAGACGAGCTCAACCGTTGCCTAAGCCGCAGCTATGACAAGCCCAAGATCAGCCGCTGGGAGAACGGCCGTGAGCCGATTCCAAACGATGTTGGAAACGAGCTCAGGCTGATGGTCAATGGCAAAGCTCAAGAAGCTCGGGTGATAGCACTAGCAAACCAGAAAGGTGGCGTCGGTAAGACGACGAGCGCCCTCAATCTCGCCTATGCGCTCACTCTCCGTGGACTTCGGGTCGTTCTGGTCGATCTCGATCCTCAGGCTACTGCGACAGTGGCCCTTCTCGCCGATGCCGCGGTCGAGGCCTATCGCCAGAGCCGAACCATGGCGCACGTCATCCTCCACGGTCGCCCTCTTGGCGAAGCCATTCTCGTCAGCGGCACGGAGACCAGCGACGGGCGCCGCTTGCCGTTTAGCCTCGTGCCGAGTCACATTGATCTCGCTGAGGTCGATAGCAAACGAGAGCCGGGCTTCGATGCTGCGCTGCGGGAGAAGCTCGACGAGATCAAAAACGATTACGACTATGTCGTGGTCGACGCTCCACCAAATCTCGGCATGCTGACCTGGATGGCCCTCACGGCCGCGCAGGATGTGATCATTCCCGTACGAACGGAGCCCTACGACACGATGGGCGTTGGCCTGATTCTCGGCACCGTGAATAAAGTCCAGCGCAGGCTCAATCCAGGCCTGCGTCTCGCCGGAATTCTGCCAACCCAATACAGCCGCCGAAAAGCGGTCGACCGGGAGGTCCTCGAACATCTTGTGATGGCCATGGGAGACCGGGGGATCGTGCTGGAACCCGTCCCGGAAAGTGCTGTATTTGGACACGCTGCTCGGAATGGGCGGATTGCGCTCGAAGCCTCCGCTTCGGCGCCAGCCGTTGGTCCTTACGACCGCCTCGGCGCGGCCATCGCGGGCGGCACGGCCTGGCCCCGCGCCACGCTGGATGTTCACCCTGCAGGGCAGGGGGATCCGAAATGAGAAAGCGTAGCCGGCTTTCTTCTCCGATCCTGGGGACCGCCGCGGCCATGATCGATGAGGCATCCAAGAATCTGGTCGGTCGTGAAAGCCGGTTCCGCCATACCTTCGAAGCCCCGATTGATAGCATTGAGCCGGATCCCGCTCAGGCGCGTGTTCGGTTTGACGAAGTCGAGATCGCGGCTCTCGCCGCGACGATGGCCATGCGTGGTCAACTTCAACCTATCCTCGTGCGTAAGGAACCAACGAGCGCCCATCGCTGGATCATCG
This sequence comes from Geminicoccaceae bacterium, assembly GCA_041750975.1. GTDB lineage: Bacteria > Pseudomonadota > Alphaproteobacteria > Geminicoccales > Geminicoccaceae > JBGSYN01. The sequence continues at coordinate 4,508 of JBGSYN010000057.1, read as the reverse complement.
TTGCGGGGGAACGACGTTGGCGAGCCGCACGCCTGAATGGCTGGTCGACGGTTCTGGCTATCGAGCCCGAAGGCGACCCCGAAGTGCTTTCGTTGATCGAGAACCTGCAACGCGTCGATCTGACTCCGGTCGAGGAGGCGAGGGGCCTGCAGCGATTGATCGTCGGTAGAAGTTGGACGCAGAGCGCTGCCGCTGAAGCTCTCGGAAAGTCGAAGGCCGAGGTCAGTGCGATGCTCCGGATCTTAACGTTACCACCCGCGCTACTCGAGGCGGTTCTGACGTCAGAACTCGAAATCCCAAAAAACGCGCTGATCGAACTTGCGCGAATCGAAGCCCCCTCCGTGCGGGACAAGCTGCTGGCCCTAGCCCGGCAAGGCACTCTGACCGTTCGCGCGATCCGTGAAGCTCAAGTGAAAATTGACGGATCTACCGACAGGGGAGGGGCCTCGAGCTCTTCCGAACAGCATATCAATCGGCTTAATCTGAGAGTCCTAGATCGGCTGACCCATGGACTGCAGGAGGTGCGGACTGCTGGCCGTATCGTGAGCCCATCTGAACGTAATCGCCTCACTCGCCTGCGGGACGAAATCGAAGCGCTTCTGGCGACGACATAACACTTCGAAACAAACGGAAGGGCAGATAGCTGTTCAATAAGGGAAAAAGGGTACCGGAGCACACGCTGTTGGGCGATAATCCGCTTTATGACACACATTGATCCGAACGACGGAAAAGTTCAGTAAGGCGGTTCAAACTAGACATATAAAGCTAAGTCTCATACAGAGCGAGCCACAGCACACCTTTTCATCTGATCAGCCGGCTGATCGTCGTTCGCGTCTACTTCCGACGGGCCATCTTGGAAAGAGGAGTGTCGCCCATCGGGGATGCCCGTGGCGAACTCCGCCCATCGGCGCGACAGGTGCTCTCACCTCGAAGCCTGGTAGAGCTTCTTGGCGATCTCGAACATTTCCTCCGGCGCGTACTCGGGAGTGAATGCCGAGGCCATGCCGTTGAGGTCCGGGATCTTGCCGCCGTCCGGCACGCCCTCGACGACCTCGAGCTCGCCAGGGGGATCGCCGGGCAGCGCCATCTCGCCATGGCCCCAGATGCCGGACATCTCTTTGTAGTCGGCAGGACTGTTGGTGTAGAGCCAGCGATGGCGGCCCTCGGCCAGGTACTTCTCGCACTCGGGGATGCGGCCGAGCTCGATGTTGGGCACCGGCAGCATCTTCTCGATCGAGACGCCGGTCAGCTTCTTCAGCACCAGCGCGTAAGCGTGGGCGTGAACCGATCCGCGCACCAGCAGGTAGGCGCAGACCTCGCGGCCGGTGGCCTCGGTCATCGTCTCGTAGACGCGCAGCTTGTGGATTCGAGCGCCGCATTCGAGGTGGAAGTTGAACAGCATATCCATGATGACATTGCCCGTCGTGGTCACGAAGGTGCCGTTCCACGGCAGGCCGTTGCTGTCGACCGGCATGGCGCCCCCGCCGTTCGAGAAGAAGGAGGCTGCAAGGCGGATGTCCTGCATGGCGCTGAACGGTGCATCGCCGATGTCCGCACCGCCAGTCTCGTCACTGTCGGGACCGTTGTTGAGCAGGGCCACGCCGTTGGTGACCAGCTCGACATGCCCGAGCTCCTCCGCCGTGATGCTGGCGATGATATTGTAGATCGCGCGCAGCTTTGATTTGCTGCGAAAATTAAAGCTCTGGTACATGTAATTGTTGAGCGTGGACATCTCGCCATACTTGCCGCCGAGCAGCTCTTGCAGCGCAGCGCCGGCATTCGGGCTTTGCTTTTTCGGCATGGGCAGATCGATGAGCAGCTTGTCGACGCGCATGAACATGTGAGTTGTCCTCGAGGGCGGCCGCCGGGATGATGAACGTCGCAGAGTTCGGTCGTCCGCTACGGTGCACACGTGCGGCTACCTAATCGTCTCCCCGGCCACCGGTTCCCGCTCGCGTCTACCGACGGGTGACCGGCTTATCCGGTCGCTCGTTACCCTCCAGGAACCTTACCCTGTCGGCTCCATTGAGGGTCGGCTGCGCCGATGGCGCGGCTCTATCCTTTGGGAGCGAAGCGATGGCTGAGAAGACCTTGAAGGACCTGTTCCTTCATACCTTGAAGGACGTCTACTTCGCGGAACACGAGATCCTCAAAGCGCTGCCGGCGATGGAAGCTGCGGCGGAGAGCCCGCGCCTGCGCGAGGCGTTCGCGACCCATCGGCAGCAGACCGAGCAGCAGATCGACCGGCTGGAGCAGGTGTTCCAGAGCGTCGGCGAGCGTGCGGAAGGCGTACCTTGCGAGGCGATCCAGGGCATCCTGGCCGAGGGCCGCGAGGTGCTGGAAGAGTTTGCCGGCAGCCCGGCTGCGGATGCGGGGCTGATCGCCGCGGCCCAGGCCGTCGAGCATTACGAGATCGCCCGCTACGGCGCCCTGCGCAGCTGGGCCGAGCTCGCCCAGCTCGACGAGGCGGAGCAGCTTCTCGAGCAGACGCTCGACGAGGAGAGAGCAACCGACCTGCTGCTCACCAAGATCGCGGAGGAGATGGTCAATCTCAAGAGCGTGTAGGGGTCGCGACATAGAACGGACTCAGATTCACGCTAAGGGGCTACTCACTCCCATTCGGGCCGCGATGCCCTGCTCCTCGGCCCCGAAGGCGTTGGTGTCCTACGGGCGGTGTCCTGGTGCAGAAATCGTGACTCATGCGCGGCGACGGCTTCGGAGGAGCTCGCCGTAACAATGTTTGACACGCAGCATGGCGGTCCCCAGGGTCTCGCCCATGACGACGCGCAAAACCATGAACGTATCGCTCACGCCCGAGCTGGAGCGCTCCGTCGCGGAAAGGATCGCCTCCGGCCGTTACCGCACCGCGAGCGAGGTCGTCCGGGCCGCGTTGCGGCTGCTGGAGAAGGAAGAGAAGGAGGAACTTCACCACCAGCCCCGGCCCCGTTCGCGAAGTCGAGGAGGGGGCGGTGATGCCGGCTGAGGAAAACAAATCCGGGGAGCAGAAAGCCGCCGAGGCCGAAGTCGAGGGCTTTCGGAAAGACCTCGGCCCGTTCGTCGTCGCGGCCGAGACGACACGGATGGCGATGGTGTTCATGGACGCGAAGGAAGACGGCAAGCCGATCATTTTCGCCAATGACAGCTTTCTCGCCCTGACCGGATACGCCCGGGAGGAGGTACTCGGCCAAAGCTTCAACTTCCTGATGGCGCGCGGGGCCGACGCCGAGGTGGTGGCGCGGATCGAAGCCGCGTTCGAGGGCAGCCCCGACGACGATCCGGAGATTCGCTACCGCCGGAAGGATGGCAGCGTGTTCTGGGCTTCCGTCTTCGTCAGCCCGGTTCGGGATGATGGCGGCGATGTCGTGCAGTATTTCGCCTCGTTCGTGAATCTCACGAAGCACCGACAGGAGCAGGAGCGCCTTCGGTTTCTTCTAGGCGAGCTTAATCATCGCACGCAAAACACGCTCGCGACAGTGCTGGCGATCGCCGGGCAGACCTTGCGCGGCATGGCGGACGAGGAGGTGATCGATGTCTTCGAGAGGCGCATCCTGGCGCTGTCGAAGGCCCATGGCCTGCTGGGGCGCGAGAGCTGGGACGGGGTGAGCCTGCGCGATGTGATCGGCGAGATATTGCAGCCCTTTGGCCTAGCCGATGGGCGGGTTGCCCGTTTCTCGGTCGAGGGCGACGACGTTCGCCTGCAACCGAAAGCATCGTTGACCCTCGCCATGGTGTTCCATGAGCTGGCGACCAACGCCGTGAAGCACGGCGCGCTCTCGGACGGGGCTGCCGGTCAGATCGGCATCGCCTGGCGGGTCGAGAACGTCCCGCAGGGGGACCGGATGCGTCTGCGCTGGCAAGAGAGCGGCGGGCCGCCGGTGACGCCGCCCGGCCGCAAGGGTTTCGGAGCGCGCCTGATCGAGCGCGGTCTGGCGCAGGAGCTGAACGGCGAAGTCCGCCTCGATTACGAGCCTACAGGCGTGGTTTGCGAGATCGTCATGCCCTGTCCCAGGGTGCGTGCGGATGAGCCATGAATAACGGGCTTTCCGGCCGCCGCGTCCTCGTGGTCGAGGACGAGGTGATGGTGGCGTGGACACTGGAAGACATGCTCGCGGAGTTGGGTTGTACGGTCGTCGGCCCCGCCGTCCGCGTCGATCAGGCTCTCGCGATGATCGAGACCGAGGCTGTCGATGCGGTGGTGCTCGATGTCAACCTCAATGGGGAAAAGAGCTACCCCGTCGCCGACGCGCTCGCCGCGCGCGGTGTGCCCTTCGTTTTTTCGACCGGCTACAACAAGAACAACCTTCTCACTGGCTATCGCGCCTTTCCCATGCTGCAGAAGCCGTTCAATCGCGCAAAGCTAGGCCGCGCGCTAGCGGAACTACTGACCCCTGGAGTTCTCATCAAGCCAGGACAAAAAGCGAGCTCCTCGGTGTGGGACGCCACTCGGTTACGGATCGCCACCGATGCGGCGGGCGTCGCGCTGTGGTCGTGGGATGTCGATACCGACG
>JBGSYN010000056.1:0-6784 GCA_041750975.1 Geminicoccaceae bacterium | reverse complement strand
ACGGTGATCGGCGATACGCCGAACCTCGCTTTCCGCCTGCAGTCCCATGCCGAGCCCGATACGGTTGTCTGCGGTTCGACGACCAGGGGGCTCGCGGGCAACCTATTCGACTTCCAACCGCTCGGCGAGGTCGAGGCCAAGGGCTTCGATGCGCCGGTGGCGTTGTTCCGCGTCGTCGGCGAGAGCGATCTGGTGAGCCGCTACGCGGCCACGCGCTCGAAGACGATCGCCAAGCTGATCGGCCGGACCAACGAGCGGCAGCTGCTGGTCGAGCGCTGGGATACCGCGCGTCGCGGCGAAGGGCAGGCGGTGGTGGTCGTCGGCCAGCCCGGCATCGGCAAGTCGCGGCTAGTGCGCAGCCTGATCGAGGACGTCCAGGCGTCGGGCGATCGCGCCACCGTCTTCCAGTGTTCGCCGCTCTTCACCCAAAGTCCGCTTTATCCCGTCGTGCGTCACCTCGAGGCGCAGGCGAAGGTCGCGCACACCGATCCGCCGGAGGTGCGGCTCGACAAGCTCCGCCGTCACCTCGCCAGTCGCAACGCCGATCCGGCCCTGGCCCAGCATTTGGGGCTGCTGCTGGTCGATCCCGGCCGACTGAGCCCGGCGATGGCGCCCGAGCGCGCCCGCGCCGACAGTCTGCGTGCGGTGGTCCGGCTCATTCTGGAGACGGCCGAGCGGATTCCACTCCTGCTGGTGATCGAGGACGTGCACTGGAGCGATCCCTCGACCAGGGATCTCGGCCAGCAATTGCTGACGGCACTGCGCGATCATCCGCTCATGGTCGTGGTCACCGCCCGCCGCGAGGCGCTGCTCGATTGGACTCACGCGGCCGATCCTTTGGTATTGCAACTGGCCAAGCTCAATCGCGCTCAGGCGGCCGAGTTTCTCCAGGAAATTTTGGAGGATCGGGCGATCTCGATCCCGGTGGCGCGGCGCATCATCGACCGCACCGACGGCGTGCCCTTGTTCATCGAGGAGGTATGCCGGGCGCTGATCGAAAGCGGCGCGCTGACCCCGGACGCCAACGACCGGATCGACCCCGACGCGGTGCTGGCCCGGGTACCGGCAACACTCTACGATACCCTGCTGACCCGGCTCGACCGTGATTCTCGGGCCAAGGCCGTGGCCCAGGTCGCAGCGGTGATCGGCCGCGAGTTCCGCATCGAGCTGTTGCGCGCGCTTTATCCGGGGGGCGAGGCCGAACTCGATGCCGGGCTGCGCGCCCTGCTGGAGGCCGACCTGATCCATCCGGTCGCCGACGACACACCAGGTCTCCTGGCGTTCAAGCATGGCCTGATGCATCAGGCCGCCTACGAGACGCTGTTGCTGGTCCGCCGTCAGGACCTGCATCGCCGGACCGTCGATCTGATCCCGAGCATTCTGCCGGAGCTGGTCCACAACCGGCCGGAGCTGGTGGCGCGCCATCTGAGCGTTGCCGGCGAGTATCGCCGCGCCGCCGAGCAGTGGCTCGTCGCCGGTCGGCAGGCCCTGGCGCGGGGCGCCTATGAGGAGGCGACGCAGCACCTGCGGGCGGGCCTGCAGGCATTGGAATCGCTGGCGGAGGGCGAAGCTCGTGACGTCCAGGAGCTGGCCCTGCAGATCGCGCTGGCCCAAGCTTTGCGTTCGGCCCGGTTCACCGGCGACGACGACGCGCTCGAAGCCTGCCGCCGCGGCCGTCTCCTCGCCGAACGGCTCGGCCGCGGCGGCGACCTCTTGATGGTGCTCAGGCTCGAATTCGGCATCCTCTTCAACCGCCCGGAAATCGAGGCGGCCGAGGCGGTGGGCCGCGCCTTCGCCGAAACCGGCCTGAAGGCGCTGCCGGAGGCCATAGCCCTCGGTCACCAATCGATGGGGAAGGTGCATTTCTTCAAGGGCGAACTGGCGGCCGCCGAGGCATCGTCGACGGCTGCGATCGCCGCCGGCGAGGGGCTTCAAGCGGGCGACCTCCTCACCCATTACCAATATCCCGTCTCGGCGATGGTGTACGGCGCGTTCGCAATGCTGTGTCAGGGGCGGCCGGAGGCTGCGGACGAGGTCGCCGCACGAGCATTGGCGATCTCGAGGGAGAGCTCTCCCTTCACCCATTCCCTGACGCTCGCCAATCTGCTGCTGGTCGATCTGGTGCGCGGCGGGGCCCCGGAGCGGGCGGAGATGCTCGAAGCGCTGGCCGGCATCGCGGCCGCCCGCGGCGCCCCCTTCTGGGTCGATCTCGTCGGGTTTCACCGGGGCTGGGACGCCGTCCGCGCGGGCGCCGACATCGCGGGCGGATTGCAGCTCATGCGGCGAGGTCTGGAGACGTTCCAGCGCAATGCGGTCGAGGTCGAACTGCCGTTCTATCAGGCCGTCCTGGCGGCAGCGCTGCTCGACCAGGGCGAGCAGGAGGAAAGCAAGCTCTTGCTCGACGACGCGCTGGCCCGCATCGATCGCACCCAGGAGCGCTGGGCATTAGTCGAGGTCCTGCGGCTGCAAATCGTGCACCAGGCCCGCTATGGCGAGGCTTGCGGACTCGACGATCGCCTTGCCGAGGCCCGCAGCATCGCCGCAGGGCAGGGGGCCAAATGGTGGCGGGATCGGCTGGAGGATACGGTCGAGACGCTGGGTCTCGGCGACGCCCAGCGAAGCGTCAAGGCGTCCTGAGTGTCGTTCCGGGCTCGCGGCGCATCAGGCGGTCCGGAAGTTTCTCGTCCGTCGCCGAGCCATCGGTGGTGTGGACGGTACGGAAGCCATGCCGTTCGTAGAGCCTGATCGCTCCGTGGTTGGCCTCGAAGACCCAGAGCTCGAGCGGGCCCGGCCAGGTTGAGATCGCGTGGTTGAGCAGGGCCGTGCCGATCCCCTGCCGGTGATGGTCCGGATGAACCCAGAGACCCGAGATGAAGCCTTCCTGGGTGGAAATGTAGCCGACGACGGCACCCAACTTTTCGGCGACCGTCACCTCGCACTTGCGAAAGATCTCGTTGCGCATCCAGGCCCGGTCTTCGGCCGGGGTGTGTGGATTCCGGTCCAGAAAGATCCAACTTTCGTAGGAGGCACGATGCACGACGGCGCAGATTTCGGTCTCGTAGGCGCGCGCCGGGCGGAGCCGGAAGGCCGGGCCTCGGATGGCCCGATGTTTCTTAAGCGAGGATTTCGTCAATGGCGGAGCCGGCAATTGCAGTCATAGGCGCAGGGATGGCGGGAACGGCGTGTGCCGAGGCCTTGGCGCAGGCAGGCCGGAATGTCCAGGTTTTCGACAAGGGCCGCTCGGTCGGCGGCCGAGTGGCGCAGCGGCGGCGGCCGATCGGCAGCTTCGATCATGGTGCTCAATATATGACGGGACGCGACGCGGCCTTCATTGCCGCGTGCGAACGTTGGCAGGACCTGGGCAGCCTTGCCGTTTGGGAGGCCGCCTCGGAGGACGGCGAGCGCCGCTGGATCGGCATTCCCGGCATGAACGCGCCAATAAAGGCGATGCTCCAGGACATTCCGGTCGCAACCAACAGCCGGATCGCCGCCATTTCGCGGCATGGCGATGCCTGGCAGCTTACCACCGACGACGGAAAGACCTATGGGCTCTTCGACGAGCTCGTCATCGCCATTCCGCCCGTTCAGGCCAGGGACCTCATCGGCGGGCATGGTTTCGGCATGGCTCTCGATGAGGTCGAGATGGCGCCCTGCTGGGCGGCGATGATCGGCTTTCACGAGGCGTTCGACGCAGGCTTCGAGCTGGCGAGGCTCGATGCCGGGGGGCTGGCCTGGGCGGCCCTCAACGGCGGCAAGCCCGGCCGCAGTGGTACTGCGTGCTGGACCCTCCATGCGAGCCCCGAATGGTCCGAGGAGCATCTCGACTACGATGCCTTCGACATCGGCCCGCCCCTCCTCGCCGCGTTCAGCAAGCTGGTCGGCTCGCCCTTGCCCGATCCCGACCATCTCGAGGTCCATCGCTGGCGCTACGCCATGGTCAAACGGCCCTTGGGCGAAACTTGCCTTTACGATGCCGATCTGAAGCTCGGGGTCGCCGGCGACTGGTGCCTGGGGCCGAGGGTCGAGGCGGCCTATCTTTCGGGCAAGGCGCTGGCCGCAAGAATGCTCGACGCATGACCGTGACGACTTATTATAATGGCAGTTGTCCGATCTGCTCGGCCGAGATCGAGCATTACAAGCGGATCGCCCTGCCGGAACATGGGCTTGCCTGGTGCGATCTCGCGGCCCATCCGGACGCGCTGCGCGATCGTTCGATCGACCCGGTTGCCGCGAAGAAACGGCTTCACGCGATCGGCCCCGATGGCGCGCTTCATTCCGGCATCGACGCCTTCGCGCTGATCTGGCAGCGCCTGCCGCGCTATCGCTGGCTTTATCGTCTCATGCGCACGCCCGTCCTCAAACCCATGGGCGAGGCGCTGTACGATCATCTGCTGGCGCCGGCGCTGTTTCACTGGAACCGCCGCCGCGGACGCATTTAAAGACGCGGCCTCCGTCGGAACGCCGCCATGCTATGGCTTGCAATTGCCGGTGTCATCGACTAGCTACCCCGTTATCTCTCACGCAAGCCCCGCTCACAACGTAGTTGCGGCTTCCGGTGCCGGGCCCCAAGGCTCGGCCAGGGCTTGCGGCGGACCAACCGGAACAGGAACCCAAACGCATGGCTTTGCCTGACTTCACCATGCGTCAGCTTCTCGAGGCTGGCGTTCACTTCGGCCACCAGACACGTCGCTGGAACCCGGCGATGGCGCCTTATATCTTCGGCGTCCGCAACGGCGTGCATGTCATCGATCTGACCCAGACCGTGCCGATGCTCTACCGGGCGCTTGAAACCGCCCGCAATGTCGCGGCCGGCGGCGGTCGCGTCCTTTTTGTCGGCACCAAGCGCCAGGCCCAGGAGCCGGTGGCGCGCGCTGCCGCCCGTTGCGGCCAGTATTATGTCAATCACCGCTGGCTTGGCGGGATGCTGACCAACTGGCGAACGATTTCGCAATCGATCCGGCGTCTGCGGGAACTCGAGCAGCGGCTCGGCGATCAGCAGACGCAGCAGGGCCTGACCAAGCGCGAGCTGCTGGAACTGACCCGGGAGCGCGACAAGCTCGAGCAGAGTCTAGGCGGCATCAAGGATATGGGTGGGCTGCCCGACATCCTCTTCATCATCGACACCAACAAGGAGGACATTGCCGTCAACGAGGCCAACAAGCTCGGCCTGCCGGTGATCGGCGTGCTCGACAGCAACTCCAATCCCAAGGGGATTTCGCTGCCGGTGCCCGGCAATGACGATGCCAGCCGTGCCATCAATTTCTATTGCGATTTGATGGTGGCGGCAGTGCTTGACGGCATCCAGGCCGAGATGAGCGCCAGCGGGGTCGATCTCGGCGCGAGCGACGACCTCGAGGTCGAGGACGACTACGCAGAACTGGAAGCGGATGCAGGTGCCGGCACCGAGGCGAGCGAGCCCGCGGTCGATGCCGTGCATACGCCGCCACCTGCGAGCGAGGATGAGCCCGCGACGGCCGAGGCGACGCTCGCCGATCAGCTTTCACCGGAACAGGTCGAGGCGGTGCAGGCCGCTGCAGAGCCGGAAAGTGAAGGGGGTGAGGCGGGCGACGAACCGGCTGGCGGCGAACAGGCTGGCGGCGATGCGGCCGAGGTAGCGATCATCGAGGATGAAAGCAAAGTTTCCACCCCCGCCTGACCATTTATCAGCATCCCCTCGGGGACAATCAGGGAGCCGCACTCTTGGGGGTGGCTCCGGAGCCAACTTTTAAGCGAACGAGATCGGAGCCATGGCCGAAGTAACGGCGGCACTCGTCAAACAGCTGCGCGAGCAGACCGGTGCCGGAATGATGGATTGCAAGCGTGCGCTCAACGAGAGCGAAGGCGAGATCGAAGCGGCGGTCGACTGGCTGCGTAAGAAAGGTCTTGCCGCGGCTGTCAAGAAAGCCGGACGAACGACGTCGGAAGGCCTTATCGGCATGTCGCTCGACGGCCGGGAGGCGGCACTGGTCGAGGTCAATTCCGAGACCGATTTTGTCGCTCGCAACGAAACCTTTCAGGAACTGGTGCAGAATTTCGCCACGGCCGCAACCGCGGCCAAGGGCGATCTGGCGGCCCTGAAGGCGGTCAGCATCCCGACGACGGGACGGACCGTCGAGGACGAACTCGCCCAGGCGATCGGCGTGATCGGCGAGAACATCAATCTGCGCCGGACCGCCTATCTCGCGGTCGAGGAAGGCGTCGTCGGCGGCTATATGCACGCCCAGATGTTACCGGGACTCGGCAAAATCGGCGTCCTCGTCGCCTTGGAGTCCAGCGGCGACGAGGACAAGCTCGCCGAGATCGGCAAGCAGATCGCCATGCACGTGGCGGCGACCAGCCCGCAATCCATCACCGTTAAAGATCTCGATCCGGCGGTGGTCGATCGCGAGCGCAACGTCCTTGCCGATCAGGCTCGGGCCAGCGGCAAGCCCGACAATATCATCGAAAAAATGGTCGAGGGACGGATCCGCAAATTTTATGAGGAGGCGGTGCTGCTCGAGCAGGTGTTCGTCATCGACACCGAAAAGAAGGTCAAGGATGCCCTGGTTCAGGTCGCCAAGGATATCGGCGCGCCGGTTCGGGTGACCGGTATGGTTCGCATGATGCTCGGCGAAGGCATCGAGCGCGAGGCAGGAAATCTTGCGGCCGAGGTTGCAGAACTGACAAAAACCTGATTTCTGGCGCTCGCGCGGCATTTTCCCCTATAACCGGACGTTCGAAGCCGTTCGGTCCCGCCCGAGGTCGTGCCGCCATTTCCAACAGCGCCACGCCTAGCCCTGTTTTT
>JBGSYN010000055.1:0-8111 GCA_041750975.1 Geminicoccaceae bacterium | reverse complement strand
TCCAGGCGGCGAGTCGCTGCTGGGGGTTTGACGGACAAGAGCATCGCCCTTAATCGTCCTCGCAACGCTCATACCCATCGCGGCAATACCAGGCACGTTCATCTCCAATACCGCGACCGCCGTGCTGATGGTGCCTGTTGGGCACGTGCACCTGCTGCTGCCGCTTTACTAGCAGACCCCGATCGAACTCAAGCGTCACGCCTTGAGCCTGGCAATGGCGCGGACCAGTTCGTCGCCCTGTGTGTCGACGATCTGCAAGGCTTCTTCCTTGAGAGCCAGAATGTTGGCCTTGGCGGTCGCGTCCATGTCGTCCAGGGCGAGGTCGAGTTCGGTGTCGAACCGGAAACAGCGCTACGCCTCGCCCTTCATGACGTCAGGCAGCAATTGGCTCAGATGATATCAGGCGGCATCGGCTTCGCCGTCCATCATGACGCTGATGATGGGTCGCACCCAGCCGATGGCACCCCAATCCTTGGCATCTTCATAAGGGATCTTGCGGCACGCATCGCCGGTGCCGAGCGACACGATCATCATTTTTCGATCCCGCGACGGGTGGCACGAAATCTGCTGCAGTTGAGGCTATGCGCCGACTAGATCGTCTGCGCTTACTCTCACAAACGATTTCGGATGTCGGTGAGTGACACCAGGCCAAGCGCCTTCGGCAATCCTTTCGGTACGCCACTTAAGCGTTGGATTTGGCGATGGCGCATCGTCGACGATTGCCGTCGATGGCCTTTCCTATGACCTGGAGGCGAATCGAACGCTGGCGATCGTCGGTGAATCCGGTTCCGGCAAATCCGTCTCCGCCCTCGCCTTGCTCGGCCTCGTCCACTATCTCGGCGGCAGGATCAGGACCGGACGGATTGTGTTTCGAAGCGAGGTGCTCGGCGGCGAGATCGACCTAGTCGAGGCCGACGATACGGCGCTCCGAAGCATTCGCGGCAATGAGCTTGCCATGATCTTTCAGGAGCCGATGACCTCGCTCAACCCGGTTTTCACCATCGGCTCCCAGATCGTCGAGACGATTACGCTGCATCGGCAAGTGAGTGCGCGGGAAGCCTGGAGAATGGCACTCGACCTCATGGATCTGGTTCGTCTGCCGAATGCCGCGCGGACCCTGAACAGCTATCCTCACCAGCTATCGGGTGGCATGCGGCAGCGGGCGATGATCGCCATGGCGCTCTCCTGCCGGCCGAAGGTTCTGATCGCGGACGAACCGACGACGGCGCTCGATGTGACCATCCAGGCTCAAATCCTGACCATTATCCGGGATCTCCAGCACAGTTTGGAGACAGCCGTCATCTTCATCAGCCACGATATGGGCGTTGTCGCCGAAATGGCGGACGATGTCCTGGTGATGCGCAATGGCAGGCGCGTCGAATTCGGCCCGGTGGCACAAATCTTCAGCGCACCGAAGGCGGATTACACCAAATCGCTGCTCAATGCGGTGCCCCGGATCGGCAGCATGCGGGGTCGTCCTGGACCGATGCGGTTCGACCACGTCGCCAACGGGGCGGGTCCAGGTCCCGCCAAGAGCAACGCCGTCCATCCCGAACCCGACCGCACCAAACCGCTCCTCGCAATCGAAGCCCTGACGACGCGGTATGACTTTCGGGGCGGCCTGTTTCACCGCATCACCCATCGGGTCCATGCGGCGGAAAATGTCACCTTCTCGATTTATCCGGGCGAAACGCTCGCCCTGGTCGGTGAATCGGGGAGCGGCAAATCGACCGTCGGCAGGACGATCCAACAGCTCGTCAAGCCCGTTTCCGGCACCGTGCGGTTCAAGGGCAACGACATCTTCACCCTGCCGCCGGCGGCGCGGAGACAGTGCCAACGGGCCATCCAATACGTCTTTCAGGACCCTTACGGCTCGCTCAATCCACGCAAAACGGCGGGCGCCAGTATTATCGAGCCCGCGGCAACCCATGGCCTGATCGAAGGCCGGGCGGCCGGACGCAAACGCGTGGCGGAACTCCTTGAACGCGTCGGTCTCGAGCCCGGCTTCGCCGAGCGCTATCCACACGAGTTCTCGGGCGGCCAGCGCCAGCGGATCTGCATCGCCCGGGCTCTCGCCTCGGAGCCTTCCTTGATCATCGCCGACGAGGCGGTATCCGCCCTCGATGTCTCGGTCCAGGCACAGGTGCTCAATCTGTTGATGGATCTGCAGGCCGGGACCGGTCTCGCCTATCTCTTCATCACGCACGACATGGCGGTGGTCGAACGTGTCGGCCACCGGGTGGCCGTAATGTATCTCGGCCAGATCGTCGAACTCGGCACGCGCCTGCAGATCTTCGAAACGCCGCAGCATCCCTACACCAAACGTCTTCTGGCCGCCGTGCCGATCGCCGATCCGGCGCATCGGCCGGAGCGCCCCGTGCTCGACGCGGAAATTCCGAGCTCCGTGCGAAGGGTGGGCGACGAACCCGCTCTGCATGAATTTCGTGTAGTCGCCCCCGGCCATCTCGTGGCAGCATCGTCGCCTGACGCCGAATACGTCCGCAACTAAACTAAGTGAGGGAACCATGGACCTGACATCGCGATTGCGCCGCTCTCTGCGGATACTGAAGACTTGCTGCCTGGCCGTCGTTTTGTCGTTGTTGATGCTCGGCAATCCGTTGCATGCCGCCGGCACGCTGAACGTGGCGCAACAGCGCGACCCGGATAATCTGGACCCGATTGACACCTTCCTGCTCGCCTGGGGATCGATCGGCAGCAATATTTTCGACGGGTTGGTGTTTCGCAACGAAGAGCTAGAAATTCTCCCGGGCCTCGCCACGAAATGGGAGTTCCTCGACGACGACAGCCGCATCCGCTTCACGCTGCGCGAGGGCGTGAGCTTCCACAATGGCGAGCCCTTCAACGCAGATACCGTCAAATTCACATTCGACAGGTTGCTGGGCGAGGAAGGCGAAAAGGGTCCCCAGCGCTCCAACTATACATCGATCGGCTCGGTCGACGTGGTCGACGACTATACCGTCGATTTCATCATGGCTCAGCCCGATCCGGTGATGATCACCAAGCTCGCGGGCTATGGCGCAATGATCGTGCCGCCCGCCTACATCGGTGAGGTCGGCGAGGAAGTCTTCGACAAGATGCCGGTCGGCACCGGCCCCTTCAGTGTCGTCGACTACACCCCTTCGGTCGGGATCGAGCTTGCCCGCTTCGATGACTATTGGGGCGAGAAGGTCAATCTCGATACCGTCAATATCCGCTTCATTCCGGAACCCGCGACGCGCATGGCGGAGCTGCTTTCGGGCGGCATCGATGTCGCCCTCGATATTCCGATCAGTGCGGTCGACACGATCGAGGCCAACGATGCGATCGAGCTTGTCAGCGTGCCCGGCCCGACGGTCAATCTGATCCGCTTCAAGACGGTCGACGCGGTCACCGCCGATCCGAGAGTCCGCCAGGCGATCAATATGGCGATCGATCGGACCGCCATCGTCGATGCGCTTTTGAGGGGCTATGGCAGCCCGATTGCGAGCCTGCAGAGTGCCAAATCGTTCGGCTACGATCCGGATCTCGAGCGCTATCCCTACGATCCCCCGAAATCACAGGAACTGCTGGCCGAAGCCGGTGTCGCCCCCGGCACCGAGATGGTCCTGGATATCAGGAACAATGACGACACCTTCCGCGAGGTGGCGCAGGCGGTGGCAAGTTATCTGGGTGCCGTCGGCATCAAGGTGAGCTTGAAGCCTCATGAGACGAGTGTCTTTTTCTCGGAGATCGTCCCTGAAGGTAATACTGGCGAGATGTTCCAGTTCGGCTGGGGCGGATGGACCTTCGACTTCGACAACACCGCCTATCTGCTGTTCCATGCGGACGAGTTTTGGAATCCTTATACCAAGGACGTGAAGCTCGACGCGCTCCTCGAGGAGCAGCGGCAGACTTACGATCCCAAGGTCCGGGAGGAGATCCTCCGGGAAGTTGCCGCTTACGCTCATGAACAGGCGCTCGACGTGCCACTTTACAATCTCGACACCCTTTATGGCGTGAACGAAAAGGTTCAGGGTTTCATTCCGGCAGCCGACGACCGCATGCGTTACGCACCCGTCTCCGTGGAATGACGACCGGCTGGGGCGGAGGCGAACCTTCCGCCCCGGCTACTTTTTGCCTGTTGAGACGCCGGACCTGCTGATTTGCCGATAATTCGTTTCATTGGACAGCGATTGATTCAGGCGATCGTCGTGGTCGTCATCGTCACGTTGTTCGTCTCCTACATTATCCGACTCACCGGAGATCCGGCGGTCATGCTGACCGCCAATGCGATGAATATCACTGCGGAGGATCTGGCCCGTATCCGCGAGGCGCTCGGCCTCAACCAGCCTTTCATCCATCAATATCTGAGCTTCATGGGCGGATTGCTGACCGGCGATCTCGGCACCTCGTTCTTCCGAGGCTCGGTGGCGCAATTGATCGGGATTGCCCTCCCGGCCACCCTCATTCTCGCTTTTTCCTCGATGCTTGTTTCAATCCTCCTCTCGATACCGCTCGGCATCCACGCTGCGACGCATCGAGGCGGGTTGGCCGATCAGTTGATCCGTGTCCTGTCGCTGGTCGGCCTGTCCTTTCCGAACTTCTGGCTCGGCATGATGCTGGTCCTGCTGTTCTCGATCGTCCTTCCGGTCTTTCCCGCGAGCGGTTTTGCGGGTCCTGCCTCGCTGGTCCTGCCGGCCGTCACGATCGGCGTCATTCTGACCGCAATCAATGTCCGTCTGGTACGCACGACCATGCTGGAGACCCTGTCCGCGCAATACATCATGGTCGCCCGCAGCAAGGGCCTGCGCGAGCGGGTCGTCGTCTACAAGCACGCGTTGAGGAACTGCGCGATTGCGCTGGTGACCTATCTCGGCCTGCAGTTCGGCAACCTGATCGGCGGCATCGTCGTTGTCGAGTTGGTGTTCAACTGGCCCGGCATGGGGACGCTCGCGGTCAATGCGATCGGCCAGCGCGACTATCCGGTGCTGCAGGCCTGTATCTCGATCCTGGCGATCATGATCGTCGCCGCCAATCTCGCCGTCGATCTTGTCTACGGCCTGATCGATCCGCGGATCCGGACGGAATAGGGGCCGCTGGAAGATGAGCCTGAGCGATCCCAAAATCCTCCAGGGAAAGCGCCGCAGCACCTGGCGACGGCGATTGCTCCATTTCGAGTTCGTCGCAGGCGCGACGCTGACCCTGACCCTCGGGCTACTGGTGCTGTTCGCCGATTGGATATTCCCGGGCGGCGGCCAGACGATCGATCTGGCGGCCCGGCTGACGCCCCCCTTCGTGCGTGCCGATCATGTGCTGGGCACCGATCCGCTCGGACGCGATATCCTCGCCCGCGTCATCGTCGGCGGCAAGATTTCCTTTATCGTCGGCATTCTCTCCGCCACCGGCGCCGTCGTCGTCGGCACACTGATCGGGCTTGTCGCCGGCTATTATCGGGGCCTTGCCGACATCTTCCTGATGCGGTTCGCCGATGTCCAGCTGGCGCTGCCGTTCATTCTGCTCGCCATCGCCGTGATCGCGATCATTGGGCCCGGTCTCGATCGCATCATCCTGTTGATGATCATTTCGCAATGGGTGCAATATGCGCGGCTCGTGCGCGGTGCCGTTCTTTCGCTCCGCGAGCGCGAATTCGTCCTCGCCGCACGCAGCTACGGACTGCCGGACATCAAGATCATCTTCGGCCATATTCTGCCCAACACGCTCGGGCCGCTGATCATCCTCATGACCCTGAACGTCGCCAACAACATCCTTCTGGAAAGCAGTCTGACGTTTCTGGGCTTGGGGGTTGACCCGCTCATTCCGAGCTGGGGCGGGATGCTTTCCGAAGGCCGCAACTATGTCCAGAGCGCCTGGTGGGTGACCGTGTTCCCAGGCATCGCCATCATGCTCACGGTCCTCGGTCTCAATCTCCTGGGCGACTGGCTAAGAGATCAACTCGATCCCCTCGAACAAACGGGCCGCCGATGAGTGAGATGCCACCAATTCTGGTCGATGAGCACTTGCCATCGACGCTTGAAACACTCGTCGAAGCCTATGCCGTTGACGCCTATCGGGGCGCTGAGATCGAGCTCTGGGTGTTTGACGGCAGCCAGCGTCGAAGGCGGTTCGAAGCAGTTTTTGCTACGGCTGGCGTTAAGGCGCGCATCCGCTCGGCCTACAAGCCATTGGTTCATCATTTTCTCGAGGAGATCGATCTCGACGGCAGCCAAGAGATCGAGATCCGCTATCCCGTCGTCACCGATACCGATGACAACCGTTTCCGCCTCGAATGCTATCCCGTGACGGCTCTGGTGGGCGACCGTACGCTGAGATTCGTAGCCGCCGAACCCTCTAATGGTGACGGACCTCCACGCTATAAGCTGGCTCTTTGGTCCGACGGCGGGACCATCCGTACTCCCGAAGTCGTGGCGCCGAACAAATTCCTCACCGATCCGATGGGCCAGCGGGTGCTGACCAATTGCGGCTGGATCCGGATTACCGGTACCATCGACCCTGCGCTCCAAGTGGACGAAGCACTCGAGACCGATCAAGAGCTGGCCTTCGCCCGCGCGATCGAGGCCTTGAAGACGATACCGCAGACCACCGTGGAACCCTATTTCGACCGTCTCCATCTTCGGATCGAAGCGCCTTTCTATGAGTTGTCGCTCCCATTCGCCAAAGAGTGCCTGAGTACCGCTGAAGCGATGCACGAGGATCTCTATTTCTCAGGCCTCGAGATTTTCAAGGCGCGTCATGGCAAGGCGGCCGAGGATCGGAAAATCGCGCCCGGGCAAATCGTTCCGGAAATCGTCGCGACGGAGCATACCGTCCGAGTCTATGTTCATGCAGCACCCGATCCCCTGCTGGCGCAGGACATCAAGCCGATCAAAGGCTCGACCGCCGATCTGGCGGCGGTTGAGACCTGGCTTGGGCCCCAGACCATCAAGGCCCATCTCGATGCGCTCGATGGCGAAGCCTATGAAGCGAGATCGTTCCGTGGGCGGCCGATTTGGGGGCGCTATTTCAAGGGCGAAGCGCCCGGCGTCGTCATTTCTTCCGGCCAGCACGCGAATGAGCCGTCGGGACCGGTAGGGGCGCTTCGTGCCGCGGCACAGCTAAGAGCCGAAGGTACCTCGAATTTCGCTGTTGCGCCGATGAACAACCCGGATGGCTATGCGCTATTCCGCGAGCTTGTCCAACGCAATCCGAACCACATGCACCATGCGGCTCGCTACACCGCTGTCGGCTGCGATCTCGAACGCTATGACCGGGCTTTCGAGAATGAGATCCGCTATCTTGGCCGCGACCGGACCGGCGCCGAACTCCACCTCAATCTCCACGGCTACCCGTCGCACGAATGGACCCGGCCCTTCACTGGGTACGTGCCTCGCGAGTTCGAGCGCTGGACCTTGCCCAAGGGCTTTTTTCTTATCCTCAATTATCACCCCGGCTTCAAGGAGCGCGGCGAGGCGGTGATCTCGGCGATGGTCGATGCCCTGGCCGGTTATGAGCCGATCGTCGAGCTCAATCGAAGCCAGCTCGAATTCAGAAAGCCCTATGTCGAAGACACGACATTCGAGGTCATCAAGCACATTCCCGTCTTCACCAAGGAGCGGGACAAAGGCCTGTTCCCGATTGAGGTCATCACCGAGGCACCCGACGAGACCATCTATTGCCAGGACTTTATTCATGCCCACACCGCGCAAATGATCGCGACCCTTGCCGCCGTTCACCATTACCAATCATCCAAACATCCAGTCGCCTAGTCCCCGACGAAGGCGATCATGCGGCCGGCGATCAGGGCGCCGAGCCACGACGTCATGGACATCAATCCGGCTAAGCGCAGCCGCGGGGGACTTGCCGTTTGGAGCGTGAAACCATGTTCCAATGCAGCAACAGCGCCCCGCCTGGGCCGACCGCGATCGAGGGAAAAACAGCAACGGGGCCGCAAGCGTCGCAAGGCCGCCACCAAGTTACGGTGGTAAGCACTGCGCCTTAACGTCATGAACTCCATGCAGATTGTCAAGGCTGAAACCCTATAGAGCAGTAAATAGTACGTTAGTACCTCCTAAAGTCCGAATCCAGAAAATTTGAGTATCTCTGGTCTCTGATAACCACATAGATACTTCGACGAA
>JBGSYN010000054.1:0-20265 GCA_041750975.1 Geminicoccaceae bacterium | reverse complement strand
CGTCTGGTCGGGCACGAGGCTTGCCAGATATTCGCAGATGACGGTGGAATCGAAGAGGGTGGCGCCGTCGTCCGTGAGAAGGGCGGGGATCTTGCGCAGCGGGTTGTGGTTCGAGGCGTAATCGGGATTGGGTTTGCCGGGTTGGACGGCGGTCATGACGAGCTCGATGCGGTCCATGAGGCCGAGTTCAAGGGCGGTAACGCGGACCTTGCGGGCAAAGGGCGAGGGCGGGGCATAAAAAAGTTTCATTATTCCTCCCGGGCGTTTGTGGGCCTCGTGATCGACGCTCGATCGACCCCGAAGTCAAGCCCTTCAAACCCGATCGCGGGGGAGCCTTGAGGGGGAAACGTTTTCCCCCTCGCCTTTCAGCTTTACCGCCGTGCTAGTTGATGAATTGCGGCATCAGCAGGCGGGGGAGGGCCAGGATCAGGTCGGGGAGGAGGATGATGATGGTGAGGACGGCGAGCATGGGCAGAAGGATGATGGCGACGTCCCTGAGCGCCTCGATGACCTTGATCCTGCCGATCGAGCAGGCGATCAGGAGGCAGAGGCCGTAGGGCGGGGTGACGAGGCCGAAGGCGAGGCTGATGACGCCGATGATGGCGAAGTGGATCGGGTGCATGCCGACCGATTCGGTGACCGGGTAGAGGACCGTGCCGAGGATGATGATGGCGGGGATGGCGTCGATGAACATGCCGATGACGAGGAATGCCATGGCGACCATGAAGCCGGTGGCGGTAAGGCCCAGGCCCATGGCTTGGATCCAGGCGACCATGGCGGCGGGGATCTTGAAATAGGCCAGGGCCCAGCCGAAGGCCGAGGCGGTGCCGATACAGAACAGCGAGATCGCGGCGAATCGGGCGCTGTCATAGAGAATTTTCGGCAGGCCGGTGAAGGTGACGGAGCGGTAGATGAAGAGGCCCAGGCAGAGCGAATAGATGACCGCGATGACGGAGGCTTCGGTCGGGGTGAAGAAGCCGCCGACGATGCCGCCGACGATGATGATGGGCGTCATCAGGGCCAGGAGGGCATTGGCCAGCGCCCAGAGAAACTCGCGGAACGAGCTTCGCGCATAGAGCGGGTAGCCCCGGATTTTGGCGTAAGCGTAGACCGTGCCCATCAGCGAGGCCGCGATCAGCACGCCGGGAACGACGCCCGCCAGGAAGAGGCCGCCGATCGAGACCGACATCAGGCCGCCCCAGACGATCATCAGGATCGAGGGCGGGATGATCACGCCCATGACGCTCGAGCAGGCGGTGATGGCGACGCTGAAGCTCGGATCGTAGCCCTGCTTGCGCATTTGCGGGATCAGGAGCGAGCCGATGCCGGCCGCATCCGCGGTCGAGCTGCCGGAGATGCCTGCGAACAGCATCGAGACCGTGACGTTGATATGGCCGAGCCCGCCCGGCAGGTGGCCGACCATGGCCTGGCTAAGTTTCACCAGCCGGTCGGTAATGCCGGCGGAATTCATCAGATTGGCGGCGAGGAGGAAGAACGGGACGGCCAGCAGGATGAATGAATTGTAGCTCTTGAACATCTCGCGCAAGAGCAGGATCGGGGTCAGGCGGTCCTCGATGAAGAAGATCGGCACGCAGGCGAGGCCCAGGGCAAAGGCGACCGGCACCCGGAGCAAGACCAGCACGCCGAAGACCCCGAACAGAATGGCCGCGACTTCGCCCGGGCTCAAAGCGAACTGCCATGTATATGCGGGCTGTCGAGCGGGCGTTCTCCGCGCCAAAGCCTGAAGTCGTCGACGAATTTCTCGATCAGGAAGAGGGTCCAGATGATCCCCGCGAGCGGCCAGGCGCCATAAATCGTGACCATCGGCAATTGCGCGATCTCGGACATCTGCCGCGCGCCGAGCGCATAAAAATCCATCCCGAAATAGATGAAGATCAGGCCGGTGAGCAACATCGCCAGATGGACGAAAAGACGGAGTGCCGCCTCGATCTTGGGATTAGTGGTATGGGGCAGGACATCGACATCGAAATGGGTGCCGTCGCGCACCGCGATCATCGAGCCGATCATGATGATCCAGACGAAGCAGAACCGGGCGATTTCCTCGGTCCAGATGTAGCGGGGAATGAGGCCGGTATAGCGCGACAGGATCTGCATCGTTACGGGGACGATCAAGACGCCCATGAGGAATGTCAGCACGATCTTGAGAAAACCGTGCAGCAGATCGAGGGCGCGGGTCACGTCGACGGGGCTATCGGGAAATTGCGGCGTTGGCGATGGACCGGAGCGGATTCTGCCGCCCCGGCTGATGCATCATCGATCCTAACCGGCCTTTTTTACTTGGCTTCGACGGCGTTGATGCCCTCATAGACGTCGAGTGCGCCAAGCTCTTCGGCATAGGCCTGCTTGACGGGCTCGGCGAGTTCCAGGAGCTGGTCGCGCTCGGTGAACTCGTGGGTGGTCAAGAACCCCTTTTCCTGGAGTGCGGCGAGCTTTTCGGAATCCTGGCTGCTTTCGAGCTCGCGCCCGAACTTGCCCGCTTCCGCGCCGGCTTCGAGAACGCAGTCCTGCAGGGCCGGATCGAGCCGCTCGAAGGTGGCGTTCGAGAAGGCGATCGGCCGGACGGTGATGGCATGCTTGGTCAGCGCCACTTCGGGGCCGACCTCGTAGAACTTCATCTGCTCGATGCCGGCGGCCTCGTTCTCGGCACCCTTGATCACACCGGTCTGGATGGCGTTGTAGACCTCGTCATAGGCGATCACGCTCGGTGCTGCGGTGAGCGCGTCGAAGATCGCGGTCTGGATCGGTGCCCCCATGACCCGCATCGGGAGGCCCTGAAGCTCCTCCATGTTGGTGACCGGCACGTTGGCGAAGACGTTGCGCGTGCCGCCGCCGGCATAGCCGATCAACCGGACATCGGATTGCTCGAGCACATCGTCGGCGATCGGCTTCAGTGCATCGGCCTCCATCACGGCGTTCCAGTGATCCTCGTCGCGGAACAGGAACGGCATGTCCATCAAGGGCGCCATTTGCGAGAAGGTGGACATGTGGGACGGAGCGACGATCGCATAATCGACCGCGATGCCCTGGCTCATATTCTCGAAATAGTCCTTTTCGAGGCCGAGTTCGGAATTGAGATGAAGATCGAAGGCGACGTCACCGTCATAGCAGGCCTGCACCAACTCTTCGAACTTCCGCAGGGCCCGGGTGAAGACGTGGCCTTCATCGAACTGCACGGCGCCGACCAGGGTGACGTCCTGGGCCCGAGCCTGCTCCTCGGCCGCAGCCGCGAGCATGAGGCTGCCGATGGCGGCAGCGGTGAGGGTTTTAACGAGCTTCATAATTGCCTCCTGATTTCTTGAGCCAAATGCTCGAGCCTGGCGGACACCCGAGTGGCGGCGCCGGCCCTTCATCGAACTCAGTGTTTAAACGTCCTCGACCTGTCAAGCAACTCGGACCTGTCCGGCACGTACCATTTAATGCCGGTTGTTCAATGCCGGGGGACGAATTCGAGCATCACGCCGCCGGCCCGATCCGGTTCGACCGCTAGGGTCTCGTCGAGAAAGGTCTCGAAGGGGATGTTCTCCCGCTCCAGATGTTCCGCCGTGCGGGCGACATCCTCGACACTGATGGTCAGCACCATGGGCCTGGGCTCGGGGGCGGTTTCGGGGAAGGTGAAGGCCGGGTGCATCACGGCCGCGTCCTCGATCGAGGCGACGACGATGGCGGCGTCGCCGATCTGGAAGGCCGAGACCTGATCGGTGCCGGAGTGCGCCGCACTGCCGAACACGGCCCGGAAGGCCGCGGTTACCGGGGCCGGATCGTCGGCGACGATGGTCAGGCTGCGAATGCCGACAGCACCGTTCGGATGCCGCAGCAGGGCGGCCGGCTTCAGGAGATCGGGGGTGAGATGATGGCAGGCGAGGACCGGAACGCCACCCGATTTCGAGGTGTCGAGCATGACGTTGCGAAAGCGCAACTCGTCGGCCCCTTCCTCGCCCTCGATCCGGCGCGAGAGATCGGCCGGCTGCTCGGGCTCGAGCCCTTGGCTCTGCCAGGCTTCGTACGTGCATTCCGGATCGGTGCTGGTCAGCGCCAGCCCCATCAGACCTTCGCCGCGGTCGAGGGCACGCGCCATTGCGGGGGGCAGACCGCCGTCGCCGATGCGGCCGATCAGCTCGAGATAATCGTCCGCAAACATGACGCAGTGATTGCCGGTCGCCCAGCCTTGATGGCGGCCAAGGGCCGTGGCCTGGAAACCCAGTGCGCGGAATTGCTGGACCGTATGCTCGAGATCGCGGGCGGCGATCAAGGCATGGTCGAGGCCGTCGAGGCAACGCATCGCCTTTCCTCCGGTTGGTGGATCGCAGCCCTGAGCTAGCGATCGAAACAGCCGATTCGTGAAATGGTTGCGGACTTCAAGAATTGCGACCAACGTTTTCGCAAAATAGGCAGCTTCCCATCCGCGGAGACGCTCATGACCATCGGATTGATGTGTGCCATTCCGGCCGAACTGGAACACTTGCGCGACGTCCTCGATCACCGGCGGACGACGCGCTTCGCCGGGCTCGACTTTGTCCACGGCGACTTGGACGGACAGGCCGTGGTCCTGGTCGGCGCCGGCATCGGCAAGGTCAACACGGCCCTCTCGGCAACATTGCTCGCGGCCCGCTTCGATGCCCGCTTGATCGTTTTTTCGGGGGTCGCGGGCGGGCTCGATCCGGCGCTCGCCATCGGCGATCTCGTCATTTCCGACCGCACCTTGCAGCATGATGCCGGCACCTATCAGAACGAGCGGATCGAGACCTATCAGGCGGGCCACGTGCCCTTTTTCAATCCGACCGATCGCTTGGGCTATGCAGTCTCGCCGGCGCTGATCGACCGTGTGCGTTCGCGTCTCGAAGGGTTTGCCCTGCCGCCGCTCACGACAGCCGCCGGCGGAGACGGCCGGTCGCCAAGCATCGTTTTCGGGGCGATCCTGAGCGGCGATCAATTCATCAATTGCGAAGTCACGAGGGTCCGTCTGCACCGTGAATTCGGGGGTGCCGCGGTCGAAATGGAAGGCGGCGCCTTGGGCCAGGTGGCGGAAGCCTTCCGCATCGATTGGCTCGATGTGCGGGCTCTGAGCGATCTTGCGGGTGCGGAATCCCGGATGGATTTCAACGCCTTCGTCCGTCAGGTCGCAGCGAGTTCGGCGACGCTCCTGCGGCATTTGCTGCCGGTGCTTTAAACATTTGGCGCCGGCTTAACGATTCATCCAATTTGCGATCATCTCGTGTTGCACGTTGGCCTGAGCCGCTGTCCGGTAGAAAGTCATGAGCTCCCGAATCGGGTCGGCCAAGCGCTCGAAGGCCGAAATGAAGGCGACGATCACCCCGAGGCTGGTCTCTCCCTCGATGGCGAGATAGCCGCCGAAAACCAAGACGCTCAACGGTGCCAAGAGATTGACCAGATTGATGAGCGCTTTCATGGCGACTTTGAGGGCGACGAATTGCAGCCGATTGCCGTAGATCTTGGGCAGCAATGTTTCACTTGTCGCCGCCTCAGGGCCCACATCGGTCGAGATCGAATCGCCGAGGTCCCGCATATAGCCGACGCGCTTTTCCATAAGCCGGTTCAGGCGGATTTGGATCACCGGTGTCAGAATGATCTGGGGAATGAGAAAGCCGAAGGCGACGAACGCCATCCGCGGCTGCACGACCAGCATGTATGCGATGACGCCCAGCAACATCGCCGCATTGGCGGTCAACTGCGACAGTCCTTCCCCGACAAATCCGCCGAGCTTGTCGATTTCGCCGCCGGCGATCTGGACGGTGGTGCCCTGCTCCGCCTCCTCGCCACTTTCGATCCGATCGTCGTACAGCCCCAGTATGTGGCGACGGGTATAGACGACGGCACTCTCCGAGATCCAACTTTGATAGAGCCGAAGCGTGAATTTGAGAGCCTGCTGCACCAGGATGGTGCCGAGATAAATACCGCCCAATGTGTAAAGCAGTTGCAGATCACCGTCGCCGATCGCCTGATTGATGATCCGACGTTGCAGCTCGATCGGAATGAGTGTGAGGCCGGCGACGATGACGGCCAAAAAGCAGACGCCGAGCTGATGTGATCCACTCATGCGCCAGGCATAGCTGAAAACCGAGCTCGCCGGCCGATCGTCGCCCGTTTGGGGAATGTTGTGTGGGTCGAAAAACCTCATCGGTGAAGCATAGACACACTGCCCGGTTCTATTGAAGGATTATAAACCAATGGGCGGTCGCCGCGCGGCGGTCTAGGCTTTCCTGGCCTGGCCTCCCGGGATCGGGCGCTGCAGCAGCCGGGCCAACCCTTCGGCACTCCAGGGGATGAGCGGTTTGGCGAGGAGCGGGCTGATGCTGACTTCGGAGAGAGCGAGACCGCCCTCGGCGATCGCCAAAAGGCTCGCAAAGCGGCGTGCCATGTCGAGTTTCGTCACCAGGGCGCGGGTTGCACCCAGGGCCCGGCAGTTGGCGGCGATATCGAGCATGTCCAGGCTGTCCAGCCCGGCTGGCAGGACCGGCAACGGCTCGATCGGCAGTTGGTCGATCAGGTCCGCGATCATGGCAAGCTCTTCGACCAGCAGCGGGTTGAGGCCGGTGCTGTCGACCAGCAAGGTCGCATCGTGGTTGCGCTTCAGAATCAGTTCCAGTTCATCGCGGGTGGCCGCAACCATAGGCTCGATCTCGAGCGGCGCCAGCATCGCCTGGAGCTGATGCGTCGCCCCGGTACGAGCGACATCGGTGGTCGCGACGGCGAGCGGACGATCCTCGGCCCGCAACCTCGCGGCGAGACGGACGAGTGCTGCCGTCTTGCCGGCCCCCGTCGGACCGAACAGGAGCAGCGCCTTGGGCATCGGTTCCAGGGGGGCCAGTCGGATCCGCGTCCTGATCAGCTCGCCCAGAGCCTGAGCGAGATCGCCTGTGCCATTGCCCGGCACACTCTTGATCAGGTCCCCACGCAACCGGTCAGGCAGATTATGGGTCCGCAGCAAACGCTCCAAGGGATTCGCGGTCGAGGTTCCGGGCTCGGGGGCGAGCAGGGCTTCGAGATCCGCGGTCTGCGCGGCACGGGCGCCTGCCGCGGTCGCGTGGCCGTCATGCTCGCGAATGGCGATCACATGCGCGTCCTGGCCGAGTGCCTGATGAAGTTGGGCCAGTGCCTCCTCTTTGGTGGCGCCGCGAAACGTCTTCACTTCCATGGTCGTTCCGATCGCAATGTCATGGGGGATCGCACCTTCTCTGAGAGCCGGTTATCAGACCTGGCCCAATGTCCGGATCCGGGCCTTTTGGTGGATTTCATTCTGGGAGAGAATCTGGGTCGACGGCCTGAACCGCTCGACCACGGATCGGACGAAGGGGCGGATCTGCGCGCTGGTGACCAGCGCCGGCAGCTCGCCCTTGATGGCCTGGCCTTCGAGGGCCTGGCTCAGCGCCTGGATGAACTCCTGGAGTTTCGAGGGCGCCATCGCCAATTGGCGCTCGTCGCCCTGGCCGCTCAGCGCCTCCTTGAAGGCCTCTTCCCATGCGAGGCTCAGGACCAGGATCGGGATGTAGCCGCCCGGTGCCGTCGCCGCATGGCTGATCTGGCGGGCGAGCCGGCCTCGGACATGCTCGGTGATGAGCATTGTGTTCTGGGTATGCATGACGGCCTCGCCGATCGCCTCGAGGATCAACGGCAGATCCCGGATCGAGATCCGCTCCGCCAAGAGCCCTTGCAGGACCCGCTGAATCCCGGCTGTCGAGATCTTCTGCGGCACGAGATCGGCCAAAAGTTTCTGATATTCCTGAGGCAGCTCGCGCAGCAGCTTGTCGGTTTCGGCGAAACTCAAGAGATCAGCGAGGTTGTCCTTGACGATTTCGGTGATGTGGGTGGTGATCACCGTCGCCGGATCGACCACCGTGTAGCCCTTGAAGCCGGCTTCGCTCCTGAGGTTCGGCGCGACCCACATCGCCTTGAGCCCGAAGGTCGGCTCGGTCGTGTCCTCGCCCGCCAGTGCGATCTCGCCGCCTTGCGGGTTCATGACGAGAAGCTGGTTCGCCCGGACATCGCCCCGCCCCGATTCCATCTCCTTGATATTCACGACATAGGTGTTGGCGGGAAGCTGGATGTTGTCCTGAATCCTGACGGAAGGCAGCACGAAGCCGAGTTCGCCCGCAAGTTGCCGGCGCAGGGCCTTGATCTGCTCGGTAAGCCTCGGTCCATTGCCCTCGCCGATCAGTGCCAGCAGCCCGTAACCGAGCTCGAGCCGGATCGCATCCATCGCCAGGGCCGCGGTCATCGGGTCCTCGGCCGGTGCCGCAGGCTCGAGGGCTGCTTGTTCAATGCGGGCATCCTCGCCCTGCTTCTTGCGGGAATACCAGGCGAGGCCGCCGGAGGCACCGCCGAGAGCCAGGAACGGCAGCATCGGCAGACCCGGAAGCAGGGCGAAGACGAGCATCAGGGCCGAGGTGACGCCGAGGGCGCGGGGAAAGGCGCCGAGCTGGCGCAGCAGCGCCTTGTCGGCGCGGCCCGTGACACCCGCCTTCGACACCAGAAGGCCCGCAGCAGTCGACACGACCAGAGCCGGGATCTGCGAGACGAGCCCATCGCCGATGGTCAAGACAGTGTAGGATTGGGCGGCAGCGCCGAAGCTCACACCCATCTGGCCG
This sequence comes from Geminicoccaceae bacterium, assembly GCA_041750975.1. GTDB lineage: Bacteria > Pseudomonadota > Alphaproteobacteria > Geminicoccales > Geminicoccaceae > JBGSYN01. The sequence goes on along the minus strand of JBGSYN010000054.1, from coordinate 11,641 downwards.
ACACCGATGATCAGGCCGCCGATCAGATTGATGGCGGTGATCAGGATGCCGGCGACGGCATCGCCTCGGACGAACTTGGCGGCACCGTCCATGGCGCCGAAGAACGAGCTTTCCTCTTCGAGTTCGCGCCGGCGCCGCCGCGCCTCGTCCTCGTCGATCAGGCCCGAGGAGAGATCGGCGTCGATCGCCATCTGCTTGCCCGGCATGGCATCCAGCGAGAAGCGGGCGGCGACTTCGGCGATGCGGCCCGAACCCTTGGTGATCACGACGAAATTGACGATGACCAGGATCGCGAAAACGATGATGCCGATAACGTAATTGCCCTGCATGATGAAGCCGCCGAAGGCCTCGATCACCCGTCCCGCCGCATCCGGACCCTCATGCCCGTTCGCCAGGATCAGGCGGGTCGAGGCGAGATTGAGAGCGAGCCGCAGCATCGTCGCAATCAGGAGTACGGTTGGAAAGGCACTCAGCTGCAGCGGCTTTTCGATGAAGAGTGCGGTTAGCAGCACGAGCACGGAGAATGTGATCGAGAGGGCGAGGCAGAGGTCGAGCAGGAAGCGTGGCAGCGGCAGGATCAACACCGCGAGGATGGCGATGATGCCGATCGCGAATAGGATATCACTCTGGCCGAGCGCATAACGTAGGCCGGTACCGAGCCGGCCGCCCTGGAACTGCGTCGTCAGCGTTTGCAGATTGCTCGCCATCTAAGTGTTCCTAAACGCCCACCGGTGTTGTGTAAGGATTGTGCCGTGGCCCTGGTGTCCGGCCCGTCGATGGCGAAAGGCCGGGTTCGGCCTCGAAGCAGTCGCCGTTGGCGGCGGCATAATCCTTAAGCTTGTTGCGCAGGGTGCGGATCGAAATGCCGAGGATCTTCGCCGCATGGGTGCGATTGCCGAGTGCATGATCGAGTGTGCCCAGGATGAGATCGCGCTCGACCTCGGCCATGCTGCGGCCGATCAGTGATGCGTTCTCGGCCCCGCCCGCTTCGTGGCGTCCGCCGGAGGTCTGCAACAGGATCGCCTCGGCCCCGACAATATTGCCGGTTGCAAGGATGACGGCGCGGTGCAGGCAATTCTCGAGTTCCCGCACATTGCCGGGCCAGGTGTGGCTCTCGAGCTTCAAGAGCGCATCAGCGCCGAGCTCGGTTGCCGGGGAGTGGTTGGCCGCCGCGTGCTTGTCGAGGAAATACCGGGCCAGTGCTTCGATATCCCTGGAACGCCGCCGCAGTGGCGGCAGCTCAAGGTTGAGCACATTGAGACGAAAGAACAGGTCTTCCCTGAAGCGTCCAGCCCGCACTTCAGCCTCGAGATCCCGGTTGCTGGTCGCAAGGAGGCGGATATCGACCTTGACCGGGCGCGTCCCGCCAAGCCGGTCGATCTCCTTCTCCTGAATGGCGCGCAGCAGTTTGGCCTGCAGCCTGAGATCCATCTCGCTGATTTCGTCGAGCAGCAAGGTGCCGCGATCGGCTTCCTCGAACTTGCCGACACGGCGCGCAAGGGCACCGGTAAAGGCGCCCTTCTCATGGCCGAAGAGCTCCGATTCCAAGAGATTCTCTGGGATGGCGGCGCAGTTGACCGCAACCATCTGGGTCTGATGGCGCCGGCTTTGCCGATGCAGGAAGCGGGCGATGACTTCCTTGCCCGTGCCGCTTTCGCCGGTGATCAGGATACTCGCCTCGGTCGGTGCGAATTGCCTCGCCACCTCGAGAATCCGAAGCGTCGCCGGATCCTCGGCAATGAAGTCGGCGCGGCTGCGGCCGATCGCATCGAGGACCGCAGCGATCAGTTCGGGATCGGGTGGCAGTGGCAGGAACTCGATGGCACCGCTGCGAATGGCCCGCACCGCCGCGCTCGCGTCGGCATCGATGCCATAGGCAATGACGGGCAACCAGAAATGCTCCTGGGTAAGGGCCCGGATCAGGGCGCGGATATCGGCCTGGACGTCGACCAGAACGATGTCGGCGCCGCGTCCGGCTCGCAAATGATCGAGGGCGGCGGGCAGGTCCGCAAGATGAGCCACCTCGTTGCCCCGGGCCGCCGCCAGTCGGCTCGCGGTTGCGAGATCCGGATGGATGGTGCCGATGATGAGGATGCGCATGCCGAACGTCGCGCCCGTCTGCCTCAGCCCTGATCGCTCTTGATGATTTCGGTCATGGTGATGCCGAGATGATCGTCGACGATCAGGACCTCGCCGCGGGCGATAAGCCGGTTGTTCACGAAAATATCGATCGGCTCGCCGACCTTCCGGTCAAGCTCGACCACGGCACCGCGTCCGAGCCGCAGGAGTTGATTGACGGGCATCGAAGCGCGGCCGAGGACGGCCGAGAGCTGCACGGGGATATCGAAAACCGCACTCAGCGATTCGCTCGAATCCCTGATGCTCGGATCCCTGACGCTCTGATCCTTGACATTGGGAGTTGCCGCCTCGGGCTGGTCCTTCTTGGCGGCGTGATTGGTAACTTGATCGCTCATGGTACTTCCAGGGGTTGGGATAATGGTTGCAATTGCTCTGTTTCCGCGTCGTCCGGATCGGATCTTTCAGGCATCGGAGCGGAACCGATGATCCGGCATTCATCGTCCGCGTTGTCGACCAGCCAGGATCGCAAGGTTTCGAGCACCGCATCCATCATTGCGTCGGTTTGGAGGGTGGCCCGGCCATGTCGCCACACGACGTCCGCCTGACCGGCCTTGAGTTCTGTGTCGCCGATTATGGTTAACGGGCGATTAATGCCCGCATCACGGCAAATCCGGGTGAGCTTTGGCTCGAGCGCTCCGATCTCGCTGTCGGCGATGCGAATCTCGACGGTTTCGGCCCGGCCGATCTCCGTCATTGCCGATTTCAGCACTTGCTCGAGCGCGTCGGCGAGCATCGATCGGTCGAGCCCGGGACGAAGTGCCTGCAGCGCTTCGACAAAAATCTCAACCAGCTGCATGGCTGCCCGATCCGTCAGGCGCTGCTGTGCCGGCTCGCCCGCGGCGAGGGCCTCGGCGATACAAATGAGAGCCCGGGTTTCCAGCGCGGCACGGCCGGCTTGTTCGGCAAGCGTGGCTTGGTCCTGCACGTTTCTCGAAACCGCATCGAGTGCGGCGGCGAACTCGGCCTCGGTGAAGACCAAGGGGCGCTTCGCCGCACCGGACGCACTCTTTTTGGGCGATCGGGCGGTTTTGACGGGCGTCGGTTCCAGCGCCAATGGCAGCGGCTGCCACACTTCGCGCCGGCTGCGGTCGGATTTCGGTGCGAGTTCGCCCGAAAACGTCCTGGCCGCTGGGTCAGGGCTCGCCGTTTTGACGAGCCAGTCCGGTGCCGGGGTCGGATCGTTCCGGTGCATCAATAGACCAGTTCGTCGTCGGAGTTGTCCTTCAGGTTGATCTCGCCCGAGGCAGCAAGCTCCTTTGCCATATTGACGAGAAAGAGCTGCGCCTCATCGACGTCCCGGACCCGCACCGGGCCCATCGAATCCATCTCTTCCTTGAGAATCTTGCCGCCGCGCTCGGACATGTTGGCGAAGAACAGCTCCTTCAGTGGTTCGCTGGCGCCCTTGAGGGCCATCCCGATGCGGTCATTGCCGGCATTGCGGATGAGGGTTTGGATTCCGGCCGCATCGAGCTTGACGAGGTCCTCGAAGGTGAACATCAGGGCCTTGATCCGGGCCGCCGATTCCTGATTGCGCTCTTCGAGAATGCCGAGGAATTTGGCCTCGGTGCTGCGGTCGAAATAATTGAATATCTCCGCCATGACCTCATGGTTGTCGCGCCGGTTGGTGCGAGCGAGATTGTTCATGAAATCGGCGCGCAGGGTCTTTTCGACATCGGTCAGGACGCTGCGCTGCACCGTTTCCATGCGCAGCATCCGGACGATCACTTCCATGGCGAAGTCTTCAGGCATGACCGCAAGCACGCGGGCCGCATGGTCGGGATCGATCTTCGAGAGCACCACCGAGACGGTCTGCGGATATTCCTTCTGCAGATAGGAGCCCAGAACGGTCTCGTTGACGTTGCCGAGCTTGTCCCAGATGGTGCGGCCGGCCGGACCACGGATCTCGTCCATGATCGAATCGACCTTCTTTTCGTCCATGATGCGGCTGAGCAACCGTTCCGTCGTCTCGAAGCTGCCAAGCACGCCGCCCGTCCGCGACAACTGGCTCGCAAACTCCTGAAACAGGCGCTCGACCGTGTTGCTGTCGACCCGCCCGAGGGTCGACATGGTCTGCGAGATCTCCTTGACTTCCTCGAGTTCGAGCGTGGTGAAAAGCTTGGTGGCCTGCTCCTCGCTGACGGCGAGGATGAAGACGGCCGCTTTTTCGGCACCGCTGAGTTCTTCGTAGTTGAGTGTCGCTACCATCCGGCAATCCTCAGTCCGAGTGCAGCCAGCCGCGCAGCACGCGGGTGGCGTCGTCCGGACGCTCTTCGATGATCTCGGTCACTTCCTGCACCAGCGATGCCCGAACTTTCCCCGCAATCTGCCGGAGGCTGACCATTTCCTCGCCGGAGGTTCCATCGGTCAGCTGCCGGTTGGCGCCTTCCTTCTCGCCATTCGCCGTCAACTGGGGATTGGACGAATTGCCGTCACCGCCACTCGCCGCCCGGTTGCCGGATTCGATATCCTGGCCCTGGTGTTGCAGCTGAGCTGCCGGCACACCTTGAGTCGTCGGAGCTTTGCGATTGGGCAATGCACTCTTGACGATCGGCCGGACCGCGAGTTGCAGAACCAGCAGCGTGAGGATCGCCATCAGTGCCAGCTCGCCGATCCGCCAGTAGTCGGCCTCCTCGAGGGCGAGCAATCCGGGCTCGTCCGGCTCCGGCAGCGCCTGGCGATGGAACGGCCGGCTGGCAATCTGCAGCCGGTCGCCCCGGGCCTCATCAAGGCCGATCGCACTCGCCACCAGCGCTTCGATTTCGGTCAATTCATCCTCGGCCAGAGGCTCGAAGGTCAGGCCACCCTCGGCGTTCTCGCGATAACGGCCGTCGACCTGGACGGCGACGCTGAGGCGCTCGATGCTGCCGCCGCGCTGGGTCTGGTTACGGATCGTGCGGGAGATCTCGTAATTGGTGGTTTCCTCGGTGCGGACGGTGTTCTCGTTCGATCCCGGGCCCTGGCCGGCCGCAGGATCGGCGCCGGGCAGGGCGTTGGCGACCGACACACTGCCATCGGCAGCGCGCTCGGCGATGACGGTTTCCTCCTCGACCGCCTGCGTGCTGCGCGCCACCTGGCTTTCGGGATCGAAAATCTCTTCGCTGGTCGTGACTTCCTCGAAACGCATCGAGGCGGTCACCTGCGCCTCGACCTTGCCCGGGCCAAGCGTGCGCTCGAGCAGCTGGACAATTTTGTGCTGCAGACGTTCCTCGACCGCGACGCGGTGCTCTTCCTCGGCGGAGAGTGCGGCCGTCTCGCTGGCGTCATCGCCCCTGGCAAGCAATCTGCCCTCGCCATCCAGGATCGCCACGCGCGCCGGCTCGAGTCCCGGAACCGCGGAAGCCACCAAATGCTGAATGCCCATGATCTGCTTGCTGCTGAGGCCGGCCGCACCGCGCAGCTTCAAAAAGACCGAAGCGCTGGGCGGCTCGGTTTCCGGCCTGAACAGTTCGCGTTCGGGCAGCACCAGATGGATCCGCGCACTGCGCACCGGATCGAGACTGGCAATGGTGCGCGCCAGCTCACCCTCGAGCGCCCGCTTGAGATTGATGTTCGAGACGAAATCGGTCGTGCCGAACATCGCGTCCCGGTCGAATATCTCGTAGCCGAGGGTCGAACCGCCGCCGAGATCGTCCTCGATCAGCTCCATGCGCAGCCTGAGGGCGCGATCTTCCGGGACCAGAATGGCGCGGCCGTCGGCGCTCAGGCGATAGGGGATGGCGCGGCTTTCCAGACGCTCGATGATCTGGCGGCTGTCATCGATCTCGAGGCTGCCGAACAGCAACGTATAGTTGGGCTCGGTCACCCGAAGAAAGATATAGGCGAAGAAACCGAAGAGGGCGATGGCGACGAGGCCCAAAGCCAGGATGCGCCCCGGCCCGAGTGCCCCGAGTGCTGCGAGCGTGCCGCCCCCTGCATTGTCGCCCATGTCGCCGGCATGGGACCCGGCCATGCCGGCGGCTCTGCCGCCCGGCTGTCCGGGCAGAGATCCCCGGGAAGCAGGTACGCGCGGACCCTGATCCGGTCGGTTGGCTTGGTCGGCAGTGTCGATACTATTCGCCATGAGCTCCAACGCCCCGCGGATCGTGGTCAGAAGAACACCACGCACCGCAATGGACTGGTTTCCCGGATGCTCCGCTCTGCCGCCTGGGCGAGGTCGTCTGATAGGGGTCCTTGCCCCGGATCAGGCACCCTGCGAGGGCGGCCGACAGATCATCCGTATTGGCGATTTATCGAGTTATGGTGAACAAGCCGTTAACGCCGATGCCGGAACGGCTTTCGGCGGATCGGCTGGCGGATGCTTTCCTTGCCGAAGCGGGGCGGCTCTATGTCGTGGTCGGTCCCTTCGAGAATTCGCCGTCAGTCAGGCGCGAAAATCCTGAATCCGGGTAACCCTGAGTCCGCCCATGCCGAATTTGTCGATCGCCCGCTCCCAGGCGCCGAACTCTTCCTCGGTCAGATTATAACGGTCACAGGCCTCTTCGAGTGTCAGCAGGCCGGCCCGGACCGCCGTCACGACTTCGGCCTTGCGTCGCGCGACCCAGCGACAGGTATCCGGCGCCGGCAAGGTCTCGAGGCTCAACGGCATGCCGTTCGGGCCCACGACACTTTGGGGTCGCGGCAATTCAATTTCCGACATCAAGCTACTCCGACCTGGGCTCAGCAACAAATCCAGCAGGCTTTTGTAGTTTGCATTGTGCCGACACTCATTTAATTCCTGACTAAAAGTCATGGTGAACAACTGTTAAGTATAAGTCGCACGGGGTTACTGACTATCGCGTGACCTGAATGAGCTCATCGAGCATTTCATTGGTCGTTGTGATGACCCTGGTATTGGCGGAATAGGCGCGTTGCGTGACGATCATTTTAGTGAACTCGGTAGCAAGGTCGACATTCGCCGATTCCAGCGAGGAGGGCGTCAAGGTGCCGGCACCGCCGACGCCGACGAATTTCAGGTTGAAAGTACCGGAATCGCCGGTCTCGGCGAAGACATTGCCCGAGCGAGGATCGAGTGCGGATGCGTTGGCGAAGGTTGCGAGCGGCAATCGGTAGAGACGGCGTTGCTCGGAGTTCGTGAACGAGGCGACCACATAGCCCTCCTCGTCGATGCTGATGCCGTTCAGTTCGCCGACCTCGGAACCGTTTTGATTGAGAAACGCGAAATCGCTCGCACTCCGGAACTGGGTGAGGCCGTTTGACGAGCCGTCGACCCCGAGATTCAGTACGATCGTGCTGTCATTGGCGCCCGAGGCGGTCGACCAGTCGATCCCGAGCGGGCCATTGACGACACCGCCGATCACCGGGGTGATCGAGGTCGAGCCCGTCGACAACGTGCCGTCGCCATTGAACACGACACTGCCCGATGCGATCAGGCCATCGGTATGGGCCGTGGTGTCGACTTCGCTCGGATCGGCGAAGATCTCGACATTCCAGGTATTGGTCGCGGCATCGTTCAAGAAAGCGATGTCGAGATCGTGCGCCCGGCCGAGGGCGTCATAGATCCTGACGGCTCGGCTGAAATGCGGCTGAACCCCGGTGGCGCCGCCGCTGGCGTTGTAGTCCGCCATGTCGCCTGCGGTATAGGCCCCGGTGTTGACCGCCTGATCGGCATCCAGATTGGCGCCGAGGTCGATGACGGTGGTGGCGCTGGCGACACCGTTGAGTAGCCGCACGTTGATGGTCTCGATATTGTTGATGTCGACGATGTTTTCGCTGGCGTCGAGCTCCCAACCTTGAAGATAGAAGCCCGAACTCGTTCGCAGATTGCCGAACTCGTCGGTGAAGAAGGAGCCGGCTCGAGAATAGAACTGGCCGCCGCCACCCGTCGCATCGTCATTGACAACGAAAAAGCCGTTGCCGGAAATCGCGACATCGGTCGGCCGGTCGCTGGTCTGAATCAGACCCTGCGTCTCGATGGCGTAGCGCGTGAACGGGCGGACGCCGCCCGGCCGGTAGCCGCTTGACTCGTTCTGGCGGGTAACCAGTGTCGCGAACTGCGCCTCGGCCCCTTTGTAGCCCGTCGTATTCACATTGGCGATATTGTCCGAGATCATGCCCATCGCCCGGCTTTGGGCGGAAATTCCTGAAACACCCGCGAAGAGGGATCCAAAAAGGCTCATTTGCGTTTACTCCTCGTGCAATAAATGTTGTCGGTCTGTCGGTGGATTCAGTCGGCGGTCGAGGGCCGGCGGATCGCTTTGACCCCGTCGGCCGGAACCAGCTGGCCGCCGACATCGAGCAGATAACCCGCGTCCGTACGTTCGACGGCGTCGACCGTGCCCGCGATGCGGGTCGAGGCGGCAACCGGAATTCCGGTCTTGTCGAGTGCGGTGACCAGCACCTGATAGGCGCCCTCGGGTGCTCTGGAACCCAGGACATCGCGTCCGTCCCACGCCATGGCGTGATCGCCGGCTTCGCCCGAACCCCGAAGGATTTGCACCGTGCGACCACTCGTATTGCGAATCTGCACGACGACCGTTTCGGCCGGCTTATCCAGGCTATAGGCGAAACCGGCGCTGCCGGTCGCAACCAGGCGGATCTGGTCGCTCTCGACCTCGACTTCGCGACCGAGGTAGTCGAGCGCTGCCGCGGTCTCGGTCGCGCGCATCAGGCCGATCAGGTCACCCAATTGATCGTTGGTCTTTATTGCCTGTTCGACCGATGAATACTGGACCAATTGGTTCGTAAACTCGGTTGAATCCATCGGCGAGAGCGGATCCTGGTTCTTCAGCTGGGTCGTCAAGAGCGACAGAAACGTATCGAAGCTCTGGGTGAGCTTGTCCCGCGCCGAGTTATCGGCTGCGGGTGACCCGGCGGACGTTGTCGCGGTCGCATTCAGCAGGCTTTCCGTGTTGATCATGATCTGAGACTTTCCCTGGGTTCAAACCGAAAGATCGAGCAGACCGGTCCGGCCGGCCGCATGGGATCGCACCGTCGCGTCAGACGCGCCTGGCCCTGCGGGATCGGCGGCTGCCAATCGTGGGGTGCCGTCGGTGGTCTTCGCGTTGCGGCCATCGTCCTGCGCGCTCCGGCCGCCCTGATGGCTGAGGCTGAAGCTCAGGCTTTGACCATCCAGCTCAAAGCCCCGATCGCTCAGGAGCTTCGCCATGCTCCGGCTGTCACGTTGCAACAGCTCGAGCGTTTCCGGCCGATCGACGGTCACGCTTGCGGACAGGCGGCCTTCCCGGCCGAATTCGAAAGCTACCTCGACCTGACCCAGTTCCGCAGGGTCGAGCTGGACCGTGATCTGCCTGGATCCGTTCTGCGCAGATCTGGCGATCATCTGTCCGAATTCTGCGATCGAGGTTACATGGTGCCGTATCGTCGCGCGCGAGCCATCACCGCCCGTGCGCGGGGCGGGACCGGCATCCTCCGACAATCCGGCACCGGCTTCGTTAAGGGTTCCGTCAACGCTGGCAAAGTCCGTCGCGGCTAACGTGTGGCTCAACTTGGGCCCCGTAATGTCAACGGCGGGGGACGGTGCCTTGCGGTCGAACGGGACGGAGAGCTGCTCGGTGCTGTCCGGCTGGAACGGCGACTGAGGTTGAGCATTCTCGGGTGCGACCGGTCTCGGGTTCGGCGTCTCACGGCTAGTCCGAGGCTGGCGATCCGCGCGGACGAAGAACTCCGATGCAGCGGTTCGGCCGTCGCTCCGGGGCACACGCTCGTTTTCAGTCTGCCGGCCTAAGGTACGGGTGATTTGCAAGATCTCACCGTCGCGCAAGCGATCCGCGCTGCCGGAAGCAAGCTGTTCCTGCCGCGGCATGGATTCGACGTCGAAATCGGGATTGAGACCGGGATCTAGATTGGGATCGACCGCAGTCCGGCTAGCGGAAGCGTCAACCATGGGCGGAAATTCGGGTAAGGCCGGTATCGCGCCGTTGGCAACACTGCTTGTGCGACCGGCATTGGCCGGATCGATGGCAGCCCCGACCCGATCAAAGATGCCGTCGGCACGACTGGCTTTGCCGACCATGGCATCGGCGGATGTCGCATCTTCGATTGCTGCGGCGAGGGGTGTCGGTGCGGTGATCGTAATCTCGGAATCGAGCTCGGCGACCGAGAAAGTTTGACCCGCGGCCGCAGGGATCAGGTTCACGCTGACGGCGGTCAGCGAAAGATCGTCAAGGTCGAGGCGGTCCGGGAGCGGGTTCGCGACCGACGTGTCGCTTAACGACGATCGAGGCGTCCTGGCTCTTACGGCGCCTGGCGGAACGGTTATGAACTCGTCGCCGGCGGCAAATTCCGATGTCGCTGCCCCGGACCCGAACATCGCCACCAGCATGGCGAACGCGTCGTTGGCGGGTGCCGCCGCACTGTTCTCCGGTCCCGCTATCGGGCGCTGGCCATTCGCCTGCATAGCCAGGCGCAAGGCCGGAGCGGCGGGGGCGGAACTGGTGGTGATCGCAGGCATCGTCTCTAGGGCTATCCAAGCTTGGCGCAACCGATGCCATGCCTAGAGCACTTCCCGTGCCAAACCCGGGATCACCAGTGTTTCCGCCGTTTCACGATCGTCAACGGTATCCGGGCATTGAATCGACCCGGCAAAATTTTCCCGGCCGGCAAAAATTGCCGGGCCGATTTTGCCATCTTCCGGGCCGGGGCTACATCTCCCGGTAGGTTCGTTCCCGCCGCTCGTGACGCTCCTGGGCCTCGATGCTCAAGGTCGCGATCGGCCGGGCCTCGAGCCTCCGAAGCCCGATCGGCTCCCAGGTTTCTTCGCAATAGCCGTAGCTGCCATTATCGATCCGCAGCAGGGCCTCGTCGATCTTGGCCAGAAGCTTACGCTCGCGATCGCGCTTGCGGAGCTCGTAGCCTCGCTGCACTTCGGCCGAGGCCCATTCGTACTCGTCGGCCAACCGGTTCTCTTCGGCACGTAGCTCGGCGAGCGTGGCACCGGAGCCCCTGAGTATTTCCTCGCGCCACGCCATCAGCCGCTCACGGAAATAGCGAAGCTGACGGGCATTCATATAATCTTCGTCCTCTGCCGGACGATAATCGGCAAGCCGCAGTTCAGACATCGTGCCTTCCTCCAGCATGACCTGACGCCATCCGAAGACCACCGCAGCCTGCCGCGACCAGAGCAATCGGCGGCGCTGAGGAAGCAGCCAATAGCTGCACCAAAACGCCACTCCCGCGGCTCGATGGCGGCTCTTCGAAAAGCGCCCGGTTCAACTCCCTCAAGGCGGCGGCAATACAGCAATCGGGCGGATCAATGCAAGAGGGCCTTTGTATAGGAACGGGCTTAAGGCCCTGAAATCGCGTCCATATTTAGGCGATGTCTGTTTTCTGTGTTGAATTGCCACTGCTTTAGAACATTTGATGAACATCAAGGGTCGAAAGGGAGCGGTGAGCATGGATGGCGTAACGTTGAAGACCTTCAGCGCCGGGGTCGAGACATTGTCGGTCGGGCAGATCAGAGAGCTGCGGCGGCGGCTTCTGGGGCTCGATGCGCGGATTGAGGTTCGGGCCCGGATCGATGCTCGCGGCGGCGCCCTCGAACGCT
>JBGSYN010000053.1:0-38295 GCA_041750975.1 Geminicoccaceae bacterium | reverse complement strand
GCAGAAAGCTCGGCAGATCACCCGGCAGGTCCCGCAACAGCTCGTCCGACATCATGCCCTCTCGACTACGTTCTCTCTTTGTTCATCATCCATCACATCGCCACTAATGTCAAGTGGCCTGAGGGTTGCGGAGAGGCAGTTGAGTTTATAAGTAGGCTCAACGTGTGCAAGGAGAAACTTGAAACGTGTGCTATTCGAATAATCTACGTGACCACGCCGAGTCATTTTTAGGAGACGCACTACCAACCTGCTCTGATTAACAAGAGGCGTCAACGACGCTTCTACAGGACGACTAATCGACTTTACTTCATCATCTGGATTAGAAATTTTGTGGATATTGATCTTCGATGTTTGTGGAAAAAGCCCCACCTCTTTTGACGCAATATCCAACTTAATCAGCTTACGCCTTAGCTCTTCCTCACTCTTTGCTAATATTTTGATATCATCAACGTAACGAAGATAGATTGTTCTCCGACCTTGCTCACCAGCCTCATCAATATGCTGGAGCACAGCCTCAGACAACATACCGGACGAGAGTGGCCCTTGGGGTATCCCGTGTTCATGATAGACATTTCGCGGACCAACGCTCCAAGTGCTAGAGGTCCACATTTTCAGGCATCTCATCAAAAATTCGATTGTATCTTCACTAATATCTAAGTCTTTTAAAAAGTGACTTAGCACATAATGGTCAATCGCATTATAGAATGATGTTAGGTCAAAGTTAGCGGCGTATGTGTATCCACCATCATAGGCTTGACGAATACGGCTCGAATATTTCTTATAGCTTCTCTGCCATTTATAGTAGAAAAACTGAGATCGCCTGCCAGCGTATAAATGGGCGTATACGCGTGTTTCGTACCTTTTTTTTTGTTTTTCGTCGCAGTGCCTCTGCTACATAATTCACACAAGCCTGATAGACTATCTGATCCTCAACGCCTAGGAGGGTTATCGGACGAAGTACACCGGAAGGCTTTGGGACCATAATCTTTGATGCATGGGTTGGTTGATAGCGCTCCCCAAGGACTTCCCGTCCTATCCATCGAAGGTGTGAGTCTGATACGAATGCGAACGCGCTGTATGAGTTGCGAAAATAGCTTTTATAACTTGCGTCGGGATTGGACATGATCCATCGATAGGCGAGGCGAAGATTTTTTAGTTCAAATACGCAGTCAAGGTTACTGGTAATGTCGTCCTTTTTTTCCATGAGACGTTTCATACCCTTATCGGACACTTTGTAGCTAAGGTATTGAACCCGTAAGAACCAGAATGCATGGAGTGATTGCCTATCTCGTGCTCATCGACGGTGGGTTCCATCTGGAGTGCAACATTCCGCCGTAAAATCGGCGACGCTATGATGGCGGTCACTGTCAATCTCGATATTGTTTGAGCACGCAAACTTGGGAAAACTCTTTGACACTCACGCTTTTAGCTTGTCACCCCGATCACGACTATGGCCGATGTCGGTTCTCCCCCAAGCTTAGCAACCGGCACTCCAAAAAAATAGGCGCCCGGAGGCGGCTGAGTGGTTAGGAGGGAAGAGAGCAGAGAAGATGCCTTCTTTATGGCGCAGACATGAGCGGCTTGCTGTGACAGTGGTCGTGCCGGGCATAAAAGGCGGCACGCGCCAATTAGCTATTTTCCGCACGCCCTGAATGACGTCGCCGTCAGCATCGCCATCCTGTGGCGATCTAAGGGAACCACCTGGAGAGCAGCTGCGGACAGGCCTAAGGTGACGGCAAGCGAGCCCCATCAATGATGGCCGCTCATGCCTTGGACTTTTGGATGGGCGACAACGGTCGCAAAGAGGGGGGTGCGGTTGGGCGAATTGCCGGAGCGGAGGCGGGTTTACCGGAACCATCATCTGGACGGCACGCGATGGGAGACGTTTGGCCCGCGCAGCGATGATATTGTCATCGCCTCCTCCTACAAATCGGGCACGACCTGGACTCAGGCAATTGTCACCAACCTCCTTATTCGAATAATCCGGTCCACGAGACTCATTTAACAATTGTGAACCGCAGTTGGAGCTCCAAGCAGTGTATTGCGGTGATCTCGAGAATCCAATTGATGCAAATGGTGAACGGTCTCTGCGTTGACCGTTATAGGCGTTTCGTCCTTTCATTTCTCGACTGATCGTGCTAGGATCGACGGAACTGCCTTTGTCGGAGTAGATTGACGTGAACAATAATCAGAATGCCAAGCATGCTCTCAAGAAGCGCGTTCCCAAGACGCCCGAGGGCAAGGCGAGGTCGTCGATGAATGCGTTGAAGCATGGGCTTCGGGCGGAGAAGTTCCGGTAGCTGCCGGAGGAGACGATCGACGAGTTCGAGGCCTATGCAGAGGAGATCATGGAGGATTTAAAGCCCAGGGGTGCGATGGAGCGGCAGTTTGTCGAGGCCATTGTCATTGCCTTCTGGCGCGAGATGCGGGCGGATCGGATGGAGGCCGATGTAATGTCCGACATGCCGCCGCACTGCGAGGATCGGGTGCATGGCAGCAATCTTATCGGCAAGCCCGAAAACCGGATGTCGATGACCACCATGCTGCGCTATCGCGCCCAGGCTTCGATGGATCTCAAGCGCGCACTTGCCAATCTTGCCGCTCATCGCAAGGTGCGGGGTTCGGTGCCTACTGAAGATTGCACGAACGAATTATTGGCTGAAGTAGAGCCCGCCAACGAGAATTACACGAACGAATTGCCAGCCTCTGGTGAGCCTGAGAATCAAGATTGCACAAACGAATTGACGGCTAGGGACTCCAATACTCTGCCGCCCTCACTCACACCCGAACCAACATGTCCGGGAGAGCCCGAGAGGGACGAGTCGTCCCTTTCGGAAGACCTTCCTATACCGAAATGCACGAACGATTTATCGCCCGTACCAGTGCCCCAACGCCCTGTTATATACCGCAAGGAGCCCGTACCGTCGCACCACAGGCGATGGTGGTAGGTCGATCGTCAGATCAGGTCGCTGGTGAGCGCGAATGGCTGGAAGTCCTTGAAGGCTTCGGCGTTGGGCCGGGTGCGGCAGGCATCGAGATAGCTTTGGCTTTGCATCTCGCTGAGGCGGCTGACGGTCCGCTGGAACTCGAAGGCGCCGTCGCCGCCGGGATAGAGGTCCTCGGGCGGCACCTCGGCTGAGACGAAGAGCATGGTTCGGCGTTCGTAGAGGGCGTCGACCAGGGTCATGAAGCGGCGGGCCTCGTTGCGCTTGTCGGCGGTCAGCCGCGGTACGCCGGTCATGATGATCGAGTGGTAGCGCTCGGTCAGGGCCAGATAGTCGGCAGCGCCCAGGGGCCGGGCGCAGAGATCGTCGAAGCCGAAGAAGGCGACACCGTCCGCCGCCTTCGGGACCGGCAGCGACCGCATGCCGACTTCAAGCTCTTCAGGCCGGCCGGGATCGCCATGCGCCAGCACCTTGAAGATACGATCGAGTTTGGCGTCCGTCGCGGGTCCGAGCGGGGCATGATAGACCGGGACGTTCTTCAGGTGGGTCAGGCGGTAATCGACCGGACCTTCGAGCGCCATGACCTCGACATGGGCCAGCAGCAGATCGATGAAGGGCAGGAACCGGTCACGGTTGAGCCCGTCCTCGTAGAGTCTTCGGGGCGGCCAGTTGGAGGTGGCGACGACGACGACGCCGTGCCGGAAGAGGCCCTGGAACAGCCGCCCGAGGATCATGGCATCGGCGATGTCGACGACGTGGAACTCGTCGAAACAGAGCAGCCACTGGTCGCGCGCGAGATCGGCAGCGACCTGCATCAGCACGTCGTCGGCGGCGTCAGCCTGGCGGAGCGCATGCAGTCGCTGCTGCACGTC
The DNA here is from genome assembly GCA_041750975.1 of Geminicoccaceae bacterium. Lineage (GTDB taxonomy): Bacteria > Pseudomonadota > Alphaproteobacteria > Geminicoccales > Geminicoccaceae > JBGSYN01. The sequence goes on along the minus strand of JBGSYN010000053.1, from coordinate 34,478 downwards.
GATCATGAATTCGTGGAAATGGGCCCGACGTTTTTGCGGCAGGCCGACATGGGCGTGGAACAGGTCCATCAGCATCGATTTACCGCGCCCGACGTCGCCGTGAATGTAGAGACCCATCGGCACATCGGCGGTCGGCGGGGCGCGATGGGCGAGTTTCGAGAGAAAGCCGCCGGTCCGTTGCGGCGGTTTTGGCCGGTAGTGGGCAAGCGCCGCAGCGAGCGCATCGAGCCTGTCGATACAGACCGCCTGCACCGGATCGAAGGCAAGCTCGCCCTGCTCGATCAGGCGCCGATAGGCTTGGGCCGGCCCGAGGGGTGCGTCGCGAGGCCGGTCCGGCTGCCGTCTCTCGATGGTTTCGTGCATGTCGACTTTCCCCCGTCGGCAGGCCCTTGGCCCCTATCGGCGACCCTCTGGCCCCGGTCGGCAGCCCTGTGGATTGACATTCGCCGGATCAATGTATGCATTGAGACCACAATTTATGACAACAGTGGAGAACCGCCTTGGCCCAGATAAGCACCATGGCAGGGCAAGCCAATGTCGCCGTGTTGCCCGGCGACGGTATCGGCGTCGAGGTCATGCAGGCAGCACTCGCGGTCCTGGAGCAGGTCGAGCAGCGCTTCGGCTTCATGCTGACGCGCGAAACCATCGAGGCCGGCGCCGATCACTATCTGGCCCATGGCATCGATGTGCCCGAGGGGTTCTATGAGAAGCTTGAAGCGTTCGATTGCGTGCTGATGGGCGCTATCGGCCACCCGGACGTGCGCTTTCCCGACGGCACCGAGATCGCCCCACATTTGGAGATCCGTGCACGCTTCAAGCTCGTCTCGGGCGAGCGTCCGGTCCGCAAATATCCCAACACACCCCGCATTTTGAGCGATACCCGGGCCGAAGAGATCGATTTCGTGGTCCTGCGGGAATCGACCGAGGGCCTGTTCTGGTCGCGGGGTAAGGGCGTCGTCGAAGACGACAGGGTCGCCCGCGATACGATGGTGATCAGCCGTGCCGCGACCGAAGAGCTTTGCGATCACGCCTTCAAGCTCGCCCGCAAACGGCGCGATCTCGGGCGCAGCAAGGGCCGGGTCACTTGTGTCGACAAATCCAATGTCTTCGTCTCGATGGCGTTTTTCCGCAAGATCTTCGACGAACGGGCGCGAAACTTCCCGGACATCCAGGCCGATCATCATTATGTCGATGCCACCGCACTCGATCTCGTCAAAAAGCCTTGGGAGTACGATGTCCTGGTGATGGAGAACATGTTCGCGGACATCCTCTCCGATCTCGGCGGCGGCCTCGTCGGCGGCATGGGCATGGCGCCCTGCGCCGAGATCGGCCGGGATTTTGCGCTGTTCCAGCCAGCGCACGGCACCGCCCCCGACATTGCCGGGCAAGGCAAGGCCAATCCCACGGCGATGCTGGTCTCGCTCGCGATGATGCTGGACTGGCTCGGCGAGCGGCATGGCGACGAGCGTCTGAGCACAGCAGGCATCGCGCTCGACAAGGCGGTGTACGACGCCTATGCAACCGGCGGGATCCTGCCTTTCGAGCTTGGCGGCAGGAGCGGCCTCAAGGCCGTCATCCAGGCCGTGCTGGCGCAACTCCGATGACCCAGGTGTCGGTTCTAGGGCCAAGTAGGGCGCTCCATCGCGAAGATCTCCCCGAGCAGGGCATAGTCCTTGTAGCCGAGCCGGCTCAAGGGTTTCAGTTTCGAGGGGTCGACCAACCCTTCCGTCAACACGGCCTCATGGATGTGAATGCCCACGACCTTGCCGATCACCATGCGATTGATCTCGGCATCGTCCAGCCGCTCGAGTTCGACGATCTGGCTCAACACGCACTCGAAATGCACGGGACTCCTGGCCACGCGCGGCGGCTTGACGAGCCTTGAGGGCGCCTTCTCGAGACCTGCGTAATCGAACTCGTCGACGTCGCGCGGTGCCGCAACGGAGCTCTTGTTCATGGCCTCCTTGAGCTCTTCGGTGACCAGATTGAAGACGAACTCGCCCGTGGCCTTGATATTGGCGATACTGTCCTTGGCACCGCCGTCCCGATGCGGCCCGGTGCCGGCGAACATCACCTGGGGTGGCCGGTAGGCGACCGCATTGAAGAAGGAATAGGGCGCCAAATTGGCCCGGCCTTCGGCATCGAGGCTCGAGATCCAGCCGATTGGCCGCGGGATGACGATGCCGTTGAAGGGATTATGCGGCAGGCCGTGGGGTTCATCGGCGCGATAAAACATGCAAAGCTCCAACTGACAACTGAGGAACCAGACCATGCCGCATCATGAAGGCTTCAACAATGATCTGCCGAAGACCGAGATCCCCCGCAGTCTGATCGGCCAGAAAGCGCTGGTCACCGGTGGCAGTTCCGGGATCGGCCAGGGTACGGCACTGGCCTTGGCCAAAGCCGGTGCCGCCGTCGCCATCAACTATATCGGCAATGCCGACGCCGCCCAAGACATGGTCGAGACCATCAGGAAGGATGGCGGCGAGGCCATCGCCATTCAAGCCGACGTCTCGGAGGAGGCCCAGGTCCAGGCGATGTTCGAGACCATGATCGACGCCTTCGGCACGATCGATATCCTGGTGTCCAACGCCGGGATCCAGCAGGACGCAAACCTCGATGAAATGACGCTCGACCAGTGGCAGAAGGTGATCGGCGTCAATCTTACGGGCCAGTTCCTCTGCGCCCGCGAGGCGGTGCGCGAGTTCAAAAGGCGCGGCGTCCGGCCGGAGGTTTCCGTGGCGGCCGGCAAGATCATCTGCATGAGCTCCGTCCACGAGGTCATCCCCTGGGCCGGCCACTGCAACTATGCGGCGTCCAAGGGTGGCATCCACATGCTGATGCAGAGCATGGCGCAGGAACTCGCACCATCGCGGATCCGGGTCATGAGCGTCGGTCCGGGTGCGATCGCGACGCCGATCAACCGTGCTGCCTGGGAGACCGAAGCCGCCTATGCCGAGCTGATGAAGCTGGTCCCCTACAGACGTATCGGCGAGGTCGAGGATATCGCCCGTGCCGTCGTCTGGCTCGCCTCCGATCACGCCGACTACGTCAATGGCACGACGCTCTTCGTCGATGGCGGCATGACCTGCTATCCGGGATTTGCCACAGGTGGCTAGGGGCCTTGATGGGCCCCTAGGACCCCGGGCCATGGTCAAGAGCATTGGCGGAGCACGATTACAGTTGAGATGCTGCGCGCCAGGTTGGCGTTACGGAACCGGCCGCCGCAGACTACGTTGAGGGTGCGGCTGTCCCGGCCTCTCTGACATAAGCAAGGTCTCCCATGGAATACGATCCGAAGGCTCGGGCGAAAGCCCCGCAGATCTTGCAGCGCTCGACGCTTCGCGAAGGCCGCCCCTTTCCCCTGGGCGCCACCTGGGACGGGCTCGGCGTCAACTTCGCCCTGTTCTCGGCGAACGCGACCAAGGTCGAGCTTTGCCTCTTTGATATCGACGGCGAAACGGAGCTCGAACGGATCGAGCTGCCCGAATACACGGACGAGGTGTGGCATGGCTACCTGCCGGAGGCGCGCCCCGGCGTCGTCTATGGTTACCGCGTGCACGGGCCCTTCGCCCCGGACGCCGGCCACCGCTTCAATCCGAACAAGCTCCTGATCGACCCCTACGCCAAGCAACTGGTCGGCACCGTGAAATGGGGGCCCGAAGTGTTCGGCTATCAGATGGACAGCCCGGACAAGGATCTGTCGTTCGACGACCGCGACAGTGCGGCACTGGTCCCGAAGGCCCGGGTGATCGATCCCGCCTTCACCTGGGGCAATGAGCGCAAGCCCAACGTGCCCTGGGAGCGCATGATCACCTACGAAATGCACGTCAAGGGCTTCACCCAGCTCAACCCGCATATTCCGGAGACCGAGCGCGGGACGTTCGCCGGCCTCGCCCATGCGCGGGTGGCCGACTATCTGGGCTCGCTCGGCATCACCGCCGCCGAATTGCTGCCGATCCACGCCTTTGTCGACGACGGCTATCTCGTCGACAAGGGCCTGCGCAATTACTGGGGCTACAACACGATCGGTTTCTTCGCGCCCGAACCGCGCTACCTCCACTCGCCCTTCACCAACGAGGTCAAGGAAACCATCAACCAGTTCCACGCGGCCGGCATCGAGGTCATCCTGGATGTGGTCTACAACCACACCGCCGAAGGCAACGAGCTCGGGCCGACCCTGTCGTTCAAGGGCATCGACAACACCAGCTATTACCGCCTGATGCCGGACGAAGAGCGCTACTACATCAACGACACCGGCACCGGCAATACGGTCAACCTCTCCAATTCCCGCGTGCTCCAGATGGTCGCCGATTCGCTGCGCTATTGGGCGACCGACATGCGCGTCGACGGCTTCCGCTTCGATCTGGCGACGATCCTCGCCCGCGAGCCCTACGGCTTCGACGAAGGCGGCGGGTTTCTCGACGCCTGCCGGCAAGACCCCGTCCTCTCTGGTGTCAAGCTGATTGCCGAGCCCTGGGACATCGGCCCTGGCGGCTACCAGGTCGGCAAGTTCCCGCCGGGCTGGGCGGAATGGAACGACAAGTTCCGCGACACCGTCCGATCCTATTGGAAGGGTGACGAGGGCATGTTGCCGGAACTCGCGAAGCGCCTTTCGGGATCGGGCGATCTGTTCGACCGCCGCGGCCGCAAGCCATGGGCCAGCGTCAACTTCGTCACCGCCCACGACGGCTTCAATCTGAACGACCTCGTCTCCTACAACGACAAGCACAATACGGCCAATGGCGAGGATAATCGCGACGGCCACGACAATAACCACTCCTGGAACCACGGGCAGGAAGGGCCGACCGACGATGTGTCGATCCAAACCCTGCGCGAACGCCAAAAGCGCAATTTGCTGGCGACCCTGCTGCTGTGCCACGGCACGCCGATGATCCTCGCCGGCGACGAGTTCGGGCATACGCAACAGGGCAACAACAATGTCTATGCCCAGGATAACGAGATCAGCTGGCTGAACTGGGGCGGCATCACCAAGGACGGGCAGGCCCTGCGCGAGTTCACGCGCAAACTCATCGCCGTGCGCCAGGCCTACCCGATCCTGCATCGCGGCCGGTTTCTGACCGGCGAGCGCAACGAGGAACTCGACGTCAAGGACGTCACCTGGCTGGCGCCGGATGCGAGCGAGATGAGCCAGGATCAATGGCAGGACGGCCGGGCCAAATGCTTCGGCATGCTGCTCGACGGCCGCGCCCAGGCCACCGGCATCAAGCGCCGCGGCTCCGACGCCACCCTGCTGATCGTCATGAACGCCCATCACGACATCGTCCGCTTTGCCCTGCCGGAGGTGCCGGAAGGCAAGCGCTGGATCGGCATCATCGACACCAACGAGCCCGCCCGCGCTGAACCGCCCAACTTTCCCTTCGGCCATGTCTACGACGTCACCGGCCACTCAATGTTGCTCTTGGCGCTGACCAGCGAAGCCCAGACCAGACGACCCGTCCGCCAAGGCGTGAACGCCATCCTCGACGTCGCCGAAGCCCCGCTCTCCAGCGAATCGGAGTAAGGGGCAAAGGCCCTGATAGGAAGGTTTGCCAGGGGCTTTTTGCCCCTGGGACCCCTTTGATTTTTAGGTCGGATGGGGTCATTGGCGCACGAATCTGGCGGCGAAGAATTCGTTTGTGTATCTTTTGCGAGGAGTCTTCCTGGGTGGGATTCTGCCGGCAAATCCCGGACGAATAATTCATTTGTGAAAAAATACGGATAAGACCTCCGAGCTTCGAATCTGCCCGATCTTGAAGGCAATAAATCGTTTGTGAAAAAAACTGGAAGCGCCTCCGGGTTCGTCTATGTCCAATGCCTCGGGTAGGAATTCGTTCGTGCAGAAACATTTCGGCGTTCCTCAATGGCACGCGACACCCATGATTAAGGAGCAATACACGATAGTACCGCATCTCCGAAAGCAAATATAGGAATCTTTAGCTAGCTCTAGTTCCTCGTTGCCGAAGCCTTCTTGCACCCTCCGACCCTAATCCTGCATTCCCGATATCGGCGTCATTTTGCTGACGCCTGGGACCACATTTGCTAGATTATTCAGAATGATGGAGGCGACAGAGCAAGCTTGCGATGGCGAACGCAAGGGGCGAAAGCAAAGACCCCGCTTTAAGTCTCACCTTCGATTGCCGGGTTGGGCTCAAATTCCATGGCACACGCATCTTTCCGACCGCGGCCTGCTCGCCTATCGCGAGCTGGATGATGCGCTGTCTTGTTTCGGCTGGCCGTGGTGGCGGTGCCGCGCGTGCTGTTCGAGAAGATCCCGAGCCGGATCGATCGGCTCGGGCCATAACCTCCGCCGCTCCCGGCATGACCGAAGAGCGTTGATGAGGGACGGGATCCATCAACGACGACACGCTCGGAGCCGGTGTGCATCCACGATCGCGCAACATACATTCGAATCGAGACTGAGAGCCGTTCACGAGCGCAAGAATGCTGTCGTAGGCGGCCGCACCCGCTCTTCCGCGCCGTCAGAAACTCTCGGACACTTGCCCGATGAAAGAGCCCGATGCATACTTGGGGTCGAAAGGCCGCAAAACAAAAAGTTGGTTGATCGCTCGAAAAAACGACCAAACAGAGAAATGTTCTGGCGATGTGGGCTGAAATACATAAGAGAAAAGCCGAGCTGGATGCGAAACGGCCTTTTGCGCCGGGCAGTATCGCTGCGCTTGATGCATGGTACGATGTCGAGCTGACCTACAGCTCGAATGCGATCGAGGGTAATACGCTCACGCGATCGGAGACGGCCATCATCCTCGAAAAGGGGCTAACCGTGCGCGGCAAGCCGCTCAAGGATCATCTGGAGGCGATCGATCACAGAGACGCGCTCGATTATGTACGCGTGCTCGCGTCAAGGGACGAGGCCACCTGCGAGGGCGATATCCGGGAGATTCACCGCCTCGTCCTTGGCCGCAGCCATCCTGGTGAGGCCGGAAAATACAGCCAGCATCAACGTCGGATCCAAGGATCGACGGTAATCTTTCCTTCGCCCGTGGCGATCCCTGCGCTCATGGGTGAATTGGGGCAATGGCTCGGCTCTGCCGAAGTAACGCCGCAAGCGGCTTTCGAGGCGCATGCGCAGCTCGTATCCATTCATCCGTTCTCGGATGGCAACGGGCGCACTGCGAGGCTCTTGATGAACCTGCTTTTGTTCAAAGGCGGCTATCCGCCGCTTGTGATCGGCCCCGAAGATCGCCCGGATTACATCGACAGTCTCGAACGCCGCCAGCTCACGGGCGATGCTGCATCGTTCGAAGCTCTGATGCTCAAACGGCTGAATGCCAGCCTGGATGACTATCTGGGCGCAATCGAGAAAGAGCTTTAAGCCCGCGAAGGCGGCTCGGGCCCATCCCTACCCTCATCCTAGCCCAAGTGTCTGGAATCAGTGAGGCTCATGGGATTCCCAACTCACGCCAGGTAGTCATATTTCCGCGAAAACATCCGCCGGGGATGCGCGAAGGAACCGGGCGGCGGCCCTTTCGCAACATGGGTCATCTCGTGTAGCTTCGCCTTAGAGGCGTTCTGGCATGATCATAAGGGAGCGCAGCTTAATGCGATCCGGACGCAGACGCTGATCAGGCGAGCGGATATCGTCGTCGTGAGGTTCGGCGAGCAATATCGGCAATGGAATGCGGCGTTCGATGCGGGATTTGCGCATGCCCTCGACAAGCCGCTGATCGTTCTGCATGGGCCGGATCATGCGCATGCCTTGAAGGAGGTCGATGAGGCGGCTCTGGCGGTCGCCGAGCGGCCGGCACAGGTCGTCGACATCCTGGGTTATGTCATCGAAGGCCGCCTGCCTTGAGTCGACCGGCCTAGGCGGCGAGCTTGCGTTCGGCTTGAATTTCCTGACGCATGAAGCCCGCAAGCTCCTGTGTCAGGGCATCGGCGGCCTTGGCGACATAGAGATTGATGCCGAAATCGGGCAGTGGCGGCAGATCGGTCTTGCCGGTCAGGATCTCGAGATTGGCCGGAATGCTCGACTGCATCAGGGCGGCGACGCCGAGATCGGCTTCGACACTGGCAAGGAGCAGCCGCATTTCGCTGGTTTCGCAGCAGGAGCGCCAATCCCGGTCGATCCCATCGAGGGCCTCGGTCATTGCCGCACGAAAGATGCATCGCTCGTCACCCAGAGAGATCGGCAGCGGTCGGCGGATATGGGCGGTGCCGCCGGGAGCGCCGATCCAGAGCAGCCGTTCGGTGATCAATTGTTCGCCCCAAGGCTCGGCACGGCGCTCGGTGGTGAGGCAGAGACCCAGCGAGCCAGCGGCAACCTGCTCCTTGAGGCGGATACTGACCTCGGTGACGAGTGATACCCGAACTTTCGGCCAGGCCTGCACGAAACGCCGCAGCACCGGCGGTACATAAGGGGTGACGATGTCATGCGGCACACCGATGCGCACCTCGCCCTCGAAATCGGGGGCGGTCATGACGCTCCAGATCTCGTCATTGAGCTCGAGGAGGCGCAGCGCCCGGCGGTGCAGGCGTTCGCCCGCAAGGGTCAGCCGCAGGCCCGAGCGCTCGCGCTCGAACAGCCGGCACCCCAGTTGCTCCTCGAGCCGCTTGATGTGCTGGCTGACGGCCGCCTGGGTCAGGTTGAGCCGCCGCGCCGAGGCGGTCATGCCGCCGGTTTCGGCGACGGATGCGAAGCTGCGCAGGAGGGCCGTGTCGAGATTCCTGGTCATGGCTTTCTGCAATGCTTGGTGTTGCTATAACATTCTGTAATGAAACCGATCATAATAATTCGTTTCCATTATGGCAAGGCCGATCGCAAATAGAGGTTGCGGACTGACCTGACAGATGGAGAGAACGATGGTGTCGACCGCGGGAAATCATTCGATTCGGTATGGTGCTCGTGGCAGCCGCACGCGCAGCTTCTGGCAGATGCTGCGGACGGCGTACACGGTTTGGCAGGAACGCCGCACGCTCACGATGCTTGACGATGCGATACTGCGCGATATCGGGCTTTCACGCCTGGATGCGGATAATGAAGCCCGTCGCGCCCCTTGGGACGCGCCTCGCCGGTTCATGTATTGACGAGGAACGGACGAGATCCCGCGGTAGCTGAGGCTGCCGGCATCACCGGATTAGCAGCGGATCAATTCTTTGAGCACCCTCGGAAGGCGAAGTGTGCTTTCTCGTCGAGCCGGCAAGAAAATTAAGCTTTTCTTAACCCTCTGGAACTAAAGTCAAAACATCGAGATCAGATCTCGATTTGCTCTTTTGACATGTGAAGTTCCAGAGGCTGGGGTGATTGCGCCGACGCTCCTGGTGGTACGATTTCGACGGAAGGTTCGCCGCCGGTGAATGTTCTGCGTACCACTAACCCCATGATTGTAGTGGATTGGTGGTCCGCTGCTATTTGCCGGAACCTGGGCGAGTATCGACACCCGACAACTTGGGCGGAGCAGTCTTGCCTTTGGTTTTGAGAAGGGGTGGATTTGCCGCCTCCCAAGCCCGTCGATCGAGCTTGTCGAGGGGTTTCGAAAGGGCTTTCGCAAATCCTCCTTCGCTGCTTTGTCTATTCCTGATCATTAGCGGCGGAGTTTCCGCGTCGCTTTTTCTAGAAACTCCCGTTGCTTCATTTTCGAATTTTTGGCGCGACGTTGCCACTTTCTTGCCGTTTTGAATTGGCCCGGTCTTCTTGCTTCGCGTCCGTGCATTTGGTGGCCTGTGCTTGGCGTCTCAGTGCTTGGCGTCTCAGCTCAATTTCGCGAGGATCGGGGTGTGGTCCGAGGCTTTGGGTTGGGCGCGGGGATCCTTGTCGATCCAGGCAAGGTCGAGACGGTCGGCAGCCTGGGGCGAGAGCATCAGGTGATCGATCCGGATGCCCTCGCCGCGCTGCCAGCGTCCGCCCTGATAGTCCCAGAAGGTGTAGGCGCCCTCGGTATCGGGCTCGCTGATCCGAAAGGCGTCGTAGAGCCCTTGATGGGCGAAGCTGCGAAACGCCTCCCGGGTCTCGAGCTTGAAGAGAGCGTCGTCTTCCCAATCCGCCGGATCGTAGCAGTCGCGCGGCTCCGGGATGACATTGTAGTCGCCGCCCAGGACCAGACTACATTCCTCTTCAAGGAGATCGGCTGCGTGATGCTGCAGGCGTTTGAGCCATCGAAGCTTGTAGGGATATTTCTCGCTGTCGACCGGATTGCCGTTAGGCAGATAGATCGAGGCCACCCGAAGGTCCTCGATCTCGGCTTCGAGGTAGCGCGCCTGCTCGTCGTCATCGGCGCCGGGCAGGCCGCGACGGACCACCTCGATCGGGCGTTTGCTCAAAATCGCGACGCCGTTGTAGCTCTTCTGGCCGTAAGTCTCGACATTATATCCCAGATCCTCGATCTCGGTTCGGGGAAAATTGGCGTCGACGCATTTGATCTCCTGCAAGAGCACGATGTCGGGTGCTGCCGATTGGAGCCAATCGAGGACGTTGGGCAGCCGCGCCTTGATGGAATTGACGTTCCAGCTTGCGATCGTCGTCATACCGGTTCCTTGGCGGGTGGCTGGGCGCTTTCTCGGGCCGGTTCCTTGAAGGTCAGGAGGATGTCGTCAACCTGCACATTATCCCGCGGCTGGACCCTGACGTCATCGATGACGCCCGCGCCTTCGGCCCGCAGCACATTCTCCATTTTCATGGCTTCGAGCACGCAGAGTTCCTGGCCGGCTTCGACCGTGTCTCCAGGTGCTACGGCGATCGAGACGATCTGGCCGGGCATCGGCGAGGTCAGGAGCTGGCGGCGATCGGCCTGGGCCTTTCGCGGCATGCGGGCGACGAGGTCGGCTGCGAACTGGGTTCTGACGATGGCTCGCAGGACCGCACCCCGATGCCGCAGCACGAAGCCTTCGGTCAGTGGGTCGGCCTGTAGCAGAACCCGACGGCCATTGACGACGGCCCGGGCGAGAAGCTCGCCGGGACGCCAGTCGAGAGCGATCTCGAACGCTTCACCATCGGCACGGTAGGTATCAGGGGCTTCAAGACGGATCGCGATCGGCTCAGCCTCCAAGAGGACGCACCAATCCTTGTCGGGGCAATAGATCCAGCCCGGAAGCGTCCCGCTGATCCGCGAGGCCCGATGCGCCAGCTTCATTTGCATCGCCACCGCGATGGCCGCAAGCTCATGCCTCACCTTCGTCTCCGGCTCGACGAAGCTCGCGCCCGCGCTGAAATGGGTATCGATGAAGTTCGTCGTGAGATCGCCCGCAACGAAGTTCGGATGATTGAGCAGCGCCGTCAGGAAGGACGCATTGGTTTCCGGGCCGCGCACGACGAACGCCTCAAGGGCCGCAGACAAGCGGGACCGCGCCGTCTCGCGGTCGGGACCGTCGGCGATCACCTTGGCGATCATCGGATCGTAATGGACCGAGATTTCCGAGCCCTCGTCGACGCCGCTATCGATCCGAATGCCTTGGCCTTCAGGCTCCCGGTAGCGTCGCAACCGGCCGGTCGAGGGCAGAAATCCCCGGGCCGGGTCCTCGGCATAGAGGCGCGCCTCCATCGCCCAGCCATCGAGCCGGAGGTCATCCTGGCGGAACGGCAAGGCCTCGCCGGCGGCGATCCGGATCATCTGCTCGACCAGATCGATGCCGGTTACGCATTCGGTCACCGGGTGCTCAACCTGGAGGCGCGTGTTCATCTCCAGAAAGTAGAAATTGCAGTCGGCGTCGACGACGAACTCGACCGTTCCCGCCGAGACGTAGCCGACGCGCTCGGCAAGCCGCACCGCCTGCGCACCCATGGCCCGGCGTGTGGCGTCATCGAGAAAGGGCGACGGCGCTTCCTCGATGACCTTCTGGTGACGCCGCTGCACCGAGCATTCGCGCTCGAAGAGATGCACGATGTTGCCCTGACCATCGGCCAGCACCTGGATTTCGATGTGCCTGGGGTCCGTCACGAACTTTTCGAGGAAGACGCGCGCGTCGCCAAAGGCCGATTTGGCTTCGGATCGCGTGCGTTTCAGTCCCTCGGCGAGGCCGGTACCATCGTGCACGACCCGCATTCCCTTGCCGCCGCCGCCTGCCGCGGCCTTGATCATCAAAGGGTAGCCGATGGTTTGGGCAATCGCCTGGGCTTCATCCACGTCTTCGACCGGCCCCGGATGACCGGGAATCGTGTTGACCCCCGCCTTTTCGGCAAGCCGCTTCGAGGTGATCTTGTCGCCCATTGCCCGGACGGCAGCCGAAGGCGGGCCGATAAAGACGATGCCCGCAGCTTCGACAGCTTCGATGAAGTCGCCGTTCTCGGAAAGAAAGCCATAGCCCGGGTGAACCGCCTCGGCCCCGCTCTGCCGGCAGGCCTCGATCACGGCATCGATCGAGAGGTAGCTCCTGCTTGCCGCAGCAGGTCCGACCGCGACGGCTTCGCCCGCAAGGCGCACATGGAGCGCTTCCGCGTCGGCATCCGAATGGATCGCCACGGTCGCGATATCCAATCGCTTGCAGCTGCGGATGATACGACAGGCGATCTCGCCGCGATTGGCGATCAGGATTTTTCGAAACATGGGCCTCCAGGGACAACAGAACCGAATCCCGTTAGCATCCGGACGCCCGTTCTGCCAGCATCCTCGTGTGAATTGGCGGCGCGAGGCGAATTGCGCTAAGATGATGGCGCATCAGGAGTTCAAGCCATGGCCGATCGTGCTGAAGACCAGCGCATGACCGTCGAGGAATTTCTCGAGTTCGAAGGCGAGCCCGACACGCGCTACGAGCTCATCGACGGCATCCCCCATTCGATGGCGCCGGCACAAACCACTCATGGCGAGATTGTCGCCAATTGCAGTTTCGAGATCCAGTCCCGGCTCCGCCAGCGCGCCCCTTGCCGGGCTCAATCCGATGCCGGTATTGCCATCGACGACGACACCTTCTTTCAAGCGGACCTCGCCGCGACTTGCTCCGATCCGAGCAGGTCGAAGACGATCGAAGCGCCGGTCCTGATCGTCGAAGTTCTTTCTCCCTCGACGCGCCAGCACGACCTTGGGCGGAAGCTGGACGCCTACAAAGGCTTGCCGACGGTCTTGGAAATCTGGATCGTCGACAGCGAACGGCGCTGGCTTCAGGTTTGGGTCCGCGAAGACGCGGGCTGGATCGGCCGCGACCTGATCGGCTCAGCCGATTTTACGAGCCCCGTACTTGAAAGCGCAATTCGGCTCGACGATACCTATCGCAACACGACCTTGTAGGGTGTGAGCGTGCGGTAACGGGTTACAAGCGAGGTCGTTTCGGACCTAGGTCTCGCTTTTTGCCGCACGCTTGGCCGCAGTGCGATTGGCCGTCGCCTCCGACCGTTTGGCGGCGGATGCGGCAAGCTTGGCGGCCTGCCGTTCTACCAATTCCGCCTGTAGGGCGGGGATCAATTCGGTCGCAGCACTCTTTTGGGCTTTGGTACCCGATTGCTCAAGCCGCTCAGCGTTCTCAAGAAGCGCCGACAAAGACTCTGTCTCCATAGTTGGGAGTTTCTCGACGAGATCCATTTTGCTGTCTCCTTTTTTGTTGGGACCGGAAGGTCATCTAATACCGGGCGGCACAGCGGCGGACCCATCTATTGATTTCAAACATAAACAAATACCTCAAAATATCACCAAAAAACATTGCGCCTGAAACTGGGACCTATGATTCGTCTAGAAGTATCCATGGAATCATCGTTTTACGGGTTATTCTCGATGTATCAACGCAAGCATTCTAACAAACAGCACCGCCTAGCGTAGATCATAGCGGGATATTGCCGTGTTTCTTCCAGGGATTATCGAGTTTCTTGCCGCGCAGCCAGCGAAGCGACGCGGCGACGCGGCGGCGGGTGCCATGCGGCATGATCACGTCATCGATGAAGCCGCGGCTGGCCGCGACGAACGGATTGGCGAAGCGCTCACGATAGCCTTCGGCGTGCTTTGCGATCTTTTCGGCATCGTCGAGGTCGCGGCGAAAAATGATCTCCACCGCACCCTTCGGGCCCATCACAGCGATTTCGGCGGTAGGCCAGGCCAGATTGACGTCGCCCCGCAAATGCTTCGAGGCCATGACGTCATAGGCGCCGCCATAGGCTTTTCGGGTGATGACCGTGACTTTGGGCACCGTCGCTTCGGCATAGGCGTAGAGCAACTTCGCACCATGACTGATGATCCCCCCATATTCCTGGGCGGTTCCCGGCAGGAAGCCCGGCACATCGACGAAGGTCAAAAGCGGGATATCGAAGCAGTCGCAGAACCTCACAAAGCGCGCCGCCTTGCGGGCGCTGTCGATGTCGAGACAGCCCGCAAGCACCATCGGCTGATTGGCGACAATGCCGACGGTCGAGCCGTCGATCCTGCCGAATCCGGTGAGAATATTGCGGGCGTAGTCGGGCCGAAGCTCGAAGAAATCGCCTTCGTCGACGGTCTTGGTAATGACCTCCATCATGTCGTAGGGCTTGTTGGGATTGGCCGGGATCAGGCGATCGAGCGACGGCTCGTCACGTGTGCCCGGATCTTCCGTCGGCCATGACGGCACCTCGGCGCGATTGCTCGAAGGCAGGAAATCGACCAATCGCCTGACCTGATGCAGGGCCTCGACATCATGGTCGAAGGCCCGATCGGCGACACCCGACTTCTGCGTATGGGTGGCGGCACCACCCAGCTCTTCATGACTGACAGTCTCTCGGGTCACCGTACGGACCACGTCCGGGCCGGTGACGAACATGTAGGCGGTGTCGCGGACCATGAAAATGATGTCGGTCATGGCGGGAGAATACACAGCACCGCCGGCGCATGGGCCCATCACCACGCTGATCTGGGGGATCACGCCCGAAGCCAGCACGTTGCGTTGGAAGACCTCGGCGTAGCCGGCAAGGCTCGCGACACCTTCCTGGATCCTCGCCCCACCGCTGTCATTGATGCCGATCACGGGCGCTCCCACCTTCATGGCGCGATCCATGATCTTGCAGATCTTTTCTGCATGGGCCTCCGACAGCGAGCCGCCGAAGACCGTGAAGTCCTGGCTGAAAACGAAGACCAGGCGGCCATTGATCGTGCCCTGGCCGGTCACCACGCCATCGCCCGAGATCATCTGATCGGCCATGCCGAACTCGGTACAGCGATGCGTCACGAACATATCGGTTTCTTCGAACGAGCCCGTATCGAGCAGCAGCGCCACCCGCTCGCGCGCCGCGAGTTTGCCCCGACCATGCTGGGCCTCGACCCGTCGGCCGCCGCCGCCCACCCGCGCTTCCGCCCGTTTCTCGTCGAGGCGTCGAATGATCTCTTCCAAGCTTCAGTCCCCTTGCCGCAGCGCCTCGAGAAACACTGCCACACCCTCGAGATCGCGCGCCAGATTCCTGTGCCGTGTCGCCTGCTCGATCTCCTGGCCCCAAACCTCGATCGTATATTGCTCGTCGAGCAGGGACGCCGCATGGGCTTCGGATGCAGCCAATTTTTGCTCCAACAACGCGAGGGCAAGGATCAGCGAACCGGTGATCTGCGTGGCACTATGGATCGCAACGAGCCGCCAGTCATCGAGCCCGGTTATGACCTCCTGCACCCGAGACAAGGCTGCAGGCGGCTGGGCAATGGGTGTCATGCCGGCGGTAGCCTCGAGCTCGATGCCGTGATGCCCGGCGCACCAAACGAGCCATGGCTGCCATGCAGCGGTCTGGCGGGCGACGAGATCCGCAGGAGCCGTGGCGCGATAACAAAGCAGATCGGTCTCCGCAAAGGCAGCGGTTTCGGCAACAGCCACATGACGACGCTGTGGCATCAGATCGGTTACGGAGTTGGCGAGTTTGGTCACCGGCATGTCATCGGCGCGGATCTCGTCTTCGACTGCATTCCACTCGCAGGCGATCGCCCCGGCCAATGCCTCGGTTGGGAGGACGTGCGGGCTGCGCGCCGGAGTCCTGACCGACTTGCCGTCCAGGAGCACCTGGAATCGGCCATCCGACCCTTCGATCGTAGCGGTCTTGTAAAAGCGCTTCACGACCGATCTAGAATATCTAGCAATTCACCAAACTGCCGGAGGACACGATGGGCGCCCGCGGCCTCGAGTTCTGCTGCCGGATGATTACCCCAGGCGACACCGATCGGCAGCACCCGCGCCTGTCTCGCCATCTCGATATCGAAGGTGGTGTCGCCGACGAAGACGGCATCGCCGGCGACGCTCCCGGTCTCCGCCAGGGCTGCCTCAAGCATGGCGGGATGCGGTTTGCTCGGGTGGATGTCGGCGGTTTGCAGCGTGACGAACAGGCCGTGCAAATCGTAGCGCTCGATGATTGCACGAAGGCCGCGCATCGCCTTGCCGGTGGCGACGCCCAGGATCAGTTCGCGCGCAGTCAGGTCCTGCAGCAGCTCGCGCGCACCATCGAACATCGCCTCGTTGTAATCGGCCCTTTCGCGGTAGCGCAGATAGGCGTCGCGATAGGCCTCCGAAATACGCCTTGCCAGCGGCTCATCCTCGTAGCCGAGCAGCTGCTGCATGGCCGGCAACAGCGACAGGCCGACGATCCGGCGAATGGCCTCAGGCGCGGGCGGCTCCAGACCGCAAGCCTCGAACGCCATGGTGCCGCAGGACACGATGGTCCGCTGACTATCGACGAGGGTGCCGTCGATATCGAAAATGACGAGACGAATGCTCAAGAAAAGCCTTCCCAGTCTTCGATCCGGCTGCCGCTGACCGGTTCGGGCTCGATTCCAAGCCAGGTGAATCCGGCCTTGAGTTCGGGGCCTGCCGGCGCGGTCCATTGCATCATCCGGCCATCGGGATGCCGCAGCCGGAGGGCACGCGCATGCAGCATCAGACCCCTCGGCGCATCATCGGGGCCGGCGCCGCCATATTTGGCATCGCCCAGAATGGGGTGGCCGATAGCGGCGCAATGGGCGCGCAATTGATGGGTCCGGCCCGTTGCGGGCATCAGACCAAGCCAAGTCGCCACCTTGCCGGCGCGAAGACAGATCTGAAAGCCGGTACGGGCGCGCTTGGTTTTATCCGCATCGGCGCTCATTTTCTCACGGCCTTCTGGGCCATCCTTGCCGATCGCCAGATCGATCGCACCGCGCTTTTCCACCACACGGCCCATCACGATGGCCCAGTAGAGTTTGCGTATCTCATGGTCCTTGAAGGCCTGAGCGAGATAGCGGGCGCTTTTGGGGGTTCGCGCCACCACCAGCAGGCCGCTGGTTTCGCGGTCCAGCCTGTGGACCAGACGCGGCCGAACACCCTTGCGGGCGAACGCATCGAGCATGCCGTCAACATGGCGATGGGTTTTGGTCCCGCCCTGCACCGCAAGTCCGGCAGGCTTGTCGAGCACGATCAGATCATCGTCCTCATGCACTACCCTCGAGCGGATAAAATCGGCGTCCCTGGGAGAGAGGTCCGCCCGGCGTGGCACGACCGACCGATCGCCCTCCTCCAGCGGCGGCACCCGCACGGTTTGACCTGCCGCAACCCGATCCTTGGCCGCCACTCTTTTGCCGTCGAGCCGAAACTGTCCGGTCCGCAACATGCGCTGCAGCGCGCCATGATTCAGCGCCGGAAAATGATGCCGGCACCATTTGTCGAAGCGCCAATCGGCCTCGTCGCGGCCGATCTCCAAGTGCTGCACTCCGCTCACCGATCCACCTGTCGCTTCGAAGGCCCCTGCCGCGCCTCACGCAATTTCTTGAACCTCTCCAGACGCTCACGCAATTTCGCCTCCGCGCCTTCCGTGGTCGGCCGGTAATATTCGGCGCGCGGCATCTCATCCGGAAAGTAATTCTGCCCCGAAAACCGCTCGGGGGCATCATGATCATAGTTGTAGCCCGCGCCATACCCCAGCTGCTTCATCAACTTGGTCGGAGCATTGCGGATATGGGCCGGCGGCATCAGCGAGCCATGCGTCTGGGCATCGGCCATCGCCCCCTTGAACGCCGTATAGACAGCGTTCGATTTCGGCGCCATGGCCATGTACACGGCGGCCTGGGCAAGGGCGAGTTCGCCTTCGGGCGAGCCAAGCTGCTCATAGACCCGGGTTGCGGCCAAAGCCTGCTCGATCGCCCTTGGATCGGCCAGGCCGATATCCTCATTGGCCATGCGCACAATTCTTCGGGCGATATAGCGCGGGTCCTCACCACCTTGAAACATCCGGGCCAGCCAGTAGAGCGTGGCATCGGGATCGGAGCCCCGCACCGATTTATGGAGGGCCGAGATCAGATTGTAGTGCGCCTCCTCCTGTTTGTCGTAGATCGGCAAACGCTGCTGCAACACGACCGCGAGCCCTTCGACATCGAGAACCGGTTCAGCCCGCAGATCGGCGACATTTTCGACCATGTTCAAAAGGTAGCGGCCATCGCCGTCAGCAAGCTCGACCAGGCGAGCCCGCGCAGCCTCGTTCAAGGGCAGTGTCCGGCACAGATGCGCCTCCGCGCGTTCGACCATTTCCAGGAGCGCTGCCTCACCGAGCCGATCGAGCACGATCACGTGGCAGCGGCTGATCAAGGCACCCGTCAGCGCGAAGGACGGATTTTCCGTCGTTGCACCGATCAAGACGATCGTACCGTCCTCGACCTCGTGCAGGAGACCATCCTGCTGCGCCTTGTTGAAGCGATGGATCTCATCGATGAAGAGAATCGCCTGGGCACCGCCGGCCCTGAGCTTGCGCGCTTCGTCGAATGATTTGCGTAGGTCGGCCACGCCCGACATGACGGCCGAAAGCGCCATCAAGGGTTGAACGACAGCCCCTGCAAGGAGCCGCGCCAATGTCGTCTTGCCACAGCCGGGCGGCCCCCAAAGGATGATCGAGGCGAGTTTTTGCCGAGCCAGCATTCGTTTGAGCGGCGCACCCTCGGCAAAGATCGCTTCCTGGCCGACGATGTCCTCAAGGCGGTCGGGCCGCAATCGATCGGCAAGCGGGCGGTCATTCTGCTTGGTGCGCGCGGAGCGGCCCTTCGGTCCCGCCCTGTCTTGCGCTTCGAAAAGATCGTTCATCCCTGGATCGAGACCGATTGAACGCGGCCGTCCCGCTTGATCGAGAGCCGCCAGACCTCCCCTCGCTGCGCCAAGAGATCGTTCAACTCGTCCTGCGAGATGACCGGTGTGCCGTCGATGGCAACAAGAATATCTCTTGGCCGCAGCCGCATGCGCGCGGCCCGGGTGTTCCGATAGACTTCGAGCACCGCGACACCGCGTTCGAACATATCAACGCCCAGCTCTTCATTGAAGGCCGGCGAAAGATTGCCGACGACAATGCCGTTGAGAGGGTGACCCTCCGGCAGCCGATTGACGTTGCGTAGCGGCAACTCGATCGGGGCCTCGAGGTCGATGTTGACCGAGCGGATGTCGCCGTCGCGAAGAACATCGAGCGTCACGGGGTCGCCAATCGCCCCAAGCGCCAGCCGAAAATTCAGACTCGCATTATCCCTGATCTCATAGCCATCGACCGCCAACACGACATCACCGATTTCGAGCCCGGCACGATCCGCAGCGCCAACGGGATAAAGCTCCCTGACAATGACCCCACGGGGATGCCGCATCCCGAGCGCTGCGGCAACATCCGGTTCCACAGCCTCGACGGCGATGCCGAGCCAGGGACGCTGGCTCCCATCGACGCCCCGCTCGACGGATGCGATCCTGGCGGCCAGCAGCTTCGAGGGGATTGCGAAACCGATGCCGATCGAGCCGCCGCCGCGGGTGAAGATGGCCGTGTTGATGCCGATGAGCTTGCCGTCCAGAGTGACGAGCGCACCACCGGAATTGCCGGGGTTGACGGCAGCGTCGGTCTGAATGAACGAAACGTCGCTATCGATCTCAGGTGCCGTGCGCGCGGTCGCCGAAATGATACCGCTCGTCACGGTCTGGCCGATACCGAAGGGATTGCCCAAGGCCAGCACCAGATCACCGACCTCGATCGCATCTGAATCCCCAAGCTCGACCGGCGGTAACGCCTCGTCGCCCGGATCAATTCGCAACAGCGCCAGATCGGAGCGCTCATCCGTGGTGATGACCTCGGCCTCGAACTCGCGACGATCGCTCAAAATGACCTCGATCTCGTCCGCACCCTCGATGACATGATGATTGGTTACAACGAGGCCATCGGCACGGACGATGACGCCCGAACCCAGCGATTGTTCGACACGCCGCCGCTCCTGGCGGGGCATCGTCGGAAAGTCGCGGAAGAAGAAGCTAAAGAAGGGGTCGTCGGCGAACGGATTGACCGCCCTTGGTGCGACGGCCTTGCGGGTTTGCACGTTGACCACGGACGGCGCCACGGTCTTGACCACAGGCGCGAACGACAAGACCATATCGCCCCGCGATTGTGGGACGATACGTTCCGGCGACTGCGCCGCGACCGGCCAATTCAAGCCGGCAACGGTGACCAGGGTCAGTGCCAGAACCAGACCGCGGGCGATGCTCAATTCCGATGCGGGTTTGCCACCGAGGTCAGGCGGCGGCGAGGCTTTCCTCGTCAAAGGTCTCGACATTCTGCGGCGGGCCCGAATCCTGTCCTTTGGCGTCGACATCCCGATCGACGAATTCGATGACCGCCATCGGTGCATTGTCGCCATAGCGGAAGCCGGCCTTCATGATCCGGATATAGCCGCCGGACCGCTCCGAATACCGCGGCGCCAGCACGTCGATCAGCTTGGCTGTGGTCTTCTCGCAGCGGGTCTTAGCGATGAGCAGACGCCGGCTGTGCAGATCGCCGCGCTTGCCCAGTGTCACCAGTTTTTCGACGATGGGCCGCAGTTCCTTGGCTTTCGGCAAGGTCGTCGTGATCTGCTCATGCTTGACCAATGCCTGAGACATGTTGGCGAACATGGCGCGGCGATGGCTGGGCGTCCTATTGAGTTTCCGCCCCTGTCGGCGATGGCGCATCGATCCTATTCCCGATCCTAAATGCTGAGTCTTCCGGCATCCCGGTCAGCGTCGTCAATCCTACGGCTCCGGCCGCTCAAAAGGGCTCTTCGACCTTGCGGGCGAGATCCTCGATATTGTCGGGCGGCCAGCCGGAAACTTCCATCCCCAGATGCAAGCCCATATGCGCCAGCACCTCCTTGATCTCGTTCAAGGATTTGCGGCCGAAATTGGGCGTGCGCAACATTTCCGCTTCCGACTTTTGAACGAGATCGCCGATATAAACGATATTGTCGTTCTTCAGACAGTTGGCGGAGCGCACCGACAATTCGAGCTCGTCGACCTTCCGCAGCAGATTGGGATTGAACGGCAGTTCGGGACGCCGCTCCTGCGGCTGGGCGAGATGCGGCTCCTCGAAATTGATGAAGAGCTGCAACTGGTCCTGCAGGATACGGGCAGCGAGGGCTACGGCATCTTCCGGACTGACCGCACCGTCGGTCTCGACCGTCAGCATCAGCCGGTCATAGTCGGTCTGCTGGCCGACGCGGGCATTGTCGACCCGGTAGGCGACCTTGCGCACGGGGCTGTAGATAGCGTCGATCGCCACCATGCCGATCGGCGCGTCCTCACTCTTGTTGGCGGCAGCCGGGATATAACCCTTGCCGGTCGAAACGGTAAGCTCCATCGAGAGCTTGCCACCCTGATCGACGTGACAGATGACGTGATCCGGATCCATGATTTCGACATCATGCCCGACTTCGATCATGCCGGCAGTTACGACGGCCGGACCCTGGGCCTTGAGATAGAGGCGCTTCGGGGTGTCGCTGTGCAGGCGCAGGCCGAGCGACTTGAGATTGAGGACGATATCGGTCACGTCCTCGCGGACGCCGTCGATCGTCGAGAACTCGTGCAGCACACCGTCGATGTGGATGGCGGTGATCGCCGAGCCCTGCAGGGCCGAAAGCAAAATACGGCGGAGAGCGTTGCCGAGCGTGATCCCGAAACCCCGCTCGAGCGGCTCGACGACGATCGTCGCCTCGCGATGCGGTCGCCTGCCCGGCTGCACGTCGAGCTTCTGCGGTTTGATGAGATCCTGCCAGTTCTTCTGCAGCAAGAGAGATTCCTCGGGTTCGAGAAGGGATAATTCACAACCGCAATCCGGCGCTCGCTAGATCGGACCACCAGATTGCCGATGAAAAAGAGGGCTATACGCGACGCCGCTTGCGCGGCCTGCAGCCATTGTGCGGAATGGGTGTGACGTCGCGGATATTAGTGATCTGGAAGCCTGCGGTCTGCAGCGCACGCAACGCCGATTCTCGGCCCGACCCCGGACCGCGAACGAAGACCTCGACGGTCTTCATACCGTGCTCGGCAGCCTTGCGGGCCGCCGCTTCGGCCGCGACCTGGGCGGCGAACGGCGTCGATTTACGCGAACCTTTGAAGCCTTGCGAGCCGGCGCTCGACCAGGAGATCGCATTCCCCTGGACATCGGTGATCGTAATCATGGTGTTGTTGAAGGTGGCGCTGACGTGGGCGACACCCGACGAAATATTCTTGCGCTCACGGCGGCGCAGACGTGTCGAGCTTTCGGTGGCCATGGTCGGTTACTTCTTCACCTTCTTCTTGCCGGCGATTGACTTGGCCGGCCCTTTCCGGGTCCGCGCGTTGGTGTGGGTACGTTGACCCCGGACCGGCAAACCACGGCGATGTCTGAGGCCACGATAGCAGCCCAGATCCAGCAGACGCTTGATACTCATCGCGGTCTCGCGACGAAGCTCACCCTCGACCTTGGTCTCGCGGTCGATGGCGTCTCTGATGCGCCCGAGCTCGGCGTCGCTCAATTCATTGACGCGGCGTTCCAACGGAACTTCCACCGCGCCGAGAAGATTGCGCGAGGTCGTGCGACCGATCCCATAGATGTAGGTCAGCGCAATCCAAACAGGTTTATGTGTTGGGATGTTCACGCCGGCTATACGCGCCACGTCCCGTTCTCCAAGGATGATTGGGTTGTGTCAGAAACGAACAGGACGCGCCAAAGCGCATCCCGAAACACACAGTTATAGTGTGGGCACCGCTCCTGTCAATCGATGCCATCCAAGATTCTGGCCCATCAGCGGGGCAAATGCGATTCGATTTCGGCCGTGACGGCATCGATGCTCTGCATGCCATCCACCACCCGCAAGAGACCTAGAGCGTCGTAATGAGGCAGAACGGGTGCGGTCTGCTGATTATAAACATTCATTCGGTTTTTCAGAACCTCGTGCGTGTCGTCGCCGCGGTTTCCTCCGCTCTCACGCGCTCGCTTGGCGATGCGCTCGACCAGCACGTCCTCCACCACCTTGATCTGGATCACGGCATCAATGTTCTTCGCTTTCGACTTCAGCATGCGGTCTAGGGATTCAGCCTGCGGCAAGGTTCGCGGGAAGCCGTCGAGGATGAAGCCGTTAGCGCAATCGGCCTCCTCGATCCGCTCGGCAACGACACCGCAGATCAATTGGTCGGACACCAAATCGCCCCGATCCATGATGACCTTGGCTTGCTTGCCGAGTTCGGTGCCCTCGGCGATCGCCGCGCGCAACATGTCGCCGGTCGAAAGATGAGCCAGCACATGTTTCTTCTTGAGGCGATCCGCCTGAGTGCCCTTACCGGCGCCCGGCGGACCGAAAAGAATGATGTTCATCCACGCCTGCCCCTTAGCCGGGACTTCTTGATGAGCCCCTCATATTGATGCGCGATCAGATGCGACTGGATCTGCGCCACCGTATCCATCGTCACAGAGACCACGATCAGCAGGCTAGTGCCACCAAAATAAAACGGCACGGCATATTGGGAGATCATGATCTCGGGCAAGGCACAGACCGCCGCCAGATAGATGGCGCCGACCGTCGTGAGCCTTGTCAAGAGATAGTCGAGATATTCCGCTGTCCGCTGACCGGGCCTGATCCCCGGAATGAAGCCCCCATGCTTGCGCAAATTGTCCGCCGTTTCCTGCGGATTGAAGACGATCGATGTATAGAAGAAGGCAAAGAAGACGATCAGGCTGATGTAGATCAAGAGGAACAGCGGCTGGCCCCGTCCCAGGAGCGCGCTCACTGTCCCGAGCAGTTCCGAGCCGCCGGTGGCGGCGAAGCTGCCGAGGGTTGCCGGCAACAGAAGCAAGGAACTTGCGAAAATCGCCGGAATGACGCCTGAGGTATTGAGTTTCAACGGCAGGTGCGAACTCTCGCCGCCGAACATGCGATTGCCCTGCTGGCGCTTGGGATATTGCACCAGCACTCGGCGCTGGGCCCGCTCCATAAAGACGATGAAAGCGATCACGGCGATCATCATCAACAACAGCACGATGATGAAGATCGGGGATATGGCGCCGGTCCGGCTCAATTCGAGGACGCTCGCCAGCGAGGACGGCAGCTGCGCGATGATTCCGGTGAAGATGATCAGCGAGATGCCGTTGCCGATCCCGCGTGCGGTGATCTGCTCGCCGAGCCACATCAAGAAGAGCGTGCCGCCGACGATGGTGATCACTGTCGTCGCCCGGAAAAACCAGCCGGCGTCAAGGACGGCCGAGCCCGAGCCCGAGCTCATATTCTCAAGGCCGACCGCGAGCCCATAGGCCTGAAACGCCGCAAGCGCCACCGTCAGATAGCGCGTATACTGGTTGATCTTCTTGCGGCCGCTCTCGCCTTCCTTCTTGAGCTGCTCGATGCTCGGCGAGACCGCCGTCATCAACTGCATAATGATGGAGGCGGAGATATAGGGGAGGATGCCGAGCGCGAAGATCGACATCCGCTCGAGTGCGCCGCCTGCGAACATGTTGAACATGCCCATGATCCCGCCAGCCTGCTGCTGGAAGACCTGGGCCATGATAACCGGATCGATGCCCGGCAGCGGAATGTAGGTTCCGAGGCGGTAGACGATCAGACAGCCGAGCGCGAAGAAGATACGCTTCCTGAGCTCGGTCGCCTTGGCGAACGCGCCGAAATTGATATTCGCCGCTAGCTGCTCCGCGACCGATGCCATGGGAGCTCCTTCAAAGAATAGTTCTCGTTGCGGACTGCGCTAATTGCCTGCCTCTGTCGACGCTTCCGCCGCGGCAGGAGCGTCTTTGGCGGTACCGGCCCTGCCTTCCCGCGCGATCACCTTGCCGCCCGCTGCCTCAACCGCAGAAATAGCGCCCTTGCTGGCGCCGGCAACCTCGATCGTCAACGCCGTCTTGAGCTCGCCCCGCCCGAGCAGGCGGACTCCGTCGAGCTCCCGCCTGATGATCCCGGCCTTGACCAGCATATCACCGTCGATGGTCGCCTTCGAATCGAGCTTGCCGGCATCGATCGCCGACTGCAAGCGGTCGAGATTGATCTCCGCATAGTGCGCCCGGCCGGGATTTTTGAAGCCGCGTTTCGGCAGCCGCATATAAATCGGCATCTGGCCGCCCTCGAAGACCCGCTCGGCACCGCCGCTGCGCGCCTTCTGGCCCTTGTGTCCCTTGCCCGAGGTCTTGCCCTTGCCGGAGCCGATACCGCGGCCGAGGCGTTTCGCCACTCGCCGCGATCCGGGATTATCCCGGAGTTCGTTCAAACGCATAATTCAATCCAATTCAGAATGAGCCTACTTGCTCACTTCCTCGATGCGAAGCAGGTGGCAAACCGTTTCGACCCGCCCACGATTGGCATCATTGAGCTCGATCACGTTGGATCGATGCATCTTGGTGAGCCCGAGTGCGATGAGCGTCGCTCGCTGATTGTCCTTACGGCCGATCGGGCTGCCCGTCTGGGTCACCCTGACCTTGCCCTTCATGCCCGTCGTCGCCGCCATGGTCAGCCTGCCTGCGCCGGGGTTTCGACCGTCTCGCGGCGGCCGACGATATCGCTGACCTTACGGCCGCGCTTGGCCGCCACGGAACGGGGCGACATGCACAACAAAAGGGCCGTGAACGTCGCCTTGATCATGTTGTGCGGGTTCGAGGTGCCCATCGATTTGGCAACCACATCGCCGATACCCAGGGATTCGAAGACCGCACGCATCGGACCGCCGGCGATGATGCCGGTTCCCGGCGGTGCCGAGCGCAGCACCACATGGCCAGCACCGTAACGACCTATGACGTCGTGATG
This sequence comes from Geminicoccaceae bacterium, assembly GCA_041750975.1. Taxonomy (GTDB): domain Bacteria; phylum Pseudomonadota; class Alphaproteobacteria; order Geminicoccales; family Geminicoccaceae; genus JBGSYN01. Next base: position 8,580 of record JBGSYN010000053.1, on the reverse strand, counting down.
CAGGGTGCGCCCCTGCCGCAACGGCACGCGCACCATCGTCCGCTTGGCCTGCTCGGTCGCCTTCCGCACCGCTTCCGGCACCTCACGCGCCTTACCGGTGCCATAACCGACCCTGCCCTTGCCGTCTCCGACCACGACCAGTGCCGAGAACCCGAACCGCCGGCCGCCCTTGACAACCTTGGCGACACGATTGACCGATACCAGACGATCGGTGAGTTCGGAATCCTGGTTACGGTCGTCGCCGCCGCGTCCACGCTGCGCCATGCTTCTTTCCTAGAAAATCAAAATGCCAACAAAAATCAAAACGACAGGCCGGATTCGCGCGCCGCATCGGCGAGCGCCCGAACCCGACCATGATAGGGGTAGGGCCCACGGTCGAAAACCACGGTCTCGATGCCGGCCGATTTGGCCCGTTCGCCGAGGAGTGCCCCGACCTTCTTGGCCGCATCGATGGTGCCGCCATTCTTCATCTTCTCACGCATCGCCACCTCCAGGCTCGACGCCGTCACCAGGGTGACACCCTTGGTGTCGTCGATCACCTGGCCATAGATATGCTTGCCGGAGCGGAAGACGCTCAGGCGCATCCGTCCGCTGGACCGCTGCTTCAGTGCGAAGCGATTGCGCCGCCGCCGGCGCTCGAAGCGCTTTTTGGGATCGATCATCTTACTTCTTCTTGCCTTCCTTGCGAAGGATCCACTCGCCCTGGTACTTGATACCCTTGCCCTTATAGGGCTCCGGCGGGCGGAATGCCTTGATCTCGGCTGCCAACTGACCGACCTGATGCTTATCGGCCCCGAATATGGCGATCTGTGTCGGCGTCTCACATTTGACGGTAAGCTCCTCGGGAATAGCCACCATGATGTCGTGGCTATAACCGAGCTGCAACTGCAGCATCTGGCCCTGGACCGCTGCCCTGAAGCCGACGCCGGCGATCTCGAGCTTGGTCGTGAAGCCCTCGGAAACGCCGGTCACAATATTCTGCACCATGGTCCGCGACAGACCCCACATCGAACGCGCACGACGCTCCTGATCGCGCGGCTCGACCGTAACCTTGCCTTCCTCGTGGGAAATGATGACGTCCGGCGGCAGCTTTGCCGCCAGCTCGCCAAGCTTGCCCTTCGCCCGGACTTCCTGACCCGTGACGGTCACCGTCACGCCGTTGGGCACCGAGACCGGATGTTTGCCAATACGCGACATCGTCAAAACACCATGCAGAGAACTTCGCCGCCGACATGGGCCTCACGGGCCTCCGTGTCGGACAGCACGCCCCGAGGGGTCGAAAGGATGGCGATACCGAGGCCGTTATAGACGCGCGGCAATTCCTTGACGCCCGCATAAATCCGGCAGCCGGGCTTGGAGACTCGTCTCAGCTCGCGGATCACCGGCCGGCCCTCGTGATATTTCAGCTCGATGTTGAGTTCCTGATGGCCAGGATCGGCATCGACGTTGACATAGCCTCGAATATAGCCCTCGCGACGCAGCACCTCCAGAACGTTCCGGCGCAGCTTCGAGGCTGGTGAGCGAATGGTGCGCAGCTGGGCCATCTGCCCGTTGCGGATGCGCGTGATCATGTCGCCCAAAGGATCACTCATTGACATTGTCGAACGGCTCCAATTCTCACCAGCTCGATTTCACGACGCCCGGAATCTTGCCCTCTGAGGCCAACTCACGGAATGCAATACGGGAAAGTCCAAACTTTCGGTAATACGCGCGCGGTCGCCCGGTCAGTTCGCAGCGATTGCGAATCCGGACCTTGGCCGCATTGCGCGGCATTTCGGCAAGCTTCAACGTCGCCTCGAACCGCTCACCGGGATCGGCCTCGCGGTCCATGATGATCTTCTTCAGCTCGGCACGTTTGCCAGCATCCCGCTTCACCATGCTGCGGCGGCGTTTATTCTTCTCGATCGAACTCAATTTCGCCATGAACGCTGATCCTCAGTCCTTACGGAACGGCATGTTGAAGCCGTCAAGCAGCGCTCTCGCTTCCTCGTCGTTCCGTGCCGTCGTGCAAATAATGACATCCATCCCGCGGATCTCGTCGACATCGTCGTAATTGATCTCGGGAAAGATGATCTGCTCCTTGACGCCAAAAGCATAATTGCCCTTGCCATCGAAGCTCTTCGCCGGAATGCCGCGGAAATCCCGCACCCGCGGCAAGGCGATCGTTACTAGTCGATCCAGAAATTCGTACATCCGCTCGCGCCGCAACGTCACCTTGCAGCCGATCGGCATGCCTTCACGCAGTTTGAAATTCGCCACCGACTTCCTGGCCCGGCACATCAACGGCTTCTGGCCGGAGATCTTGGTCAGTTCCGACGTGGCCTGGGTCAGTTTCTTGCTGTCGGAGACCGCCTTGCCGACCGCCATATTGACGACGATCTTGTCGAGCTTCGGAATCTGCAAGGGGTTCTTATAGCCGAACTTCTCCTGCAGGCTCGCCCGAACCGTATCGTCGTAATGTTGCTTCAAACGTGCTGCCATGAACTTTTCCTAAAACCGCACCTCAACTGTCGATGACTTCGCCGGACCGCTTGGCATAGCGGACCTTGCGGCCATCTTCGAGGAACTTGAACCCAACCCGCGTCGCTCCACCTGTTTCGGGATCGACATGCGCCAGGTTCGACAGATGGATCGGGGCCTCTCTGGAGACGATGCCGCCATTGCCGCGGGCACTCGGCTTCTCGTGCTTCCTGATCATCATCACGCCTTGAACCACGGCACGGTTGTCGCTCGGCATCAGCTTCAGCACTTCGCCTTCCTTGCCCTTGTCCTTGCCGGCCAGAACGATCACGCGATCGCCTTTCTTGATGCGCGCTGCCATCACAATACCTCCGGCGCCAGCGAAATAATCTTCATGAAGCGGCGGGCTCGAAGCTCGCGCGTCACCGGACCGAAAATACGCGTGCCGATCGGCTCGCCCGCCTTGTTGATGAGCACCGCCGCATTGCGATCGAACCGGATCGCCGTGCCGTCCGCGCGATGAATTTCCTTGGCCGTCCGCACCACAACCGCTCGCTGCACCTCGCCCTTCTTGACGCGGCCCCGCGGGATCGCCTCTTTCACCGCGACGACGATGATATCGCCGACCGACGCCCATTTCCGATGCGCCCCGCCCAGCACGCGAATGCACTGCACGCGGCGTGCGCCGGAATTGTCCGCGACCTCGAGATTCGTCTCTGGCTGAATCATCGATCAGGCTCCGGTCTGCACAGCGGCCGCTTCTGCCCCATCAGCGGCATTGGCCGTCTCGTCATCCGTCAGCACAACCCAGCATTTGCGCTTGGAAATCGGCCGGCTCTCCTGGATGCGGACCTTATCGCCTTCCTTGAAGCGATTGTCCTCATCATGCGCCGCGTATTTCTTGGTCGCGCGAATATATTTCCGATAAATCGGGTGCATGAACTGACGCTCGACAATGACGATAACGGTCTTGTCGGCCTTGTCGCTCACCACTGTGCCTCGCAGCACGCGTTTCGGCATCAACGATCTCCTGAACCCATAACGCCCATCGGCAACGCCGAATTAGGCCTGCGCCGCCGTCCGCTGCCGCTCGCCCATGACGGTCTTGAGGCGCGCGATGTGACGGCGCACTTCCTTGATCCGTTTGGTTCCTTCGAGCTGGCCCGTGGCCTGCTGAAAACGCAAATTGAACTGTTCCTTCTTGAGCTGCGTCAGCTCGTCCTGCAGCTGATCCTCAGTCTGCGCACGCAAATCCGAAGCCTTCACCATCTCATGCCGCCTCCTGCACGCGGACGATGGTCTTGGTCGAAACCGGCATTTTCGCAGCACCCCTGCGGATCGCTTCCTCGGCAAGTTCCGTCGGCACGCCGTCGATTTCGAACATGATGCGGCCGGGCTTCACCGGCGCACACCAGAACTCCACCGAGCCCTTACCCTTACCCATGCGGACTTCGGCCGGCTTTTGCGAAATCGGCTTATCCGGGAAAATCCTGATCCACACGCGTCCGGCACGCTTGAGATGACGCGTGATGGCACGGCGCGCGGCTTCGATCTGCCGGGCGGTAATCCGCCCGGGCTCGGTCGCCTTCATGCCGACGGAACCGAAGTTCAAGGTGAAGCCACCTTTCGCATCGCCCTTGATGCGGCCCTTATGCTGTTTGCGGAACTTCGTCCGTTTCGGTTGCTGCATCGTCCAACGTCCTCAAACCCGACCCGGCCCAGGAGGGCCGCGCCAATTATCCACTATCCGTCTAGCCGCGATCGCCGCGGCTATGACTGACCGTACCCTGTTCGCTCTGCCGCCGGTCGAACGCCGTCGGGTCATGCTCCATGATCTCGCCACGGAAGACCCAGACCTTGATGCCGTTGGTGCCATAGGCGGTATGCGCCGTGGCCTTGGCAAAATCGACGTTCGCCCGGAGCGTGTGCAACGGCACCCGACCCTCGCGGTACCATTCGGTTCGCGCGATCTCCGCACCGCCCAGACGGCCACCGCAGGTCACCCGAATCCCTTGTGCGCCCAGACGCATTGCCGACTGCACGGCCCGCTTCATGGCCCGCCGGAATGTCACGCGACGGGTCAGTTGCTGCGCGATGTTCTCGGCCACGAGCTTGGCATCGAGCTCCGGCTTCCTGACCTCGACAATGTTCAGATGAACATCACCCGAGCAGATGTCCGAGACCTCCTTGCGGAGCTTCTCGATATCCTGGCCCTTCTTGCCGATGACGACACCGGGCCGCGCCGAATGTATCGCGATCCGCGCCTTCTTGGCAGGGCGTTCGATGACGATACGGCTGAGGGCGGCACCTGCCAGCCGTTTCTCGAGAAAGCTCCGGATCTTCAGATCCTCGGCCAACAGCTTGGCATAGTTCCGATCCGCGTACCAACGCGAATCCCAGGTGCGATTGATGCCGACCCGCAAGCCGACCGGATTGACCTTCTGGCCCATTAGTCGAGTTCCTCTTCACGCTCGCGGACGACAATGCGCAACCGGCTGAACGGCTTTTCGATCCGTCCCGCACGGCCGCGGGCGCGCGCGCGAAACCGCTTCATGACAAGACGTTTGCCGACACTGGCCTCGGCGACATAAAGCCGGTCGACATCGAGGTTGTGATTGTTCTCGGCGTTCGCAATGGCCGACTCCAAGGTCTTACGCACCGCAAGCGCGATCCGCTTTTGCGTGAAGTCGAGGGCCACGACCGCCTTGCCGGCATCCATGCCGTTGATCATGTTCGCGACGAGATTGAGCTTCTGCGTGCTGGTCCTAAGCATCGCCGAGGTCGCAATGGCCTCGTTGTCGGCAAGCTGGCGATCCAATTTGGGCTTTCCCATGGGCTACCTCCGTTTCGCCTTCTTGTCGACGCCGTGACCGTGATATGTGCGGGTCGGCGAAAATTCGCCCAGCTTATGACCGACCATGTTCTCGGTGACATAAACCGGCACGAACTTCTTGCCGTTATGGACGGCGAAGGTCAGGCCGACGAATTCCGGCATGATGGTCGAACGCCGCGACCAAGTCTTGATGATCTCGTTGCGGTTCGAGGATTTGGCCTTCTCGGCCTTGTCGAACAGATAACCGTCGACGAACGGGCCCTTCCAGACTGAACGCGGCATGGTCAGCTACCCCGCTTCTTGGCGACGTGGCGACTGCGAATGATCATCTTATCGGTCTTCTTGTTGTTGCGGGTGCGGTGCCCTTTGGTCGGCTGGCCCCATGGGCTCACCGGATGCCGGCCGCCTGAGGTCCGGCCCTCGCCGCCACCATGTGGATGATCGACCGGGTTCATGACGACGCCGCGCACATGCGGTCTGCGCCCAGCCCAGCGCGACCGCCCGGCCTTGCCCAGATTGAGGTTCTGATTATCCGGGTTCGAGACGGCACCGATCGAGGCCATGCAGGTCGACAGCACCCGGCGGATCTCGCCCGAGGTCAGCCGGATCTGGGTATAGTCGGCGTCGCGCCCGACCACCTGCACGAAGGTCCCGGCGGAGCGACCGACCTGACCGCCGCGGCCCGGCTTGATCTCGACATTATGAACGATGGTGCCGACCGGAATATTACCCAAGGGTGCCGCATTGCCCGGCTTGACGTCGACCCTGCTCGCCGCGATGACGGGGTCGCCGACCTGCAGCCTTTGCGGTGCGAGGATGTAGGCAAGCTCGTCGTCCTCGTAGCGGATGAGGGCGATGAATGCGGTCCGGTTGGGGTCGTATTCGAGCCGCTCGACCACGGCCGGCACGTCCCATTTGCGGCGCTTGAAATCGACCACACGATAGGTGCGCTTATGACCGCCGCCCCGATGACGCATCGTCATCCGGCCGTTATTGTTGCGACCGCCCGACTGGGTCAGGCCTTCCGTCAGCTTCTTGACCGGCTTGCCCTGATACAGATCGGAGCGGTCGATCGACACCAATTCGCGGCGCGACGGGCTGGTCGGATTGTATTTCTTCAGCGCCATCTGCTCAGATTCCTGTGGTTACGTCGAGGGACTGGCCCTCCGCGAGCGTCACCATGGCTTTCTTCACCGCGTCCCGGCGTCCGGGACGGCCACGGAAACGTTTCAGCTTGCCGGCCTGATTGAGCGTATTCACGGCGTCGACCTTGACCCCGAAAATGCCTTCTACCGCAGCCTTGATCTCGGCCTTGTTGGCGTCGGTCCGAACCTTGAAAACCACCTGATTATGCTCGGAGAGCCGGGTCGATTTCTCGGTGATGACCGGGGAACGGATGACGTCGTAGAGCTGGTCTTTGGTCAGCGTGACCTTAGGAGCTTTCTTCATGCCAAACGTGCCTCGAGCTGCTTGATGGCTTCCTGCGTCACCACGAGCTTGCGCCGGCGCATGATGTCGAAGACATTGGCGCCGACCGACGGCAACACATCCACCAGGGTCAAATTTTGCGACGCCAGCTTGAAATTGCGGTCGAGTTCCTCGCCGGTGATGACCAGGGCCGAATCGATCCCAAGCTCTTTCAGATAACCCACCAAAACCTTGGTCCGCGGCGCATCGAGCGTGGCGTCGTCGATGACGATCAGATCGCCGTCCTGAACCTTGCTCGACAGCGCTGCCCGCATGCCCTGCTTGCGCGTGCTTTTCGGCAGGCTGAAGCCGTGATCGCGCGGCTTCGGGCCGAACACGATCCCGCCGCCCCGGAAGAGATTGGCCTGCTTCGAGCCATGCCGCGCCCGGCCCGTGCCCTTCTGCTTGAACATCTTCGCCCGGGTGCCGCGAACGTCGCTGCGGCCAAGCGTCGAATGAGTGCCCGCACGCCGCTTCGCCAGTTGCCAGCGGACCACTCGATGCAGCAGATCGGCGCGCACGGGGGCGGCAAAGATCACATCCGACAGCTCGATCTCGCCGACATCCTCGCCCGCCAAATTTTTCATACCGATCTGCATCGCCTAGACCTCGCCCTCTTCGGCAACGACGGCCTCGGCTTCGACACCGCTCTGCAGCACCGCCGCAGGATAGGGGGCTTCTTTGGGAAGCGCCTTCTTCACCGCATCGGTGACCCGGACATAGGAGCCCTTGGCACCCGGAATGCCGCCCCGCACCAGGATCAGGCCGCGCTGCGGATCGACGCCGAACACTTCGAGGTTCTGCACGGTCGCCTGTCTGGCACCGAGATGTCCCGCCATCTTCTTGCCCTTGAAGACCCTGCCGGGATCCTGGCACTGGCCCGTCGAGCCCAAAGCGCGGTGAGAAGCCGAGACGCCATGGCTGGCGCGCAGACCATGGAACCCATGCCGCTTCATGCCGCCGGCAAAGCCCTTGCCGAGGCTGGTGCCCGAAACATCGACATACTGGCCGGCGACGAAATGCCCGACATGGATTTCCTGGCCGATCTCCAGAAGCGCCTTTTCGTCGACCCGGAACTCCGCCACATGCTTCTTCGGCTCGACCGAGGCTTTGGCGAAATGGCCGCGCATCGGCTGCGTGACATTTTTCGGCTTGGCCTTGCCGATCCCGAGCTGCACCGCGGAATAGCCATCACGCTCGCTGGTGCGGACCGCCGTCACCTCGCACTTGTCGACCCGCAGCACGGTCACGGGAATATGGCTCCCGTCGATACCGAACAAACGTGTCATTCCCATTTTCTGGGCAATCAGTCCCGTACGCATTCTAATCTGCCAGCCTAGAGCTTGATCTCGACGTCAACGCCGGCGGCGAGGTCGAGCTTCATCAGCGCGTCCACCGTCTGCGGGGTCGGATCGACAATATCCAAAAGCCGCTTGTGCGTTCTGATCTCGAACTGCTCGCGGCTCTTCTTATCGACATGCGGCGAGCGATTGACCGTGAACCGCTCTATGCGGTTGGGCAGCGGGATCGGTCCACGCACGCGAGCGCCGGTCCGCTTCGCCGTGCCGACGATCTCGCGCACCGATTGGTCGAGCACGCGATGATCGAAGGCCTTCAAGCGGATTCTTATGTTTTGGGCATCCATGTCCGTCAAACCCGGCTCTCGCCGCCTCCTAATTCCTCAAGCGATGACGTTGGCGACGACGCCGGCGCCGACGGTTCGGCCGCCTTCGCGGATGGCGAAGCGCAGGCCTTGTTCCATGGCGATCGGGGCAATCAGCTCGACCTCCATCGTCACGTTATCGCCCGGCATCACCATT
>JBGSYN010000052.1:0-2580 GCA_041750975.1 Geminicoccaceae bacterium | reverse complement strand
GCAGAAAGCTCGGCAGATCACCCGGCAGGTCCCGCAACAGCTCGTCCGACATCATGCCCTCTCGACTACGTTCTCTCTTTGTTCATCATCGACCACATCGCCACTAATGTCAAGTGGCCTGAGGGTTACGGAGAGGCAGTTAATAAGATATTGGCGAGCACTATCCGTGCCACTCGGCAAGTACAAGTGTCCGGCGTCTGTGCGCGTCGAACGTTGGTGTCTTTCGGTGGAACCGTGCGACGGGTTGATGGTTATTTCACATCGATGAAAACGGGACTGTTGGGAGTCCACGCATGGCACCGCGCGTCTACTGGTCCGGTCACCTTCGGCTTTCGCTTGTGTCCATCGCCGTGCAGATGTTTGCGGCGACCGAGCGCGGCAATCGACTGGCCTTGCATCAAATCCACGGCCCCACGGGCAAGCGGGTCCGATACGAGAAAGTCGTGCCGGGCGTCGGGGCGATCGACAAGGATGAAATCATCAAGGGTTTCGAGTTTGACAAGGACCGCTATGTCACCCTCGATTCTGACGAACTCGAGCAGATCAAACTCGAAAGCCGCAAGATCATCAATCTTGTGCAATTCGTCGGCTACGATGAAATCGATCCCCGCTATTATGATCGACCCTACTATATCGTTCCGGACGGTGATGTCGCGGCAGAGGGATTCGCGGTAATCCGAAAGGCCCTGGAGGACGCGAAGAAAGTCGGGCTGGGCGAGGTCGCGATGCGGGGTCGGGAATGCCTGGTTGGCGTCAAGCCGTGCGGACGTGGCCTGCTGCTGGAGACGCTTCGATATGCTGACGAGGTTCGCAATAGCGATTCCATCTTCAATGAGATCAAAGAGGTTATTCTGGACCAGGAAATGGTCGAACTTGCCGACGAGTTGATCAAACGCAAGACGGCGGCATTCGATCCCAGTGCGTTTGAGGACAGTTATGCAGCGGCACTCAGGGAATTGATCGACCACCGCCGTGAGGGCGAGCACGTCATCACTGATGATGACGACAAGGAGCAAGAGCGTTCCGGCGAGGTGATAGATCTGATGGAGGCCCTCAAGAAGAGCGTGGCCAAAGGCAAGCCGGCGTCGAGGCGAGGCTCATCTCAACGGCAAAAAAAGTCGACGCGATCGCCGCGCAGAAAGGCTAGCTGACGGCCGCTGCGGGAATGGTCCGAAACGAGATCGAGGCAAAGCTGGATGCCTATAGGACCAGGCGAGACTTCGCGCGGACTCCCGAGCCGCACACTTCAACTGCAGGCGCGACCGGTGGCCGGAGTTTCGTTGTACAGAAACATGCAGCACGGCGGCTTCATTTCGATCTCAGGCTTGAGTTGAATGGCGTTCTCGTCAGTTGGGCCGTGACGCGCGGGCCCAGCTTGGATCCCGCCGACAAGCGCCTTGCGGTTCGCACTGAAGATCATCCGCTGAACTATCGCGAATTTGAGGGGGTCATCCCGAAGGGATCATATGGTGCTGGCGCCGTCATTGTCTGGGATTCCGGCCACTGGGAACCGATCGGTGACGCCGAGAATTCGCTCAGGCGCGGCGACCTGAAGTTTCAACTGCATGGCATGCGGCTCAAGGGTGCCTGGGCGCTGGTTCGAATGAAGCCTCGCAATGCCGAGCGCCGCGAAAACTGGCTGTTGATCAAAAAACGAGACCAGGAGGCAACGCAGAATTTCGAGCCGACCGCGCGATGGAAGACAAGCGTTTCAAGCGGTCGAACGATCGAAGCGATTGGGCAAGGTGAACCCGTGGCTACGGCCGCACGAGATTTGCCAAGCTTCGTGTCGCCCCAGCTGGCGACCCCGTAAGATAGCGCACCCTCGGGACCCGAATGGATCCACGAGATCAAGCTCGACGGCTATCGCATCATCGCCGCCATTGCCGGCGAACGAGTGCGATTGTTTACGCGAAGCGGCCTCGACTGGACCGAGCGTTTCCGCTCGCTGGTTTCTTGCTTGCAGGGGATTGGGGCGGACACCGCCTTGCTTGACGGCGAAGTCGTTGCGTTCGACGAAACCGGTCGAAGCGCTTTCTCGGCCCTTCAGACCAGACTCAAGGGCGGCAAAGGGCCGGAGTTTTCCTATATGGTGTTCGACCTGATTAAGCTCGACGGGCAGGATCTTCGTAAACAGCCGTTGCGGCTGAGGAAGCAGAAACTTCGCGAGGTTTTGGAGCCGGCCGGTCCGCAACTACGCTATGTGGACCATATTCCTGAGGATGGTCCGGCGATGTATCGGACGGCTTGTGAAATGGGTCTGGAAGGGATCATTTCCAAACGTTCCGACCTGCCATATCGATCTGCGCGTACTGACACATGGCGCAAGATCAAGTGTATTGGCCGTGGTGATTTTCTGATTTGCGGCTGGCGCAAGTCCACCGCGAAGGGGCGGCCGTTCGCTTCGCTTCTGCTTGGGAGCCGCGAAGCGGGCCAACTCGGGCACCTCGAAATACCTCGCCTTTGGAACCGGATTTTGATTCAATTGCCTCGGTGATTTGCGCGGAGGCAGGCGATGCGGGGACAGGCCGGGTTTTGGGAGATTGACGAGCGCTATGCGCGGCTGAGCGAGGTCGGCGA
>JBGSYN010000051.1:0-23281 GCA_041750975.1 Geminicoccaceae bacterium | reverse complement strand
GCGAGGCATGGAGCACCCATTCTTAGTGCTTCCGTTCTCCACAACCGGGCTCTAACGTCGTTTTCCTTGTAGCGGCCGGACCTTCGTGGAATGGCCTCCCCTAGTCAGAGCGAGCCATTGATCTCATGATATCCCTGGCCGCGCTCCGCGAGATGAAGCTCTCGAACGTGGCGCGCATGAGCCTCTTGATGCTTGCCGGCAATGCGGCTGGCGCAAGCATGACCCTCACGATCAGGGTGTTGTCCGACGACCTTCACGCCTTCGAAATCGCGTTCTTTCGCAATTTGTTCGCGTTCCTTCTGATCATTCCGTTTATCCGACCGATAACGTTCGCCGCTTTTCGCACGAGACATCCCGGAACGATCTTCACCTGCAGCGCGCTGCAGGTTGTGGCCATGCTCGCCTTTTTCTATGCTGTGGCCTTCATGCCATTGGCCCAACTCACCGCCCTGACCTTCAGCAAGCCGTTGTTCGTGACCGTTGGCGCCGTGATCTTTCTGCATGAGGTGGTTCGGGCGCGCCGCTGGACCGCCGTCGCTATAGGCTTCCTCGGCGTCATCATCATCGTGCAACCCGACAGCAGTACGGTCGATCCGGCGGCCCTGCTGATTATCGGTTCGACCGTGCTGTTTTCGGCCATGACATTATTGATGAAACGGCTTTCGGCCTTGGAAAACCCGACGACTATCATCCTTTATCAGAACCTGTTCATGACCTTGCTCGCGCTCGGCCCGGCGATTTTTGTCTGGCGTCTTCCGGACCTCGAGCATTGGCCCCTTCTCGTGCTGATGGGCGTCCTGGGCATCGCCGCCTGGATCTGCTTCATCCGCGCCATTCAGTTGGTCGATGCCTCGGCGCTCGCACCTTTCGAATTCACCAAGCTGCCGATGATCGCTGTCTTCGCCTATCTCATGTTCGGCGAGGTGCCGAGCCTTTGGACCTGGGTCGGTGGCATCGTTATTTCGGCATCGACGATCTACATCGCCCACCGCGAAGCCGTCGCAGCGAGGCAGGAGGCGATGTTTCCCAAGCGCGTCGGCGCGGAATGATTGCTACGAGATGCCCATGGTGTTTACTGCATTGAGGATGATAGCAATCTTTCGCGGTCATTCATTTCTAGGCGTCGGATCCAGGAATTGTACGAAAGATGCCTTTCCATCAAATGGTTGACAGGATTTGATATGTCTCTTGACGACTTGCCTACCCAAGACGGTGACTCATTGACAAGCCTTGAAGCATACATTGAGGATCGACGGAATGTCGACGATCGGGCCAGTGAAGATCCGGGCTCGCCAGTAATCTACAATATCTCAAGCTACGGGGCTGATCTTACGGCCGAACAACATGTCAAGCGGATGAATAACCGTGCTTACATAGTGCCGGAATTCCAACGGTCATACGTTTGGACGCCAAGGAAGGCCTCAAGATTTATAGAGTCCCTTTTATTGGGCTTGCCTACACCCAGTATTTTTCTTGACAGAAAGGAGAATACTGGCGAAAGCCTCATTATTGATGGCCAACAAAGACTTAAGACATTACAATTTTTCTATAGCGGCGCTTTGAAGGATCGGAGTTTTCGTCTCACAGACGTTCATGAGAAGTGGCTAGACAAAGCTTATGACGATCTCGACAAAATCGATCAGCAGAATTTAGATGATGCAATAATCCATACAATTATATTCAAGCAAGACCAACCAAGTGACGATCTTTCAAGCGTGCACCATGTATTTGAGCGTTTGAATACCGGTGGAATGAATCTTTCTTCTCAAGAGATTCGAACCGCAGTATCACATGGCCCTTTTGCCGGTTTGCTCTCCAAACTTAACGAAAACGACGATTGGCGGGCAATCTATGGCAAAGTAAGCCCACGGATGAAAGACCAGGAGCTGATCCTCAGATTTCTCGCGTTATTCTTCAGGGTTGACGATTACGAGCGACCCATGGTCGAGTTCTTAAATAATTTCATGGCCGATCACGCCGAAGGTACGGTTGTCCGACTTGAAGAGTTCCGGCGTGTCTTTGAAGGCACCATAGCGTGCGCCAGAAGCGCTTTTGGTGACCGGGCATTCAGGCCACAGAATGCGCTGAATGCCGCAGTCTTCGATGGTGTCATGGTCGGTCTTGCGCATCGACTACAGAAGGTCGGCGAACCAAGGACAGCTTCCCTGGCCGCAGAGTACAAAGGATTGGTCGAAGATAGCGATTTTAAGGCGCTATATCAAAAGGCCACAGCCGATAAGGATAGCGTTCAAGGACGCATTGAACGGGCCACAGCAGCATTTGAGCATGCTTGATGAGTGTAGACTTCCATCAATGTCGTCAGCGGGCACTCAATGTCCTTGCGTTGGTCGAAGGGCTGCCAGAGCAGTTCAAGGCGGATAATCCGCAGTTTCTCGGTGAATGGTCGAAGTATCTTGCTGTTGCCTGTTGCCGCTTCGGGCTATTTGGAAGAAGCCATCCGCCTCATTCTGCGGGAATATATCACCAACCGCTCACATCCCGCAGTCGCTCGCTTCACCACATCCAGACTGAGAGATTTTCAGAACCCTAATCCTGAACGCATCGCTGATCTCCTCGCCCAATTCGATCCCACATGGGTGAGTGCGTTAGATGACTTTTGGTCGGGAGAAAGACGTGATGCAATAGCGAGCATCGTAAACAATCGACACCATGCGGCACATGGACGACATTTCGGAACCAGTCTTTCTACGGTCCAAAGATATTTCGATCGCGCCGACCAAGTCGTGCTGTTCATTTACAGCCTGTTGCTCGAATCAAGCGTCGAGGATGGCCACAGTCGCTGAACGACAAATGGACCTTCTTGATGCCTCTAGAAGGCTTCGGTCAGCGCAGGCCGGCATCGACGGTGATGTCCTGTCTCGTGATCATGGCACTGTCGTCGGCGGCGAGGAACAGTACGGTGCGGGCGAGATCGTCCGGCATCAGGGTGCGCTTGATCATCTGCCGCTGGGCGAACGCGTCGTGGCTCTCCTTGGTGTTCCAGAGCGTGATCTGCCGTTCCGTCTGCACCGCACCGGGTGCGACCGCATTGACGCGGATATTGTCGTCGCCGAAGGCACGGGCGAGCGAACGCGTCAGGCCGATGATTCCGGCCTTGGCCGTCGTGTAGACGGCGAGGTTCCCAGGGCCCCAGAACCAGGTGACCGAACTGAAATTGACGATCGAGCCGCCACCCAATGTACGCATCTGCGGTCGGACCGCCTGCGACGCAAAGAAATGATGTCGCAGATTGACGTTCATCGACCATTCCCAATAGGCCTCGTCGATCTCGTCGATCTCATGGCGGTCGTCATTGGCGGCATTGTTGACAAGCACCGACGCCGGCCCGAGATCTTCGCCGATCTGTGCAATCGTTGCCTTCAAGGGCGCGATCTTGGTGACATCGGCTGGATAGAACACCGGCCTGTGCCTGGCGTCGCCAAGTTCCTGGATGAGGGCGGTCGAGGGATCTTCATTGATATCGAGAAAGGCGACCTTGGAGCCCTGTTCCGCAAACGCACGCACCATTTCCGCACCGATACCCGAACCGCCACCGGTAATGATGACCGTCTTGTCCAGGAGGCTCGGGTACCTCGCGAACACCGTCAAATGACCACCTCATGGTCGATCTTCGCCGGATCCAGTTCCATCGAAGCTCCTGGCCCCGCAGGCAAGGCAAGAGAGCCATCCTTCGGCTTTAAGGGATCTTTCAGAAAGTGCTGATGGATCTCGTTCCACTTCATCAGATATTCCTGATAGGGCGTGTGGATCGGTGACTGGCTGACCGAGAAGTGAATGCCCATCGGAGTCGAGTGACCGTGTGGGATGATGATCCGATCGTCCGCCGTCACCATCGCCGCAATCTTCAGGGTCTCGGAAAGTCCGCCAGCCCAGTAGATGTCCGGCTGGTAGATATCGAGCGCTTCCGCATCGAGAAAGCGTTTGAAGCCCCAACGGGTATATTCATGCTCGGCACCTGAAATCGGGATCGTCGTCCCTGCCCTGATGCGGGCATAGGTGTCGATCCGGTCGGGCATCGCAGGCTCTTCGAGCCAGCGCGGCTCGTACTCCTCGATCCGATCGGCAAGCTTGACGACATAGTCATGGTCCATGCCTTGCCAGCAATCCAGCATGATATCGTCATCGGGACCCAGGGTGTCGCGCAACGTCTCGACCAGGGCCACGTTCTTCCTGAGCCCTTCGGCACCGCTCATCGGCCCATAGCGGAAGAACCATTTCTGCGCCGTGAAGCCCATATTCTGATATTCCTTGGCGCGCTCGGCAACTTTTCGCAGATCGGTGACGTTGAAGCCGAGCATGCTGACATAGCATGGCATGGTATCGCGCGTTGGACCGCCCAGAAGCTTGTAGATCGGCTGGTTGAGCCAGCGGCCCTTGAGGTCCCAAAGCGCGCAGTCCACCGCGCTGATCGCATGCATCGGCTCACCCTGACGGCCATGCACCATGATCCGGTGCATCTGGTCCCAGAGTTTTTCATGGGCGATCGGATCCTGGCCAAGGATGATCGGTGCCAGCTGATCGGCGACGATCCGAGCGACGGCCTCGGGAAATGGGCCCGACCTGCCCTCGACCCCCTCGTCCGTCAGAATGTCCAGGAAACACGCCTCGATACCGAGATGGCGGTCATCCTTCTGGGCAGCACCCCAGGGCATCCGGTCGCGATATTCAGGATAGATGTCCACCGGCCATAAGAGTCGGTCCTCCCAGAACTGACCGTCGGTTTCCAAAACCCCTTTAAGCTTACGCAGCTTCACGGATTCAATCTTCATAGCGCCCCCTCGGTTTCACTTAACATTGCTCTATGCAGGCTTCTACGAAATGCAGCGAGATTATTGTAGCCGCGAGTCTCGAAGGAGCGAGGTGCCATGACGTAACCTTGAGTGCCGCGCATCCGGCCAAACCCCATCAAACCGGATTAGCGTCAGAAGGCGATAGCCAAACTCCCCGGACGCCTCCACGGGCGTTTCCGATCGGCAGCCTCCGTTCCGTTTGGTGATGCGACGCTGCGCTCTAACAAACAAGTTTTCTGGCGAGTCGTTTCGGCGCAATGAGGGAGTAACTGCGTCTGACCACAGTCGCGACCTCAGACCAGTCGGGATTGTCATCGAGACGCATGCCGACCCATCCTTTGTTGCCAACATAGGGCGGCACGAAAAATCGCTCGGGGTCCGCCCCCACCAGGATTTCCTGACTACCTGGCGGCGCCTTGCACCAGACTGAGACGCGGCCGTCGCCTTGCTTGACCATGCCGAATATCTTGTCACGGACCCGAAAGGTGGGATCGCCCCAAGCCTCTTTTTCCTGCGCCTCGGGAAGCGTCAGGCAGATCTCGCGAAGGCGCTCCATCGGATCGTGGCTCATTCGGGCTGGCGGATCGCCTGGAACTCGATCATGACGTCGATCACGTCACCGACCCAATTATTGTCGACCGCATAGGTGGAGCCGTAGTCGCTACGCTTTACCGTGCCGGTGGCCGAGATGCCGACAACATAGGGCGGTCCGCCTTCGGGCCCGACGCCGAATGGCCATGGACCGCTCTTGTTCCAGACGAGATCGAAGGTCTCCTCCTTGGTGTTGCCGCGGATCGTCAAATCGCCGGTTATCGTACCCGTCCTTTCGCCGGTAGCGGTTGCCTCTTTGCCGGCGAATTGAATTAAGGGGTGCGATTCCACATCGAGAAAGTCGCCGCCGCGCAGATGCTCGTCCCGGGCCTCGTTATTCGTAAACACGGTGTTGGATCGGATCTCGACAACGATGTCGGAGACTTCCGGAACGGTCTCGTCGAACACGAACGAGCCACTTCCCTCGAGGAAGAGGCCGATTACATCCTGGTATTGAAGATGATGAGTCTTGAAAGCGATCGAGAATTGCCCGGGATCGATCTGGTAGTTCCGCGGTTCCGCCTCGGCCTGCATCGCTATGCTCGCTATCGCGAAAGCCGTCAGTGCTCCAAGCCAAAGTCTTGACATTCCTCTCTCCCATCGGTTCCTCCGCTCTCATGACATGCATAGCGGGTCAAATGCTTCAAGGCGTCTCGACGCAGCCATTTGCAGTTGGGCTGCCGGACGATGGGTAGGGCGCGAGGTTTCTGGATCACCACCCCCGGACAATCGGCGATCCGTCCGATGACCGTGATGCCGACTGGCCCTGATAGCGTCACAATTCGTACACAATTTTCCGCGATCAGCGCCGGCACCGAACGCCTGGTATTCGAGGGCCGCGTGCCGGCGAGCCAGCGCGACATCATGCGAGCGCCATTTCAAGAAGGCGCCTTCTCCGGCCCCGTCCTCTACGGCTACAACAATGTAGGCATCGTGGAAGACGGCCCGGAAACCATGCTCGGCAATCGAGTCTTCACACTTTATCCGCATGTCGATCGCTTCACGGTGACGGCATCCTCGGTGGTCCGAGTGCCGGACGCGATTCCATCCAGCCGCGCTGTGCTGGCTGCGAATATGGAAACTGCGTTGAACGCCATTTGGGATGCGAGGCCACTTTTCGGCGAGCGAACTGCCATAATCGGTGGCGGCGTGGTCGGCTGTCTCGTCGCCAATCTCGCCGCCCGCATCATCGGCAGGCCACCCGTGGTAGTCGATATCAATCCAGAACGTCGCGAGATCGTCGAGGATCTGGGACTGAACTTCGCGTCACCGGATGATGCCCGGGAAGAATTCGACCTGATCTTCCATGCGACCGGACAGGCTTCGGGTCTCTCAAGCGCCCTGCAGATGGCGGCGTTCGAGGCACGGATCATCGAACTATCCTGGTACGGCGATCGTCGGGTGTCGCTGCCACTCGGCGAATTCTTCCACAGTCGGAGGCTCACAATTCAATCCTCGCAGGTCGGTCATGTCGCAGGCCCGATGCGGGGACGGCTGAGCCACAGCGACCGCCTGGCAATGGCACTGCAGGAACTCGAAGATCGGCGGCTCGACCGATTGATCGATTGCGAGATCGCATTCGAGGAACTACCGAGCCATTTCGATGCCCTGTCCCGTGGGACGCGGACGCCGCTCTGCACGATCGTGCGCTATGACACTGGGAGAACCACCAATGTATAGCCTTACCGTCCGGGACCACTTCATGATCGCCCACAGCTTCAAGGGAGAGATCTTCGGTCCTGCTCAAGCGATGCACGGCGCAACCTATGTCGTCGATTGCAGCTTCAACCGTGCCGGTCTCGATCCCGATGGCCTCGTGGTCGATATCGGCCTCGCCTCGCAGGCGCTCAAGGAGCTCTTGGGCGAAATGAACTACCGTAACCTCGATGAACTGCCGGAATTCTCGGGTAGGAACACGACGACCGAGTTTCTCGCCCGCGAAATCTTTGACCGCATGGTTCAGCGCATCGCCGATGGCGCTCTCGGAATTCACGCCCAAGGCCTGGATCGACTCAAGGTGACGCTCGGCGAATCCCACATCGCCTGGGCAAGTTTCGAAGGTTCGATCGATTCGGTGGAAGCGCACAAGTGACCGACATTTGGTTCGCGGCACCCGGCAAGCTCGACCAACCCACGGGGGGCTTCGTCTATGATCGGCGAATCCTCGAATATTGCCGCGCGCAAGAGATGACTGTTCATTATCGGGAACTGCACAAGAGCTTTCCCGAGCCGAGCGCCTCGGCGATCGGCGATGCCCAGGCCTTCCTCGATGCACTGCCGGCAAATGCCGTTGCGGTCATAGACGGGCTCGCTTTCGGCGCCATGCCGGAAATGGCTCGTGCCGCAGCCGAGCGGGTCAGACTGGTAGCGCTTATCCATCATCCGCTCGGCGACGAAACCGGCCACTCATCGGAAAAGCGCGATCGCCTCCTGCATCGGGAAGTCCTGGCTCTCGAAGCCGCATCTCTGATCATCGTCACCAGCCATTTCACGCGCCTGAGGCTGATCGAGCTCGGCGTCCCCGACGCCAAGATCAAGGTGATCGAGCCTGGCGTCGACCCGCATCCCGTGGCTCATGGCTCCCGCTCGGAAATCCCCAATTTGCTCTGTGTCGCGAGCTACACACGCCGCAAGGGTCATCTCGTACTGTTCGATGCGCTCGAACAATGCCTCGACCTCGATTGGCAGCTCATCGCGATTGGTGCCGAGGGCCTCGATCCCGAGCACGAAACCGAGGTCAAGAAAAGGGCGGCCTGGTTCGAGGACCGGGTCGAGGTTCGGGGTCCCGCTCCCCGCGAGGTAATCGACGAACTGCTTGGTGCGACGGATATTTTCGTTCTGCCATCACTCTATGAGGGCTATGGCATGGTGCTGAGCGAAGCCCTGGCCGCGGGCCTGCCCATCGTCTCGACAACCGGCGGCGCCATCCCTTTCACCGTGCCTGAAGCTGCCAGTTTGCTGGTAGCTCCGGGCAATGCCGCGGCACTCAAAGATGCGTTGCGGCAAATACTGAGCAATCCGGAACTGCGCGAAGAACTGCGCCGGGGTGCCCTGGACGTCCGCGCCGATCAGGCAAGCTGGGAGACTGCGGGCAGCCGGTTCCGGGCCGCCATTGACGATCTTTCAAGGTGAGCGAG
Source organism: Geminicoccaceae bacterium (assembly GCA_041750975.1). GTDB lineage: Bacteria > Pseudomonadota > Alphaproteobacteria > Geminicoccales > Geminicoccaceae > JBGSYN01. The sequence continues at coordinate 14,742 of JBGSYN010000051.1, read as the reverse complement.
GAGCGCTTCGAAGAGAGCTGGCTGGCACTTCGCGAGCCCGTCGATCATCGCAGCCGCAACCCGGAAGTGATGATCGCCTGTATCGCCTGGTGCGACAAACAGAAACCGTTTCGTGCACTCGATCTTGGTGCGGGAAGCGGCTCGAATGCACGCTTTCTGCAGCAGCACCTCGCCAATGTCGAAGACTGGCTCTTGCTGGACCACGACGCCGAGCTCCTGGTACATGCCAGTCGGGATTTTCGCACGCGGGCTACTGATCTTGCCGAGGGACTGCCGGTGGACTGCCTCGACAATGTTCGACTGGTGACGGCGTCGGCCTTGCTCGATCTGGTCAGCCGTCGCTGGATCGAGAGCCTGGTCGACACTTGTGGCCAGCGTGGCATCGCCCTGTTGATGTCGTTGAGCGTCGATGGGCGGGTTCGCTTCGAGCCCGCCTTGGAGGAGGATCGCGGAGTCCGCGCGGCCTTTGCCGAGGATCAACGGCGCCCCAAGGGTTTTGGCGTGCCGCTCGGCCCTGCAGCTACGGAGATCATGCAGCAATTGCTTCACGAACGTGGCTACACCACCATCAGCGGTGCCGCCGACTGGGCGCTGGGTCCAGCCGATTCGAAATTGCAGCGAATCTTTCTGGCAGGCTATGCGAATGCCGCTGCCAATGCTGCGCCTGAAACTGCGGAAGCGATCGAGGGCTGGCTCAAAAGCCGCCTCGACCGGATCGATGAAGGCCGCCACCGCCTCGAGGTCGGCCATATCGATATGTTCGCAGCGCCTAGTTCCTGACGCGCTCGAACCGCATATCGAACAGGGTATCGCTGCCGAGCCTGAGGGATCGGCAGGATGGGCGCAGCGCCGCCTCCAGCGTCTCGATCGGCGCGAGCGAGATGGAAGGGCGGCCCGAGCCGATGATCATCGGCGCTACGGCAAGTTGGAGGCGGTCGAGCGCGCCCGCCTCGAGAAATGCGGAAACCGTGCGCCCACCCCCTTCGATCAGGAGATGGAACAGACCTCGTTCCGCCAGCACCCCGATGATTTCCTGCGGTCGAAACCGCGGTTCCGATCCGGGCAATTCGAGATCGCCCTCGAATTGTGCCCGCCGGGTCAGAACGATTGTCGGCGATAGCCCGTCGCTGCGAAGATTGTGATCTTCCGGCAGCCGTCCCCGCGGATCGATTACCACGCGCACCGGCGATGGTCCGCCAACACGCCTTGTCGTCAGCCTCGGACAATCCCGGATCGCCGTTTCGACACCAATCACGACGGCATCGACCAGTGCGCGAAGCCGATGCAATAGTTCGAGGCTCTCGGGGCCGTTGATATAGTGAGAGTTGCCGCAATCGGTAGCGATCCGGCCATCCAGGCTCTGGCCGAGATGGGCTAGAACGTGCACTTGGTCTCGGCGCTTGCCGGCGAGCTCGGCCAGAAGCACGAGTAAATGCCCGCCATCAGCTTGATCGGAGAGAGAGAGCGCATCGGATGCTTCCGGTCCTTGCACCCGCAGCCGCAGCAAGAGCCGCCAAAAGCAGTCGTCGATCATGATGACGGGCTCGGACCGGGGCAAACCGCCACAGAGACCGAACCGGGATCAGCGTGATTGTTGATTTTCCGCCCTGCCCTAGAAATGTACGAGATCATCGTAATCGTGATCCGCTGTCAGAGGGTTCCGCTTGTTGCCGTGATACCCTGCGCCCTTATTGGCCATTACTGATAGTCCTCTCAGCTATTTATTTGGAAGAACCATGCAGCAAAGCTCCAGGCAAAGAGATGTACGCCTGGATTTCTTCAGAGGCCTGGCGATGTTCATCATCTTTATCGCCCATGTTCCCTATAATATCTGGAACAATTACATCCCGGCCCGGTTCGGCCCGAGCGATGCGACCGAGATGTTCGTATTCTGCTCCGGCTTCGCTTCGGCCATCGCGTTCGGCTCGGTCTTCGCGCGGCACGGCTTCTGGCTTGGAACGTCGCGCGTGCTCTATCGTTGCTGGCAGATCTACTGGGCGCACATCACGCTTTTCCTGATCCTTTGCTTCGTCAACATTGTCGGCGACCAGCTTTTCCCAGGTCACGACTACACAGACCAGTTGAACTTGTGGCCTTTCTTTAATGATCCACGAGCCGGTCTGTTGCATTTGATGACCCTGACCTATGTCCCGAACTATTTCGATATTCTGCCGATGTATATGGTAATTCTTTTAATGTTGCCGCTCATCATGCTACTCAATCGGCTTCATTTTGGCTTGGTTCTACTTTTTTGCGGCGGGCTCTACACAGCGACCCAGATCTTTGCGCTTCAACTACCGGCGGAGTGGTGGAGCGATCGGGTCTGGTTCTTCAATCCCTTCGGCTGGCAGCTGATTTTCTATACTGGGTTCATCTTTGGCGCGAAATGGCTCCGTCTGCCGCTGGCCGACGGCCGCGTCTTCGCCGCGGCATTGGGCTTCGCGATCTTGATGATCGTCTGTTTCTACAGCCCGATCTGGAATTCCACGCCGTTCCTCCACTCCCTGAGCAACAGCTTTTTTTTCGGTGCCTTCAAATCCAATTTCGGCATCCTTCGCTGGCTCCATTTCGTCAGCCTCGCCTATGTCGTTCTCTATCTTCTGCACGGTCGTGAACAAATTTTGGCAAGGCCGATCTTTCAGCCGATCGTTCGGGTTGGCCAACAGGCCCTCGTGACCTTTATGGCAAGCATGACGCTTTCCTGGATCGCCGGCATGGCGCTCGATCAGATCGGCCGGACGCAGGGAACATGGGCTCTGGTCAATCTGACGGGTTTCGTGCTTCTGATTTGCGTCGCCTACACCGCAAGATTCGTCAAATCCGAACCCTGGCGCCGCCAACCCGAAACGCCTGCCTCTGCAACTCCGCCTCAGCGGGACACTACGGCCGTCGGTTCGAGGACGATTGCTGCACCCGGCTGACGACCCTTTTCAGGGACGGCGCCATACCCGGCAAGTTCGAGCACGGCGACTTGTTTGTTCTCCTCCGGGATCAGGCAAAGGCCAAGGCGTTCGAACAACCGCCCGACCGATTCCAATGACGTTACCCAGGTCAGGGGTGCTGCAAGCACACAGCCAAGCACAATCGGCGCGACCCAAGGCAGAATCGCTGGCGCTGTGAGGCCGACGATCCCGCCAATTGTCAGACCGAAAACCAATTGAGGCCACATTTTCAGGACGGCCTCGCCGAAGGGGACGATGTTGCGGCCGCGGGCTTGCGCGTCCCAGATGACCGCCTCACGAAAGACGAATAGTCGGAAAAGGAAAATTGACTGCGCCACCGCGATGATGGGCGCCAGCAACAGGGAAAAGAAGAACTCGATGATGATCGAGAGGATCAGTCGCAGCCAGCCACCATAGAGTTCGCGCGACTGCTGGTGAAACATCACGGCGACGAACCCGACAAGTTTCGGGGCGAAGTTCATCGTCAAAATGGCGCCGAGCAGCGCGAGCCCGGCCGTGCCCATATCGATCCCGAGACTGCTTGCGCCGCTTACGCCGACAAAGCCGATCAGCGCATCCGGAGCGTAGCCCAGGGATGCGAGGACGGCCTGGGTGAGACCGAGCACGACAAAGATCATCCAGCTGGGGGCGGTCAAATAATTCATCATCGCAAGCAGCAACTGCACGCGGCCCATCGATCCGAGGCCCGGCCAGGACAGCAACTGGAAGTATTGCATGTTGCCCTGACACCACCGTAGATCGCGCTTGATATAGTCGGCCAGCGAAGGTGGCGTGTCCTCATAGCTCTCGCATTCCTCCGGGAGCACACGGACCTCATAGCCTGCCGCCTGGATAAGCGTCGCCTCGACCTGATCATGGCTTAGAATCCGCCCGCCCAGAGGGGGCTCTCCCGGCAGCCGAGGCAATGCACAGCATTGCTTGAAGGCGGCCACCCTGATCAACGCATTGTGGCCCCAGTAGGGCCCATTCGGTCCCTGCCACCAGGCGCTGCCGATCGTGAAAGCCCGCATGACATGGCGCATGCCGAATTGGAGCACGCGCGCGAACAGGCTGGTTGAGGGCAACCCGGCCGTCAGAGTTTGAAGAATGCCGATCTTGGGATCGGCATCCATGATGCGGGCAAGCCATTCAATGGTTTTCGCGGACATCACGCTGTCGGCATCGAGCACCAGCATATAGTCGAAGCGATCGCCATGGGTCTGAACGAAATCCCAGATGTTGCCGGCTTTTTGATCGGTATTGTCTTGCCGGCGCCGGTAATGCACTCGGTGAGGCGCGGAAATACCACGCCACGCAGTGTAATGAGCCTCTTCCGACGCGACCACGGAAGGTCTGTTGCTGTCGCTCAGGACGAAAAACTCGAACCGTCCGGCGTTCGGGCTCTCGTCGATCTCGATATCCATGGCCCGGAGATTGCGGAAAACCATGTCCGTGTCTTCGTTGAAGACAGGCATGATGATGGCGGTTCGGCTGTCGAGTGTCGCGGGCGCCGCCTGCGCCCGCGCCAATGGCAGGATGGCTCGGACCGGATCCTTCGTACCGAGCAGGATCAAGGCGCCGATGACGGAGTTCCAGAACCCTATGACATTGAATTGCAAGGTCAGAACAAAAGCCGCGATCATGCCGGTCTCGAGCACGCTCAGACCGTTCGTACCGAGAATGAGGCTTAAGATGCCGATGGCCAGCAATGAGGTCGCCAATGCCAGACCGACAAATATGCTTCGTCTGAGAAAATAGTTCGGCGCGCGTTCAGCGCTCGCCGCCCCTGGCGTCGACATCAACGATCTCCGGTGCCTCTTATGCTCGGTATTGCATTCGCACGGAATTGGCGTGCGGTTCACTACCGTTCATTCGAGGCTGCTCACGACCCCGCTATTCTACTAGCGTGCTCTGCAAAACCGTGGGGACACGATGCAGTGAAGAACCACTTCGGCAGATCGTGTGGCTGCCTCATTCGCCTTGATGGGTAAGCTCCGCCATCATCTGCCCGATGCCGGCCGAGAGCCCCCCATCGACGACCAAGTTGGTGCCGTTGATAAAGCTCGCCTCGTCGCTTGCGAGAAACGTGACGGCAGCCGCTATGTCCTTGGGTTCCCCGATCCGTCCGACCGGGTACCAACGCACCAGCTTCTCGAATATTTGAGGATCGATCTGAAGCCTCTTGCGCCAGCGATCGGTTTCGGTGCGGACGGTTCCGGGACTGACCATGTTACAGCGTATGCCGGCATGCCCGTACTCCACGGCGATCGATCGGGTGAGACTGGCGAGGCCGGCTTTGGCGGCACTATAGGCCGGATGACCCAGTGCCATATGGGCGTTGACCGAACCAAGATTGACGATGACGCCACGACCGGCCTCTTCCATATGCGACAGGATTTCGCGGCACGCGATGAACGCCGCCTTGAGCGTGATGTTGAGCTCGAGGTCCCACTCCTCGCCGTCCATCTCCTTGATCGTGTTGCCCGCCGCTTTGGCGGTGTTGTTGATCAGGATGTCGATCCCGCCAAGCTCCTTGCGCGCACGGTCGAGCGCCAGGCGAATGCCCCGCGCTTCGGCAAGATTGACATCGATATCGAGCGCTTCACCGCCCGTCGAACGAATCCCCGCTGCGACTTTCTCGGCAGCCTTGTCATCGTGATCGAGCACCGCGACTTGGGCACCTTCCGAGCCGAATCGGCGGGCGATACTTTCGCCGATACCACGGCCGGCGCCGGTAACGATGACCTTGCTATCTTCGAATCGCCGCATCGCCATGTCCGATTCTCCTCGGGACGCCAATTGCGACGCCCTCTTGACCGCAGCATTCGATTGAACTGAGAGCTAGCAAACCAATAACAATGACAACAGAGGCGGCAAAAGGATCATGACCGAGCATTACGAGATCTATGCGGTGCAATATGGCAGCTACGCCGGACGGCGCAGATCGGAAACCTTCATCACCATCGATCCCCACGACGTCGCCATCCAGCCTCTCAACTACTATGTCTGGGTCATTCGCAACGCCAATCGCACCATAATGGTCGACGCCGGCTTCGAACACGGCGAAGCCCAAAACCGGGGCCGCAAAGTCGACCGTTTGCCGCGGGAGGGCTTGGCAATGATCGGCATCGATGCAGCCGAGCTGAGCGACGTCATCTTGACGCATCTCCACTACGACCACGCAGGGACATTAGACGACTACCCCAAGGCGCGCTTCCACCTGCAAGAGACGGAAATGGCTTACGCCACCGGTAAATGCATGTGCTTTCCCGTGCTCAAGGCTCCCTACAGCGCCGAGCACATCGTTCAGGCCGTCCGCAAGCTCTATGACGGCAAGCTGGTATTCCATAACGGCGAGGCCGAGTTTGCGCCGGGCATTACGCTGCACCTGATCGGCGGGCACGCCAAGGGCATCATGTGCGTCCGGGTGATGACCGGCCGCGGCTGGGTGGTGCTGGCATCGGACACGACGCATTTCTACGAGAACGTCGAGACCGATCGGCCTTTCGTCATCGTCCACGATGTCGAGGCTGTGTTGCGCGGATATGAAAGGCTCCGCGCCCTTGCCGGCGGCAAGTTCACGCACATCATCCCTGGGCACGACATGGCGGTTATGGATCGCTATCCCGCACCCGATCCCCGGCTGGAGGGTGTGATTGCACGGCTCGACGTCGAGCCGTCCAGCTGAAACGGGAGGCCCGGATGCGCCACATTATTTCATTCGTCGCTGCTCTGTTGATCATCGCTGGAATCGGTGTGGGGCTCTGGCTTCTGAGCGGGCCGCATCTGCCTGAGCGCCAACTCGCCGGGATCACTGGCGACGAAGCAAGGGGTGAAACGGTCATGCGTTTAGGCGGCTGTGTCGCCTGTCATACCGATACCAAGAACGAAGGAGCGTTTTTGGCAGGCGGGGCTGGGATCAAGACCGAATTCGGGACGTTCTTCGCGCCCAACATAACGCCCCACGACCAAGACGGGATCGGCGGCTGGTCGGAGCAAGGGTTCGTCAATGCGCTGACGCGAGGCGTCGGGCCCGGCGGCACGCACTATTACCCGGTTTTTCCCTATGATGCCTATGCCTTGATGACCGATCGGGACATCGCCGACCTTTGGGCTTATCTCCGCACGGTCGAGGCCGCTCCGGGATCAGCACCGGCGAACGAGGTATCGTTTCCCTTCTCCGTTCGCCCTGCCCTCGCCGCCTGGCAGACGCTCTTTCTCGAAGCCGGCCCTTATCAAACCGATCCGGATCGTGATGCGGCGTGGAACCGCGGGGCTTACATCGTCAATGGTCCCGGCCACTGCGTCGCCTGCCATACGCCGCGCAATTTCCTCGGCGCACGGGATGCGGCACGGCCTCTCGAAGGCTCGACGAGCGGTCCCGATGGCGAGAAGATCCCGCCCATCACGCGTGAGGCGCTGCAACAAACAGGCTATAGCCAATCCGATATCGTCTTCGCGCTGACCACCACAATCACTCCCGAAGGTGACAGCATCGGCGGCAGCATGGGCGAGGTGATCGCGGAAAGTCTCGACCATCTGGAGGATTCCGATCTCGAAGCCATCGCCACTTATTTGATGAGCGACAAATAGGCTTGCCGACCTCGGGTCTTGTCCCCGCCCTGCAGGTTAGTGTCCGGTCGAAAGGAGGCTGACCCCGGCCTCCATGATGACGGCGCAGGTCAAGCGCCCGCTGGCCCATGCTTTCGTATCGATATTGATGCGGTTTTTGCGTATTTCGGGCTCTTCGTGCGAGTCGTGACCGTGCACGACGCGACAGCCGAAATCGGCGATACTGCTCGAGAATGGCTCTCGGATATTGAGAAGATCATCGAGTTCCTGCTGCGCCAGCGGCACGCCCGGACGTATGCCTGCGTGAACGAAGAGATAATCCCGCCAGATAAAGCTGTGATCGAGGCAAATCAGAAACCGCAACTGATTGGCCTTGATTGCCATGACCAGTGAGTTGCGGGTCTGCCGCCAGTCCACGGCTTGCAGGTCGTCATCGATTTCGATACCGAAACTCGAGAGGGTTTCTCGCCCGCCGGTCTTGGTCCAATAAGCACCGGCGCCAGGGTCGAGCATGAAATCGATCATCCGCTGCTCGTGATTGCCCTTGAGGAAGACCCTATCAAACCCGTCCTTGGGCGGTGCGCCGAGATGGTCGAGAACCGCCGCGGAATCCGGACCCCGGTCGACATAGTCGCCAAGATAGCAAATCGCCCGCGGCCCGTCGCAATGAACGGTCGCATCCGCCTGGATCTTCGCTTCGAGGTCGAGCAGGAGATCGATGCGTCCATGCACATCGCCAACAGCATAAATGCACCTGTAGTCGGTCAACGAAGCTTGCCAGAATCCAGCATTAAAGTTGAATGTCTATACAATATATTCTTTTTATAGGAGAACAATTTTGCCGGAGCAATGGTCATCCTCATGATATGCTTGGATTCGTTGATGTCGCAAAGACACCATAGCAGGTCGCGCGAAATACAGCTTTCCGAGGCCACAATCTTTAGCCGGTCGAACCCTGACGTTGTTTCGGGCACTGCGCCGGTGCGGAAAGGCTTGGCATGAGCGACGACGCCGATGATCTCAATCTTCGCGAACTCGATGACGAGGAACTCGTCAAGCAGATCCATGACGATCTCTATGACGGCCTTAAGGATGACGTGGTCGAAGGCGTCGAGATCCTGCTGGAGCGAGGCTGGACCCCGTACAGAGTTCTGACGGAAGCCCTGGTTGGCGGCATGACCATCGTCGGCATCGACTTCCGCGATGGCATTTTGTTCGTGCCCGAAGTGCTGCTTGCCGCGAATAGCATGAAAGCCGGCATGACCCTGCTCCGCCCGCTGCTTGCCGAAACCGGAGCACAGACCGTCGGCAAGATGGTGATCGGCACGGTCAAGGGCGACATTCACGATATCGGCAAGAATCTCGTCTCGATGATGATGGAGGGCGCCGGCTTCGACGTCGTCGACATCGGGATCAACTGCGATGTCGACAAATATTTCGCAGCACTCGACGAGCACAAGCCCGATATCCTCGGCATGTCGGCGCTGTTGACGACGACCATGCCTTATATGAAGACGGTCATCGACAGCATGGTCGAGCGCGGCCTGCGCGACCACTATATCGTTCTCGTCGGTGGGGCACCCCTGAACGAGGCATTCGCCCAGGCCATCGGCGCCGACGCCTATTGCCGCGATGCGGCGGTTGCCGTCGAGACCGCCAAGGACTTCATGCATCGCAAGCACAATCAGCGTCCGGCAGCCTGATCCTAAGCACGCACGGCCGAGATCGTTGAAGACCCTTTTGATCGCATGCGGCGCCCTGGCCCGCGAAATCCGGGCCGTCATCCGGATGAACGGCCTCGCCGATTTCGAACTGACCTGCCTGCCCGCGGAACTGCATAATCGTCCCGAACGAATTCCAGAGGCGGTTCGTTCCAGGATCAAGGCAGCCAAGACCCATGCAGATGGGGCCGGGTTCGACACTATCTTCGTGGTCTATGGCGATTGCGGTACGGGCGGCAAGCTCGATGCGATGCTCGCCGAGGAGGGCGTGGAACGGATCGCCGGGCCGCATTGCTATGCCTTCTTTGCCGGTCTCGATGCATTCGAGGAACTTGCGGCGCGCGAGCCAGGCACATTCTATCTAACCGATTTCCTGGCCCGGCATTTCGATCGCCTCGTCATCGAGGGTCTCGGCCTGGATCGTCATCCGGAACTGCAGCCTCTGTATTTCGGCAATTACCGGCGCCTCGTCTATCTGGCGCAATCGATCGATCCCGATCTCGACGCCCGGGCAAGGGCTGCGGCAACCAGGCTCGGCCTGGAGTACCGCTGCTGCATGACAGGCTATGTCGGGCTTGAGACCACACTTTCGGCCCTCGCTGACGGAAACGAGCATGGCGCAGCAGATCATCGTCTTCTGGCGCGACATCCCGGCGCAGATCATCGTCAAGTCGGGCCGGCAATCGTCCAGGCGGCAATTGCCGAACCGCTTTCAAGAGGCGATCGACCGGGCCGCAATGAACACCGGCCTCACCGGCAGCGACGACTATCTCGACGCCTGGCGACGCCGGATCAGCGATATTGAAAGCGACGATCATGAGGCTGCGGCTGCAGCCTGTGCGCAACGGATCGAAACCGGCTACACGCTCGAGCGGTTGCGCCGGATCGTCGCCAATGGCGGCTTCGACGCCGAAGACCCGCCGTCGCCCTGAACCGGAAAGACACAGATGACCGAGACTCATGTAAGCTCCGCAGCACGCGAGGTCGTCATCGGCTTCGAGCGGCCGTTCTGTGTGATCGGCGAGCGGATCAACCCGACGGGCCGAACGAGGCTGGCTGCGGAAATGGCGTCGGGCGACTTCTCCAGCGTCGAGGCCGACACGCTGGCCCAGGTCCAAGCCGGGGCCATGATGCTCGATGTCAATGCCGGCATCCCTCTTGCCGACGAGCCAGCGATCCTGGCCGAGACGATCAAGCTGGTACAATCCTTGACGGACCTGCCGCTGTCGATCGACAGCTCGATCGTGGCGGCACTCGAGGCAGGTCTCGCCGTTTATCAAGGCCGGGCCCTCGTCAACTCGGTGACAGGCGAGGACGAACGGCTCGAAGCGGTGCTGCCGCTCGTGAAAAAATACGACGCCTCGGTCGTGGCTATATCGAACGACGAGACCGGCATCAGCGAGGATCCCGAGATCCGTTTCGAGGTCGCCAGGCGAATTGTCGAGCGGGCCGCCGATTTCGGCATCGATCATTCGCGCATCGTGGTCGACCCCCTGGTGATGCCGATCGGGGCCATGGCTTCGGCCGGACGATCGGCCTTCCATCTGATCCGCCGCCTGCGCGAGGAGCTCAAGGTCAACACCATCTGCGGTGCCTCGAATGTCAGCTTCGGCCTGCCCAACCGGCACGCTATGAACGGTGCCTTCCTGTCGATGGCGGCCGCGGCGGGGATGACCTCGGCGATCATGAACCCGCTCCACGCCGAGGAAATGGGTGCGGTAATGGGGGCGGACACATTGCTCGGCAAGGATCGGGATTGCCGGCGTTGGCTGACGCGGTTCCGGGCACCTCCGGCCGAAGGCGATACCGGCGGTGCCCGCGGCAATCGTGAGCGGCGACGCCGCCGCGCCTGATCTGTCGCCGATAAGGGCCATGGCCAAGGATCCGCTGATCGTCTTCATGCCGTCCGGCAAGCGCGGCCGCTTCGCCGCCGGCACGCCGGTTCTGAGCGCCGCCAGAAGCCTCGGCGTCGACATCGATTCGGTCTGCGGCGGCCGCGGTCTCTGCGGCCGCTGCCAGATCGAGATCGCCGAGGGTAGCTTTGCCAAGCTCGGCATGACCAGCAGCAGCAATAGCGTGACGCCAGGCAACGCCGTCGAGGCACGCTTTGCCGAATGCAAGCCGCTGGCTGCGGCCCGCCGCCTCTCCTGTCAGGCGCAGCTCCTCAGGGATGTCGTGATCGACGTGCCCGCCGACAGCCAGGTCCACAAGCAGCTGGTGCGCAAGCGCGCCGAGCTTCGCGACATCGCCGTCGATCCGGTCTGCCGTCTCTATTATGTCGAGGTCGAACCGCCCGACATGCATCGAGCCCGGGGCGATCTGGAACGGCTGGCCGAGGCGTTGCAGCGGCAATGGGGCAGTGCCGACCTCACGATCGATCTGAAGACGTTGGCCGCGATCCAGCCGAAGCTGCGACAGGGCGATTGGACGCTGACCGCCGTGGTCCATGACGGCCGGCGGATCATCGCGACGCGTCCGGGCTTTCACGACCAGGCTTTCGGCATCGCCTTCGATATCGGCTCGACGACGATCGCTGCCCATCTCTGCGATCTGGCGAGCGGCGCGGTGCTGGCCTCGGCCGGGCTGATGAACCCGCAGATCCGTTTCGGCGAGGATCTGATGAGCCGGGTTTCCTACATTGCGATGAACCCGGGCGGCCTGCGCGAGATGACCCAGATCGTGCGGCAGGCGATCAATGTGCTGATCGGCCAGCTCGCCGCCGAGGCGATGATCGATCCCAACGCCATCTTCGAGCTGGTGTTCGCCGGCAATCCGATCATGCACCACCTTCTGCTGGGGATCGATCCGAGCGAGCTCGGCGGCGCCCCTTTCGCCCTGGCAAGCGATTCGGCGCTCGAGCTCTGGGCCAGCGAGATCGAAGTGACAGCCGCCAACGACAGTGCGCGGGTCTATGTGCTGCCCTGCATCGCCGGCCATGTCGGCGCCGATGCCGCGGCCGTCATCCTTTCGGAGACTCCCTACCTCAATGACGAAATGACGCTCATCGTCGATATCGGCACCAATGCCGAGATCGTCCTCGGCAACCGCGAGGGCCTTCTTGCCTGCTCCTCGCCGACGGGCCCCGCCTTCGAGGGTGCGCAGATCAGCTGCGGCCAGCGGGCGGCACCGGGGGCAGTGGAGCGGGTGCGGATCGACCGAGGGACCCTGACGCCCCGGCTCAAGATCATCGGCTCCGATCTCTGGTCCGACGAGGAAGGCTTCGAAAGGGCGACGACGCGAAGCGGCATCACGGGGATCTGCGGTTCGGGCATCATCGAGGCACTGGCGGAGATGTATCTTGCGGGCGTGCTGACCGAGGACGGGGTGATCGACGGCAGGCTGCAGGGACACTCCGAGCGGATCGAGGCCGACGGCCGCACCTTCCGCTACCGGCTGACCGAGGGGCCGAACCCGCTCTGCATCACCCAGAACGACGTCCGGGCGATCCAGCTCGCCAAGGCCGCCCTCTATGCCGGCGCCCGGCTGTTGATGGATCGCCTCGGGATCGACAGGGTCGAACGGATCACCCTTGCCGGCGCCTTCGGCAGCCAGATCGACCCGCTCTATGCGATGGCGCTGGGTCTGATCCCGGATTGCGATCCGGCCAGGGTCAGCTCGGCCGGCAACGCCGCCGGCACCGGTGCGCGGATCGCGTTGTTGAACCGGGCCGCACGGCGCGAGATCGAGCGCGAGGTGGGGCGCATCACCAAGATCGAAACGGCGGTCGAGCCGCGTTTTCAGGAGCACTTCATCGCGGCCATGGCCTTTCCCCACAAGACGGCACCTTTCCCGCACCTTGCCGCGGTCATGGCCCTGCCCGAACGCAAGCCGTCCCATGAAGCGGGTACAAGGCGGCGACGGCGTGTTTGACGTGCCGAGAGCGAGAGCCAGGGCCGGTCGCCCATGAGCGAGCGCATTGCGGTGATCGGGCTCGGCTATGTCGGTCTGCCGGTCGCGGTCGGCATGGCCCGGGCACATGGCCGCGTCATCGGCTTCGATATCGATCGACGTCGGATCGAGGCTCTCAAGCAGGGCGTCGATGCGACCGGTGAGATCGACGCCGCCGCGTTGACCGCCGCCGATCTCGATCTTACCGCCGATGCTTCCACCCTTGCCGGCTGCACCGCCTTCATCGTCACCGTGCCGACCCCGATCGACGCCAACCGGCAGCCGGATCTGGGCCCGCTTCGGGCCGCGAGCGAAACGGTCGGCCGCGCCCTGCGGCCGGGGGGCCTCGCGATCTTCGAATCGACCGTCTATCCGGGCGTCACCGAGGAGATCTGCGCACCGATCCTGGAGCGGGCCTCGGGCCTCAGGCTCGGGCCGGACTTCGCCCTCGGCTATTCGCCGGAGCGGATCAATCCGGGCGACGCAGCGCACCGGCTCGAGACCATCACCAAGGTGATCGCCGCCTCCGATGAAGCAGCCCTGGAGCGCCTGGCCTTCATCTACGGCGAGGTCGTCGAGGCAGGGCTGCACCGGGCGCCCTCGATCCGGACGGCAGAGGCCGCCAAGGTAATCGAGAACACCCAGCGCGATCTCAACATCGCCTTGATGAACGAACTCGCGCTCATTTTCGACCGGCTCGGTCTCCGCACACAAGACGTGCTGGCAGCCGCGCGCACCAAATGGAATTTTTTGCCGTTCGCACCGGGCCTCGTCGGCGGCCACTGCATCGGCGTCGATCCCTATTACTTGACGGCCAAGGCCGAGGCCCTGGGCTATCATCCGGAAATCATTCTCGCCGGCCGGCGGATCAATGACGGCATGGCGGGCTTCATCGCCAGAAAGTGCGTCAAGCTCCTGATCGCCCAAGGCGTGGCCCCGCAACAGGCCCGGGTCGGCGTGCTCGGCCTGACCTTCAAGGAGAACGTTCCCGATCTGCGCAACAGCCAGGTGCCCTCGATCCTCGAGGAACTCGAAAGCTTCGGCATCGAGGCCCTGATCCACGACCCCCACGCCAACGCCGAGGACGCCCGAACCCTCTACGGCATCGGGCTCCGGCCCCTCGACGCCCTTGAGGACCTCGACGCGCTCATCCTCGCCGTTCCGCACAGCGCCTTTGGCACGCGCTTCGAACACGACCTCCCGGCCATGCTCAAACCCAACGCTCTGATCCTCGACGTCAAATCCGCGCTCGATCCGACAAGGCTGCCGGATTCGCTCGCCTATTGGTCGCTCTAGCCGGATCGGGCGGGTGTGGGTCGAGTTGCGCTCGCGGCGGATCGCCGATCGGCCGATCCATCCTCAACGCGAGGAGTTCGATTTATTGGGCGGCCGGAACGTTCGACCGGTCTCTGTCGGATCAAGGGCCGCGGGGTCGGACATGAGGCGGCAGCTTCTGCTTGCGCCAATAGGTAAAATTGGCGGGTTTTGCTGTCGAAGCGTTCTGCCTTGCGTCCGGGTCCGGCCGGCTGGTCGGTTTCGGGGATTGTTTTCGGGATCGGCGCGCTTTCGCCGATGACCGGTTATCATCCTTTGCCGGATCGGCGGCGTCGCGCTCGTGA
>JBGSYN010000050.1:0-22857 GCA_041750975.1 Geminicoccaceae bacterium | reverse complement strand
GTGCCGAACCGCTCACGAAACCCCCGCTCGCTCAGCCCCCTCACCTTCGACGCCAAATCCGCGCTCATTCCAGCCTCCGCTTGGCCACCAAACCCGAACCATTCCTAGCATCAATGCGGACGGCTTTCACGTGTAATCAGGATTGTATTTTTGTCAGATTTTGCTAAGAATCGGACGCGCAGGAGTTGCAGCAGGGTGATCGGCAACGAACCGATGGCGTTATCTTGGTTGGAGGAATAAGCGCGAGTGAAAAGTCGAGGGCTGGCACATCGTGCCGATGGGTCGTTCAATCTTTGATCCAATCGGAATGGCAATGCCCGCTGAGATCCCTTGTCAGGTAATGCATTATCAGTGCATAGGCGATGCTAACTGGGGTTACCGATGAATGTACTTGATCGGCGGTATGCCAAAAAGATTAAGCAATGAGGTGAACATTATGGTCTGGCCGACCATATAATTGATCTATCCTCGGAGCTAGGAAAGAATAGCTAAAGTGGTTGTAGAATATATTAGCCCAAAGGACCAATAATGATTAGCATTCCCATAACCGGACTATGGTAAAGATAACCGGATGTGCATCGGCTCTTACTCGACGGACTCCTTGAATTTTCAGCGAATTTCTCCGAGGTCGTCTGAAGCGATTACACTCAAAGATCAGATTTTCGTTTCGCCGATAGGTTAGCGTATCAACCGCATCTTCGGGTGTGGGTATGCTGCCGAGTGTATGGGGAAACCATTGCCTTAGCATTCGAGTTGCTTCCTCTAGCATCATCGACCCGGCACAGCCTCACGTCGTTCGGCCTGACCTGGCAGAAAATACCCGCCGGGGATGGGCGAAGGGGTAACGCCGTTGCCCCTTCGCATCATTCTTCTCGCACCTTCGCTACGTTGGGGCGATACCAGTGAGTTCCTCGTGGTTCGATCAGCGCTGGACCGGGCGGATCAGGCGGAATTGGCATTGGTCGTTCGATTTCAGGATCAGGGCGTGACCGCGATAGACGATCGTTGTCGGCTGTGCCGAGGTTTCCGAAGAGGTGATCGACAGGAGATCGTGGTCGCAGCGCAAGTCGAGCAGTTGGCCGCGGTAGCGGAGACGGGTTTCGATGGATTTGAGCTCGTCGGGCAGGCGTGGATTGACGATCAGCGCGTGTTCCCGGGGCTCGATGCCGAGATAGCAGCGCTGCACCAGATCGACCGTGCCGGCCATAGCACCCAGATGAATGCCCTCCGGCGTGGTGCCGCCCTGGACATCCTCGAGATCGCTGTCGAGCGCCTGGCAGAACAGCTGCCATGAGCCCTCGCGCTCGCGCCGCGCGAGCACCCAGGCCTGCACGACCCAGCTCAAGGTCGAGCCGTGGGTGGTTCGCGCCGCATAGAAATCGATGGTGTCGCCAACCATGTCGGCGTCGAACGGGTAGCCGAGGCGTTCCATGATCTGCCCCAGCTCTTCGGCCGTGAAGAGGTAGAACAACATCAGGACGTCGGCCTGCTTGGCGATCTGGTAGGCGTTCGGATCCTTGCCCTCGGCTTCGAGAATGCGGTCGAGGCGGTGGATGTCGCCATAGCGTTGCCGGTAGTCGTCGAGATCGAGCTGCCGCAGCGCGCCGTAGCCTTCGAACTGTGCTATGACCGTCTCGCTGACGAAGGGAACGCTCAGTTTCCGGCTGATCTCGTCGAAGCTCTCGATCTCGTCATCGGCGAGGCCGAGCCGCTCCTTGAGCTGCGTCAGGCGCTCCGGCGGGATCAGGTCGAGGATGTCGGCGGTGCGGCTCAACAGCCAGGCGACGAGGATATTGGTGTAGGCATTGTCCTTGAGCCCGCCGCCCTCGGCCCCCGGGTAGGCGGTATGGAACTCGTCCGGACCGGTCACGCCGTCGATGTGGTAGCGGCCGGTTTCGTTGTCGAAGCGGGCGAGGCTGGTCCAAAACCGCACGATCTCGAGAAAGAGTTCGGCGCCGAAGAAGTAGAGAAAATCCAGATCCCCGGTGATCTCGACATATTGCCAAGTATTGTAGGCGATGGCAGCGCCGACGTGGCGCTGACGCCAGGTGTCGTCGGCAATCCAGCGCCCGGAGCGCGGATTGAGGTGGACCAGCTGGCTCTCCTCGCGGCCGTCGCTGCCGCTCTGCCAGGGGAAGAGGGCGCCCTTGAGGCCGGCCGAGCGTGCCGCACGGCGGGCTTCGGGCAGGCGCCGGTAGCGGTACATCAAAAGCTCCCGTGTCAACATCGGCATGCGGAAGTTGAGGTAGGGGAAGATGAAGAGCTCGTCCCAGAAGATGTGGCCGCGATAGGCTTCGCCGTGCCAGCCGCGGGCCGGCGTGCCGATGTCGAGCTCGATCGAATGCGGCGAGATCGTCTGCATCAGATGGAAGAGCTGAAACCGCAGCCGCATCTGCGCGTGATCGCCGTCGACCTGGAGACGCAGATCGTTGTCGGCCCAGAGTTGTCGCCAGGCCAGCCGATGCCGGTTCCGGAGCTGCTCGAAGCCGCCTTCGTGCCGGCGCACGGATTGGAGCGCGCCAAGCCCGGCTTCGCTGATCGCACGATCGCGCGAGGTGTGGATGGCGACGATCTTTTCGAGACGAAGCGGCATGTTTTCGCCGATCGCGATCAGGTCCTCGCGGGCGACGCTGTCGGCCTCGATCACGGGCGTGCTCTCAAGCGGCGCGCCGCCGGAAATGACGAGCTTGGCGGCGCAGGCGATCTCGAGCCGCGATTGCAGGGTCCGGGATTTGAGGAAGAGCACCGAATCGTCGACGATGTCGCGATCGATGGTTTCAAGATGCCGGCTCTCGAGGTCCCGATAGCGGGCAACGCCGCCATTGGTGACGGCGCCGTCGATCGCCCAGCGGATGCGCAGCCGGCCGGACCAGCCTTCGGCCCTGACGGTGATCTCGATCGCGGCGAGGTGGCGGTTGTCCATGCTGACCAGGCGCCGCTCATGCCAATCGAGGACGCGGCCCTCGCCATCGCGCAGCCGCAGCCGGCGGGAGAGGATCCCTTCGAACAGGTCGAGTTCCTGGGTGTAGTCGAGATACTCGACCTCGTGGGGACGGAGCCATGGGCCGTCCTCGATGGCGAACTGGATGGGCAGCCAGTTCGGCAGGTTGACCAGATCCTCGTTCTCGACGATGCGGCCTGCGACCTCGCTCCTGGCGCGGTTATAGCCGCCGGCGAGGTAGGTCCCCGGATAATGACCGTTGCCGGCGGTGGCATCCGGGGCGGCGGCGCGGGTGACGAAATAGCCGTTGCCAAGGGCGCAGAGGGCCTCTCTCAGACCTTCCTTGGCCGGATCGTAGCCTCGATAGGTGAGAGTCCAGTCACGCATGGCTGCTTTCCGATAGGGCACGGACCGAGATTGCGACGGTCGTCGGGGAGGGGGCGGTCAGGGCGAGTTCGCAAGCGTCTTCGACCACGATGTCGGCCCCCTCATCGCGGTAGGTTTCTCGGCTGGCGCCACGGGCGATGCCGATGACCGGGCGAAAGCCGCCGCGATGCGCGGCCTGGACACCCGCGACCGCATCCTCGAGCACGGCCGTGCGTGCCGGGTCTGCCCCAATTCGCCTGGCGGTTTCGAGCAGCACATCGGGCGCCGGTTTGCCGGCGAGGTTCAGGTCCGCGGCGACATTGCCGTCGACCAGGACGTCGAATAATTCACGAACGCCGGCGTTCTCAAGCACGGCTTCGGCGTTCCTGGAGGCGGTGAAGATGGCATAGGGAAGGCCTCGCTCCCGAAGGCCCTCGATCAGTCTTAGCGTGCCCGGATAGGTTTCGACACCGTCGGCCTCGAGACGGGCATGGAATGCCCGGTTCTTGCGCCTGGCCAGTCGATCGACGGTGCTTTGATCGAAGGCGAACCCGCGGCCCTTCAGGAAGGCCGCGATCCCGTCCATGCGCGACTTGCCGTCGACGTGCTGGCGATATTCGGCGAGCGTGAACGCCGATTGTTCGCCATTCGCCGAGAACGTTTCGAGAAACCGGTCGAACGCGGATTTCCACGCTTCGAAGTGAATCCGCGCCGTATCGGTGACGACGCCGTCCATGTCGAAGAGGACCGCGTCGATCGGGAAATTTTCCGGCACCGAACTCTTCAGCATCTGTTAACCATACCGATTCATTCTGAGCCTGGTCACTAGCCGGATGGAGCAGGGATCGTGTTTGTCCACCGTGGCACCGCACTGCAGGATTATTTGCGTCACGACGCCCTGGGCGACGTGTTCGATCCCTTGTGGATCTTCGGTCTCGACGGCGATGACAGCCTGGTCGGGGCCGCGGAAAGCCGAACCGTGCTCGAAGGCGGTGCGGGCAACGACTATTATTCGATCAAGAATTTCGAGGACACGGTGATCGAGACGGCGGAGGGCGGGATCGACACCGTGCAGTACAACACCGAGGTGCTCGATGCGGTTCCCGACCTTACCGTCGTCATGGAGGGCTCTCCGCTCGAGTTTTTGACGGGTGCCGGATTTCCCTTCGGCTTTCACCTGCTCGACCGGCATGTCGAGGTCGTCCGCGAGGCCCATTGGCTCGACGATCCCCTGCGCGGGCTCAATTTCGTCGGCAATGACGCGGCCAATGTCTTCATGGGCGATATCGACAATGTCCGGCTCAACCGGGCCTACGGCATGGGCGGCGACGATCATTTGTTCCTCGGCCCGGGAGACGATCAGGGCTTCGGCGGCACGGGGAACGACCGACTGGTCGGCGGCAGCGGTGACGACCAACTCGACGGCGAGGCCGGCATCGACCGGCTCGAAGGCGGGACCGGCGACGATATTCTCCGCTTCGGCACGGATGACGGCGACTGGGCTTCGGGCGGGGATGGCGACGACCGGTTTTTCTTTGTCGGCGCCGGACGTTCGATTGTCATCGGCGGCGAGGGTCGGGACGGTTACATCCTCGAAGCCGCCGACGCCGATCTCGTCATCCAGGATTTCGCGCCGAGCCAGGATTGGCTCGATTTCACCTTCCTCGGCATTCGCGCGGAGAATCTTAGCTTTGCGG
This sequence comes from Geminicoccaceae bacterium, assembly GCA_041750975.1. Classification (GTDB taxonomy): domain Bacteria; phylum Pseudomonadota; class Alphaproteobacteria; order Geminicoccales; family Geminicoccaceae; genus JBGSYN01. The sequence continues at coordinate 17,853 of JBGSYN010000050.1, read as the reverse complement.
CAAACCCTCAGGAGGATGGCATCGGCGGCAGGATCGATTTCATCGGCGCGGGTTCGAACTTCGGGGCCGGTGTTGTCTTCGCGTCCTTCGTCGATTTTGCCGAACTCTCGATCGGCACCGATCCCGATGAGGCCGATATCCTCGTCATCGCCTGAGGTTTTCGCTACCAGGCGAGCCTGGGCAGCACGTAATCGGGGCGGGCGTCGTGCGCAGCAAAGAGTTGCTTGAGCTTTGGCTCATGACCGGGGGCGGCGTTGCCGTGCAGTTCATGAGCATGGATGCCGCCGGTGACGAAAGCGGCCTTGAGCCCGGCGTTGCGGGCCCCCTTGATGTCGTGCGCCAGGCTGTCGCCGACGGCGAGGATTTCGCCGGGCTCCAGCCCTTCGAGGGCGGCGAGGCAGGCATCGTAGATCGGCCGGTAGGGCTTGCCGACATAGAGCGGTGCCACGCCCATTTCCCGATATTTCTCGGCCAGCATGCCGGGCGCCATGGTGTTGCCGTGAATGGTCGCCGCGACGATGTCGGGATTGGAGCAGACCATGGGCAGGTTGCGCGCTGCCGCCTTTTCCAGCATCGGCAGATAGTCCTTAAGCGTTGCCGGCGGTGGATCGTTGCCGGCAAGAATGACGAAATCGGCCGTCTCCACGGTCGGCACGATCTCGAGGTCGAGCCCCTCGACGATTTCGAGATCGCCCTCCCGGGTGACGATGAAAGCCTTGCGGCCAAGCGCGTCGAACCCTGGTAGAGTGCGGTCGTGTAGGGCCAGCCATGCAGCTTCTCCGGAGGTGACGATGCCCTCGAACATGCCTGGATTGAAACCCATGTCACGCAGCTGCTCGCGATTGAAGCGCGTGCGCCTGCCGGAATTGCTCAACAGCACCATCCGTTTGTTGCGGCGCCGCAATTCGACAAGGGTGTCGAGAACGTCCGGATAGGGTGCGGTGCCGTTGTGTAGGACCCCCCACTGGTCGATGATGAAACCCTCGAAGTCATCGGCGATCGTGCTAAGGCCATCGATATGCTGATGGGTTGCCATGATGTTCCGGGACCTTTCCGAGGTGAAACCTGCAATGTGGCGTAAAGGCTCGACGGCCGCCGAACAAGCGTGCGAATAGCGCTATGACAAGTTAGCGGAAGGTTTCTGGTGACGCTTCTCGACGTCTCGCTCGACGACAAGTACCGCCTCGAGAAAGGCCGGATCTTTCTGACGGGCGTCCAGGCGCTGGTTCGGCTGCCGCTGATGCAGCGCCAGCTCGATCAGGCCGCCGGGCTCAATACCGCAGGCTACATTACCGGGTATCGGGGCTCGCCCCTCGGCTCCTACGATCAGGAACTGGTTCGCGAGAAGGACCGTCTGCAGGCGAACGGGATCCTGCACCAGCCCGGGGTCAACGAAGACATCGCGGCAACGGCGTGTTCCGGGACGCAGCAAGCCGGCCTGGACAAGGCCGGCCGGCACGACGGCGTTTTCGCGATCTGGTATGGCAAGGGTCCGGGCGTCGATCGATCCGGCGACGCAATCCGTCACGGCAACCTCTTCGGGGCCGCCGAAAATGGCGGCGTCCTGATGTTGATCGGCGACGATCATCTCTGCGAGAGCTCTACGACCGCCCATTCCAGCGAATATGCGATGGTCGATGGCCTGGTGCCGATCCTCAATCCGGCCGGCGTGCAGGATATTCTCACATTCGGTCTCTACGGTATTGCGATGTCCCGGTTCTCGGGCAGCTGGGTCTCGCTCAAATGCGTCCACGACACGGTCGAAAGCACCGTGTCGATGGAAGTCGGGCCGGATCTCGCACCGATTACTTGGCCCAAGGGCAAGCGGGCGGCGGGTGCGAATATCAGCGCCAATGAATTCCGTATGGGGCTGCAGGCTATGGCGCTCTGGCAGGAGCGGCGCATTCACGAGGGGCGGCTGCCCGCGGCCCAGGCTTTCGTGCGCGCCAACGGTCTCGATCGGGTGGTCATGGACGCTCCCGAGGCACGTCTCGGCGTGATCGCCGCCGGCAAATCCTATCTCGATCTGATCCAGGCTCTGGCCGAACTCGGCATCGACGGTGTCCGCGCGCGAAGCCTCGGCCTGCGGATCTATAAACCCGGCCTCACCTGGCCGCTCGAACCCGTAAGCCTCAAGTCGGCGATGGCAGGCCTCGAAACGGTCCTGGTCGTCGAGGACAAGCGGCCCTTGATCGAGGATCAGGTCAAAACCCTGCTTTACGGCATGGCCAACCCGCCGCGGATCATCGGCAAGCGCGATCGCGCCGGAGCGCCGTTGCTGCCGAGCTATGGCGCGCTCACGGCCAACGATGTGGCGCGGGCGCTGGGCCGGGAACTCCTGGCGATCCAGGCGGATGCCGCGATCGACGCGAAACTGGCGCGGCTCGATGCCTTGGACGAGCGGGCGCGGCAGACCCAGCCGGTATTGTCCCGGCCGCCCTATTTCTGCGCCGGTTGCCCGCACAGCAGCTCGACGGTGGTGCCCGAGGGCTCCAAGGCGCGCGCCGGTATCGGCTGCCACTTCATGGCGACCTGGATGGACCGCGACACCAAGCAGTTCACTCAAATGGGCGGCGAGGGCGGCTCCTGGATCGGCGAAGGTCCGTTCTCGACCCACGGGCATATGTTCCAGAATGTCGGCGACGGCACATTCTATCACTCGGGCTCGCTTGTCGTCCGTGCCGCTGTCGCCGCCGGCGCCAACATCACCTTCAAGATCCTTTATAACGACGCGGTCGCCATGACCGGCGGCCAGAAGATGGAGATCGGCAACCTCAAGGTGCCGCAGATCGCCCAGCTTCTGGCGGCGGAAGGTGTCGTCGAAACCGTCGTCGTCACGGACGAGCCCAGAAAGTACGACAAGGCGGTGCGCTGGCCCGCCAATACCACGGTCCGCCACCGCGACGACATCGACGGAGTGCAGCGGCGGCTCCGCGAGGTCGGGGGCGTCACCGCATTGATTTTCGATCAGACTTGCGCCGCCGAGAAACGGCGTCGGCGCAAGCGTCGCGAGATGCCGGACCCCGACGAGCGAATCGTCATCAATACTCGGGTCTGCGAGGGTTGCGGCGATTGCGGCGTGCAATCGAATTGCGTTGCGATCCAGCCGGAGGCCACGGAATTGGGCCGCAAACGGCGCATCGACCAATCGGCGTGCAACAAGGATTTCTCCTGCATCAAAGGGTTCTGCCCGAGCTTCGTTTCGATCAAGGGCGGCCGGCTCAAGAAAAGCGAGCGGCTGCAGCACGATTTGCCCTTGCCGCCGGAGCCGAAAATTCCTCCGCTCGAGGGCACATTCGGCCTGCTGGTCACCGGTATCGGTGGGACCGGTGTCATCACCATCGCAGCGATCCTCGGCATGGCCGCCCATCTCGAGGGCAAGGGCTGTGCCGGCCTCGACATGATCGGGGTGGCGCAAAAGGGTGGGGCGGTGCTGTCGCATCTGAAGATCGCGGCGACGCCCGAGGCGATAGGCTCGGCGCGGCTCGGCGCCGGCGGCGCCGATCTCGTGCTCGGTTGCGATCGGGTCGTGGCGGCATCGCCTGCCGCTTTGGCGGTGATGGAGCGCGGCCGGACGCGGGCGCTGATCAATCTCGAGGCGGTGCTGACCGGCGACTTCACGCGCCAGCCCGATTTCGAGTTTCCGGCCAGCCAATTGAACGCCCTCCTCAACGATGTGCTGGGCCCCAAAGGCTGGGACGGGATCGAGGCGAGCGATCTGGCGCGGCGCCTCGCCGGCGATGCTATCGGCGCCAACCTCCTGCTGGTCGGCTACGCCTACCAAAAAGGCCTCATTCCCTTGACGTCGGCGGCCATCGAAAAGGCGATCACGCTCAACGGCGTTCAGGTCGAGATGAACCGCAACATTTTCCGCTGGGGCAGGCGGGCTGCGGCCGATCTCGAAGCGGTCCTGGCCGAGGCCATGCCGGAGCCGGCCAAGCCCGCCGAAAAGCTGACACTGGATGAACTGATCGCCCGGCGCATTGCCGATCTCACAGACTATCAGGACCGCCGCTATGCGACGGTCTATGCGGATTTCGTCGAGGAGATCAGGCGTTACGAATCGCTTTGGATGCCCGGCCGATCTGAATTTTCGACGGCCGTTGCGCACAATCTCTTCAAGCTCATGGCCTATAAGGACGAGTATGAGGTAGCGCGCCTTTACACGGACGGCGGATTTCGCCAGCAGCTGGCGAAGGAGTTCGAAGGGGAGTTCCGCCTCGAGGTCCATCTGGCGCCGCCCATCCTGGCGCGGCTGGACCGCCGCACCGGGCGCCCGGCAAAACGCCGCTTCGGTCCTTGGATGCAACAGCTTTTCAGGCTACTCCGCCATGGCAGAAAGCTGCGCGGAACCTCGTTCGATCCTTTCGGCTATACCACGGACCGTCGGCTCGAACGCGAACTCATTGCGCAATACCGCCGCGAAATTCGAGGTCTGGCGCAATGCCTGACACCGGAAACCTATGCCAAGGCCTGCGAGGTGGCCCGGTTGCCGGAGCAGATCCGCGGCTTCGGACCCGTGAAACGGGCGCGCGTCGAAGCTCTCGAACCACGTCGCACGGAGCTTCTGGCAGCGATCGAGAAATGCGATCCAGCGACGCGGCCGGCGCTTCAGGCGGCCGAGTGAGCGCAGCGCTTTGGGTCGGTTTGGGCGGTGCGGCCGGCAGCGTGCTGCGGCATTGGACGGCATTGACCATGGCCAGATGGTTTGGCGACGGTTTCCCCTGGGGAACCTTGCTCGTCAATGTTGTGGGCTCCGTTCTGATCGGAACGATTGCGGTACTGGATGCGCCGGATGGCCGGTTCGCCCTGTCCCCGACGATCCGGCCGCTCGTTCTCGTCGGTTTTTTCGGAGGCTTTACGACTTTTTCAACATTTAGCCTGCAAACTCTGACCATGGTGGAACAGGGCAGATGGCCGCTGGCCGCGGGCTATATTGTCGCGTCGCTAGGGCTTTGCCTGGTCGGCGTCTGGCTGGGTAGTCAAGCCGGGCATGTCCTGAACCGCTGACACGGGCGAGATCGGAAACCGGCCAACGCCATGTATATGGGCGATTTCTTCTTCACACTCGGGACCTTCTGGCAGGCCGGGCTGCTGATTCTGTCGACGGCACTGGCGTCGCTATGCCTGATCGTCATCAACGGTGCCGCACGGGTCAACCCAGTACGGCGATGGTTTCCACGGCTGGCCCTGGGTTTGGCCCTGACCTGGCTGCTGTTCTGGCTGTTCGTTTGGCTCTCGCCGCAGATCTACTACACCTATTATCAGTTCGCGTTCACGGGACTGCCACAGCAAATCGTGATCCACGAACCGCCTTCCCTGACCTCAATCGTCGACTTGCTCACCTTCGACGCCCGGCCGACATTGGCCGATCATGGCCGCGGCCTGCTCGGCTGGGCCTTGCTGATCTTCACGGTGATCCGTTTCGGGCGTGAAACCGACCGGCCGCACCGTTAGTGGGCGCAGACAGTCAATCTTCGGTGCTGTCGACGATCAGGTCGCGGCAGTTTTTTGCTGCTTGGGTCGCAAGACCAGCAGGATGACGCCGTCACCCATCAAGAGCTTGCGCTCGACGATCTCAAGCCCGGCTTCGTCGACATGGTGCTCGGTGCCGGCGTTGTAGCTCGCGGCGAAGGCCCACTTCAGCCAGGGCTGGACGCAACGCATCCAGATCTGCGTGCCTTTCTTGTTGGATTGGCGATAGTCGAGCAGCAGGATGCGACCGTCCGGAGCGCAGACCCTGCCGAGTTCAGCGAGGGCAGGGCGCTGCAACTCCTGCGGCAGACAGAGCAGGACGAATGTGGCGACCAGGGTGTCGAAGCTGCCGTCTTCGAAATTCAGCTCCAGGAGATTCATTTCCTGAAGCGTCACATTCGCGTGGAGTTTCTGTGCCCGCTTGCGGGCGCGGACGAGCATGCTGCGGCTGGCGTCGATGCCGACGACCTCGGTGTTCTTCGGATAGAAAGGCATATTGCAGCCGGTGCCGACGCCGACATCGAGGATTCGGCCGGAGGCTTGGGCGAACAACTCGCCTCGGAGCTTGCTCTTCCAGGAGCGTTCGTAGACAGCGTCGAGGAGGTCGTAGAGCGGGGCGATGCGGTTATAGGTGCTTGTTACCTCATGCAGGCTTGCATCACTATCGTCCTGCAAATTAGTATCTACGGAAATTGACGTCATCTCTGCGATCGTCCCTCGCTCGGTATTTATCGTGTTTGTGTTCAGGCAAGCGCCGCTGGATGCGGCACCGTTCAACGCGTTAACTCAATAGGGGATTGCGGCACAGCCCCGCCGTCCGGATGGTTCATGGCGGTTGTGTTGTCATACTATATCGCCGCGGGCGACATTGCGGCCGTCGAGATCGACGGCCAATCGCTTTCCATTCGCAGTCACGATCTCTTCGATCGTCACCGGTCCGGTAAATTGTTTGAGCGGCACCGTCAGATAGCTCCCGGTATAGTTCGCCTCATCCAATTCGAAGGCAATCGGCAATGCGGTCCATGGCAGGTTCGGATGACGATGGTGGGTTCCGTGCAGATTGCTGTTCATGACGAACATTCGCCATGGCCAAGGCAGATACATGTCGTAGCCCTGGTTCGGATCACCCAGTTCGCCCGCATAGTGCGGTGCGTTGTCCATGAATGACACAAAAAATGCCCGGCCGGCCAGCGCCATCATGAAGGCCGGCCACCATTGTCCGTAGAGCCAGACGGCGCCGACGACGAGGCCGAGTATCACCAGACCGTCGATGCGGATCGCGCGCAGGGTCTTGGGATTAAGGACGAACTTGACGGCGCGGTCGGCCATCGACTGGCCTTCTTCCTGGCCTTCGTAGAAAATTCGCCGAACCACGCGTTCGAGGATGCGATGCGGCAGCCAGACAAGCAGCGTACTAAGAATTTCCACGGTATAAACGCCGAAGCACAGGCGCGAATAGTATACGAGACGAGATTTCCAAATGCCGTCCTTCTCGGGATCGAAAATCTCGGGCCGCTCGGTGGCCTTGGCATTGAGGCTGTGATGCGAGAGGTGACCGAAGCGCACCACGTCGAAAGGTGCTCCGAAAAGAATGCTCAGCACCCGGCCCAAGACATCATTGCGGCTGCGCCCGGCGACCAGCTTGCCATGAATGGCCTCGTGAACCAGCGCCCAGTGGGGGATCGTCGACAGGACGACGGGCACAAGCAGCAGGATCCAGGCCCCATGCAACGGCAAAAGGTAAAGCGGCAATATCAGGAAGAAGAATAGATTGACCGCGACCAAAGCACCGATGATCGTGAAATTGAGCGACGGTGACTGGGTCGTTTCGCGATTGAGAGCCAGGACCATGACCGACCTCTGCATTAAAAACTGTTGCAATAAGTTTACCGAATTCCACGCGTTATAACGGAACGCAAACGGTTTGTAATGATCGGTCCAGACCGCCACCGCACTTTTCATGATATCTGCAAGGCGCGAACACGCATTTGGAGTTCGGGCAATAACTTAGCTTCGAACCAGGGGTTCCGCCTGAACCACCCGATATTCCGCGGTGACGGGTGGGGCAGCGGGAAATAGGGTGCCGGACAGTCGCGAAATTGTCTTACCGTTGTCGTCAAAGTCGATGGCGGACCGTGCCGCAAATAGTGTCGTTGGGCATATTGGCCAATCAAAAGAATGAGTTCCAGCTGTGGCATTTGCGCAAGCAGGCGGGCGTGCCAGTGTGGCGCGCATTCAGGACGAGGCGGCAGATCGCCCGACTTGCCCTTGCCGGGATAGCAAAAGCCCATCGGCACGATGGCGATGTGGCGTTCATCATAGAAGCTGTGGCGCTCGATCTGCAGCCACTGCCGCAGCCGGTCGCCGCTCGGATCGTTCCAGGGAACGCCGGTGGCATGGACCCGCGTCCCCGGCGCCTGTCCTACCAGCAGCAGCCGGGCGCCGACACCGGCGCGCAGCACCGGATTGGGCCCGAGCGGCAGATGCGCTTCGCAAAGACGGCAGGCTCGGACTTCGGCCAGGAGCGGCTCGATGGCGCCGGGGTCCGCATGGGATTGCCTGATCGGGATCGCCCGGTGCACGGCCATGCTCAGCGTTGGAGATAGCCGCGGATCCGCGCCGAAGCCTCCTGGATAGCGTCGATCGATGCCGCATAGGAAAACCGGATATAGCCTTCGCCAAGGATGCCGAAGCTGGTGCCGCTGACGGTCGCGACACCGGCAGCTTCCAAGAGGCCGTCCTGCAGGTCGCGCGAGGACCTGCCAGTGCCCTCGATGTTCGGAAACGCATAGAAGGCCCCGCCAGGATTGACGCAGCGAAAACCGGGCAAGCTGTTGAGTTCCTCGACGATGACATGACGCCGCTTGTCGAAAGCCGCGACCATGTCGTCGACGGCATCCTGCGGGCCGTCGAGCGCTTCGATCCCCGCCCATTGCGATGCGGCGTTGACGCATGAGTTGACATTGATCGCGAGCCTCGTCGCCAGCGCCGCGAGCTCGCCGGGCCACACCCCCCAGCCCATCCGCCAGCCCGTCATCGCATAAGTTTTGGACCAGCCGTCGAGGAGGATCAGGCGGTCCCGGATTTCCGGGTAGGCCGTCAGGCTCGCGTGCGGCACGCCGTCGTAACACATCCGGGCATAGATCTCGTCGGACATGACGGCGACATGAGGGTGAGCGGCGAGGCCTGCGACGAACTTGTCGATCTCGCTCTTGGGCACGACGCCGCCGGGCGGATTGGCCGGGCTGTAGACGATGATCAGCCGGGTCGCCGGGGTGTTGGCGGCCAGGACCTCGTCGGCCGAGAACGAGAAGCCGGTGCGCTCATAGAGCGGGATCGGCACGGCCTTGGCGCCGGTGAACTCGATCACCGAGCGATAGATCGGAAAGCCCGGGTCGGGATACATGATCTCGGCACCCGGCTCGCCGAACATCTCGATCGCGAAGAACATCGTGACCTTGCCGCCCGGCACGACGACGATCTGGTCCGGGTCGACCTCGACATTGCGGTTGCGCCACATGTCGCGGGCGACCGCCTCGCGCAGCGGCAATATGCCGTTGGCCGGCGTATAGCCGTGATGACCGTCCCGAAGCGCCTTGACGGCCGCCTCGACGATATTCTGCGGCGTCGGGAAGTCGGGCTGGCCGATCCCGAGATTGATGATGCTTTGGCCGGCCTGCGCCAGTTTCGTGGCGCGTGCCAGAATCTCGAAGGCACTCTCGGTGCCGAGCCGCTCCATCGCTTGAGCGAGCTGCATGGTCGATGATCCTCTCTGGTAGATGTCGCGACAGTGTGCGTATGCTCAGATTTTGAGCGCGTGTCATAGGTCATTATCGGCCGCGCGCCAATCGCGGCTACGCGACGGCAACAGTCATTGTCGGCGATCGCCACATGACGGTAACGGAGGGAGGGCATGCCAGGACCGATCACGCTTGCCAAGCCCCCGTCGCATCTTCTTGCCGCAACGGCCTGGATGGTGGGCGGGCTACTCTCGTTCTCGTCCCTTGCGGTGGTAACACGCGAGCTTCTGGCGTCCTTCCATCCATTCCAGATTCAGTTTCTGCGCAGCCTTATCGGCTTCGGCATCATGCTTGCGCTGACCCTCGGCTTGGCTCGGATTCCCGCCGCCAGCCGGCAGTGGGGCATGATGGTCACACGCAACATTTTCCATATCGGCGGCCAGGTCCTGTGGACGATGGGCATTGGCCTGCTGCCGCTGGCCCTGGTCTTCGCGCTCGAATTCACCTCCCCGATATGGGCCACATTGATGGCCATGGCCATTCTCGGCGAACGTCTGACACCGGGCCGCGGCTTCGCCGTCCTGACGGGCTTTCTCGGCATTCTGGTCGTTGTCAGGCCGGGCGTTGCGGCATTCGATCCGAACATTCTACTGGTGCTTGTGGCTGCAATCTTTTTCGGTTTCACCAATATCGCCACCAAGCGCCTGACCCGAACCGACACGCCCAGTTGCATCGTTTTCTGGATGTGCGCGATGCAAACCCTGATGCTGCTGCCATTTGCAGTGGCCGTCTGGCGGGCACCGATACTCGCGGACCTGCCTTTGATATTGCTGCTCGGGTCGGTCGGCCTCAGCGCCCATTATTGCCTGAGCCGTGCCTTGTCGCTGGCCGACGCCATCACGGTGTTGCCCATGGAATATCTGCGTCTGCCCCTGATCGGCCTCACCGGGGCCGCGTTCTACGCCGAGCCGCTCGATCCCTGGATCTATGGCGGAAGTGCGCTGATCTTCACGGGCATCTATGTCAATCTGCGCCAGGAGCAGCGGCGTCAGCGACAAGACCTGGAGGCAAGCACTGAGGGTCCAAAAAAATGACCTGTGACCCTCACTCTTGAAGATCACAGGCCCAATGCTCAGCCCTCAGCACCCGCACTGTTGCCGAAAATACCGTTCGGAGCTGTGAGAAATCTCACTTTAACCGAAGGGAAAACAGAAACATCCTGGCCTTCCCAGGAATTGGAATTGTTAGCCAGATACTTTACAAATCCATCGTTTTCCCTCAATTCTTAGTTCTATATCCAGGGTCTTGCATCTCTTCCGAACCGACTAGGGTGCGACGGTGGCGAGCCATGCCGCTGTCGCCGGGAGCATGCGATGCGGACAGATGCGGCGGCGACGGTTGAGGACGATATCGACGGCGCCATTCAACTCGGGGTCGATGCGATCACCGAAAGGCTCGCCGAGCTCGGCCTCAGCCTCTCGATCGAGCGGGACTTCGCTCAACTCAAGGCGATGTTCGAAGACCAGGGTGGCTTTGCCAATCCGACGTTCGATCCCGATGCGGTCGATCTCGGTGGCGATGATTTCTGGATTTTGGTGCGTGCCGCCGATGGCACGCCCGCCGGCTGGACTGCCGAGCGCATCTTTGTCGACGTCGAGCTCGCGGACCTGATCCGGAGCGGGCAAATCTGGCGCCGCGAGGGCTTCGGAGACGCCGGCCCGGCGATACCCCTAGAACGGCCCTATGGCCGATGCTTCAGCCATTCGGGTTCGACATTCGTCTGCCAACTGTGGCGCGGGCAAGGACTGTCGATGCTCCTGACCTACCTGTCGCGCGGTCTTGGTTTCCGCAACAGCGCCGCCGAGGTCAACACGGGTTTCGTACGCGAAGGTCTCAAGCGGTCCTCCGTTCCCTCCGTGAGCTATGGCTACCCTCATCTTGCTCTCTGCTGGGATGGCTATTTCCCGCCCCTCGGCATCGTCGACCGACTTCACCTCTGCTGGATCGACCGGCAGGAATTTGCAATGAGTTGCCTGCGGCTGCCCGATCACGAACGCTATCCGGTCCCACTGCCGCGGAGCAGGGAGGTCCTGGTTCCTGACGAACCCCTATCCGAACGTCAGCGGGATCGCCTGTCTATCCCGTGACAGCGGCGCGACACTCGGAAGCTTCGCTGACAGGCGCCACGAGGTTGGCGAGCAACAGAATCTCGCCCACGCGTCGGCCGTCATCGGCATGGGGCAGCGCCATCATGTGATGCAGTTCCGGCCGATCGACGCTGCCGATGGTAATCGACTGGAACAAGGTCGCACCGGTAAACGCCACCGTCGCCAGATCGCTCCGCAGGAGTTCGCCGAGGCTGGTATCGATCCGGGCGCCGATGAAGCCGGCATAGGGTAGAAGCGGGCCGAGCGGCCAGGATTCGCGCTCCGATTGCCTGACGTCGATCCAGTCGCAGGGTCCGATCAGCATGCGAAAGGCCGGCGTGTCGACATCGGCGCGTGCCGGCAGAAGGCCGCCCTGGCGTTTGTCCGACCAATAGCGAAACGCCACATCGAGGCGGGCATTGGCGCCGAGCAGGTATTTCGGCAGCGGGCGTTTTTCGATCCAACGCATGGCATAGTCCCCAGCAGGCGTATTAAGATCCCAGCAACCGGGATCGGTGCGCCTCGGTGTGACCCTGCCATCGCCACGAGAAACAAGAGTTAGCAACGGCGTTCAATCTGAGGTTGTGAGTATTCGGATGCGCTGTTTTCGGAACCGACCTCGGCCACCGCATGCAACAAACTGCAACACAGATTGTTTTCACAGTGCAGCCCGGTGGTGCCATCTCCAACCTGTCGGTGAGCGACGCTTGCCTACTATGTTCCGTTCCAAGTTTGATGATCGAATAATCGATGGCCACTTCCGGTATGCAATTGACCCTTCCCGGTGCCGGTGCCCTTCCGGGTCGGCGCCCTGTCGAGCCGGCGAAGCTTCGCCGGCCGAATATCCCGGGCGCCAACGAGGCGGCGCGTCTTTACGCCCGCTATCGTGCCGCCAACCTCGCAAGCCAGAATCCGGCTCTCGTCCAGAAGGAGCAGATGCGCCGGCTCGTGGCGAAGGCGCGCTCGACCAAATTCGGCCGGGATCATGACTTCAGAGACATCCGGAGCGTCGAGGATTTTCAGTCGCGCGTGCCCCTGCGCACCTACAATCAACTTTGGGCGGATTATTGGCGGACCGATTTTCCGATCCTCACCGATGTGACCTGGCCCGGAACGCTGCCGTTTTTCGCGGTTTCGTCCGGGACGTCGACCGGCAAGGTGAAATACATCCCATGCTCGCGCAGCATGGTGCGGTCCAATAAGAGCTCGGCGGTGGATATCATGGTTCATCACCTGATGAACCGTCCGCAGAGCCGGATTCTCGATGGTAAGATATTCATCCTCGGCGGCAGCACGGACCTTACCGAGCATGCGCCCGGGGTCCATAGCGGCGATATCAGCGGCATCGCCGCCAAGGAAACGCCGGTTTGGGGCAAGCCATACCATTTCCCGCCACCGGAACTCGCTCTCGCGGCGGACTGGGAGCAGAAGATGGCGCGAATTCTTCCGCGCTCGATGGAAGAAGACATTCGCATGTTGAGCGGTGCTCCCGGCTGGCTCGCGGTGATGTTCGAGAAACTCGCCAACCGTTATGGCACCGGCGAGCCGCGGATCGCCGACTTCTACCCCAATCTCGAAATGCTCGTGCATGGGGGTGTCAGCTTCGCTCCCTACAAGAAGCGGTTCGACTCGCTGCTCGAAGGCAGCAATGCGGAACTGCGTGAAGTATACGCCGCGAGTGAAGGCTTCATTGCGGTTGCCGATCGTGGTCCGGGCGAGGGCATGCGGCTCAATCTCGATAATGGCCTCTTCTTCGAATTCGTCCCGGTGGGCGAACTTGGCTCGTCGAACCCGACGCGGCACTGGGTCGGCAATGTCGAGACCGGAATCGACTATGCGATCGTGTTGACGACATGCGCCGGTCTTTGGAGCTATGTCATCGGCGATGTCGTCGAGTTCGTCGACACCAACCCCCATCGCATTCTTATCAAGGGCCGGACCTCCTATATGCTGTCCGGTTTCGGCGAGCATTTGACCAGCGAGCTCGTCCAGACCTGTCTGATCAAATCGGCCGACGATCTTGGGCTTGCCACCGGCGAATTCACGGTCGGCACCGAGTTTGCGCGTGACCGCGAGGCTTTGGGCCGGCACGTCTATGTCGTCGAATTCGACGGGGCGATGCCGGGCCGCGAGCGGCTGGCCGCCTTCTCGGAAAGACTCGACGATCTGCTTGCCCGTGCCAACGAGGACTATCAAGAGCGCCGAATCGTGCCACAGGGTGTCCAAGCTCCCGTGGTCCATGCGGTGCCTCGTGGCACCTTTGCCTCTTGGCTGCGCTCGCGCGGCAAATATGGCGGCCAGCACAAGGTTCCGCGCGTCGTGACCGATCTTGGCGTCATCGACGAACTGTTGACGCTCGCCCGGGTCCACTAGTTGCCCTTGTCAGCCCTCGTGTAAGCGCTACAACCGCCCCTGGGGTCGTACGCTTTACGGAGGACGTATGTGGATTCGCCGCATCTTTTGGGCGGCGGCGATCGTCGTGATCGCTGTGCCGGTGGCTGTTGTCGTCGGCCTCAACCTGTTCGGCCTCGAGCGATTCCGGCAACCGATCGAAGCGAAGCTTAGCGACGCGCTCGGCCGCAAGGTGGAGCTGCGGGGCCTAATTCGCATCGCCCTCGATTACCGGCCGACGCTCAATGTCCAGAATATCTGGATTGACAACGCCTCGTGGGGCCAGGCGGATGCTTTGGCGACGATCGAAAAGCTGAGCCTGGAAGCGCAGCTCTTGCCGTTGTTCCAGGGATTGCTGATCGTCGACGATGTCTCGATGCACGGCGTGACCGTCAATCTCGAGGAGAACGACCAGGCGCTCGGCAATTGGGAAGCCGATCCGAACGCCGCCGCCGCGCCGCCGGCGGCCCAGAGCGATAATGCAAAAAACGGCTTCGAAATCGACGTTCGCAACGTTCAGGTGGAAGACTTGGATCTTGTGCATGTCGATCCACGCGGCATGGTCAAATTCGACCTTGTCGAGGCGCATTTCGTCAAGGATGCCGAAGGAGAGGAACTCGAAGGCGAACTCAAAGGTGTCATTGAGGGTTTCCCATTCGATGTCGAGTTGCATCTGCCAGGTTTCAGCACATTGATGGAGGGTGGCGGCAAGAGTGCTGCGGTGCTCCAGGGCGTGTTCGGCGGTGTCGATTTCAAGGGTGACGGCCACATCGATACCGGCGGCGAAGATTTCAGCTATGCGGTGGATCTCGAGGCTGAGGCGGGGCCGTTCGAGGGGCTCGCCCCGGATCTCAAACATACCCTGCCGTCCGGGCGTCCCTTCAAGGCCTCGGGGAAGGTCGAGGGCGGATTCCAGGATCTCAAGGCCAACGGTCTCGATGTCGAACTCGCGGGCCGCAACGCGTCCGTCGATCTCAATCTCCGGTATCCGCGCCAGGGCCGGCTTTATGGCGGAGCGATCAGGAGCGACCGGCTGAACCTCGACGACTTGCTGCCTGAGCCGAATACCGACGCCACGGCCAGCGATGAAAGCGACGAACCGCCGGATATCGAGCAGATCGGCAATCTCGATTTTGCGGCGACCCTCGGCGAACTCGACGGGCTGGGTCTGCCCTGGCGCGATCTCGATACCGCCTTCGTCGTCAAGGACGGCAATGGCCAGTTCGATATACATTCCCTCGAGATCGCCAATCCTTCATGGGCGACGTCCGACCTTTTGCTGCGGCTGGATGAGTTCTCGCTAACCTTCCCCTTCGCCGATTTATTGCAGGGCAGGCTGCATTTTGCCGAGGCGGCTTTGTTCCAAACGGCGATCAATCTCGCGACCAACTCGGAAGGGGTCTCGAATTGGGACCTGCTGACACTGCCGGATCTTGGTGGTGGCGATGCGGCCGGGACACCGGAACTATGGCTCGAAGTCGTCAAGATCACGGATTTCGACATCGCCTACGCCGATGCCGATGGCACGGCGATAGCCGGAGGCATCGGTGGCGGATTGCTGCGGATGAGCGGTTTCGGCGCGCCGCTCGGCGGCTTTGTCGAAGGCAAGGTCAACGATATCGCCTACGAGACCGATATCGAACTGGCGAAACTCAGCGATCTATTCCAGGATCCGCCGGTCCCGGCGCTGTCGCTCAACGGCAATTATGGCGGGCTGAAAGCCGATCTCAAAGGTGCGCTCAAAGCTGGCGGCGGCAACCAAACAGGGCCGATCCTCGACGTCGAAGGCTCGATCGAGGCCCAGGCTCCGGGAGCGCTGGCCCCCTTGTTCGCCGATGTCTTGCCGAAGGCAAGACCTCTCAAGTCCGAATTCGCCTTGTCCGGACAAAATGAGTTGCTCGACGTCAAGCGCCTGGCGGTTATTCTCGGTGGGAGTAATATCACCGGCTCCGGCCGGATCGATGCCTCGGGCGCCAAACCGACGATCAAGGCGGAGCTGCAGAGCGACAAGTTGCTCGGCGACGATCTGGGGCTTTCCCGGGCGTCCGAAGCGAATGATGCCAGCGAGGAAGACGCGGACGGTTCCATAGATCTGGCCTTCCTGAACGAGGTCGAGCTCGATTTGTCCTTCAAAGGCGACAGCCTCGCCATCGAGCAATTCGATCTGACCGAGCTCGAGGTCAAGGCGGTCGTCAAGGATGGCAATCTGACGTTGCAGCCGCTGGGATTCGATATCGGCAACGGCGCCGTCGATGCCATTATCAGCATTCAGTCAACCGAAAAGACCTACCAGATCCGCCAGGACCTAACGGTCCAGAACGTGCCGCTCGATTTGGTCTTTGTCGGCACCGAGGTTCCGGACTATGTCGAAGCGCCGTTCCATCTGCGCCTCACCAATCTCTCTACCGGTACGGATCTGGAAGGCCTGTTGAAATCCAGCAACGGCAATATCCGGCTGTTCGTCGGGGAGGGACAGGTCCAGGCGCAGCTTCTCGATCTTTTCGTCGGTGGCCTGAGGAGCATTTTCGGCTCGCTGTTTTCCCGCGACGGGGGCGGCTGGACCAAGCTCAACTGCGCTGTCTTGGAGGGCCCCATCCAGAATGGCGTCCTCACGCCCCGGATCCTCTACCTGGACACCGCGGTTGCGTCGATTGCCGGCCAGGGCGACATCAATTTCGGCGCTGAGAGGGTCGATCTCACACTGACGCCTCGCTCGAGAGGTATGACGCTTAACCTTTCGGTGCCGGTCGGCGTCTCCGGACCTTTCGACGATGTGAGCGTAACGCCGAGGCCCGATCTCGGCACGGCCCTGAGGGGCCTGACCGTCGCTGCCTCGGCGTTCCTGTTCCCGCCGGCCGCCGTTGCGGCTTTCGTCGATTTGGGCGTTGGCCAGCGTTGTCTGAAGGCCTCGAACGGATCGCAGTCTGCAAGCCCCTGAACGAACGCCCCGCCTGCGAACCGATCAGTTGTTGGCGGCCATGACCAGTTCGTTAGCCGTCAGATGAGACCAGCGCGTAATCTCGTTGACGGAGTAGTGTGGCTTGTAGTGCTTGATGCGGCGATGGCTGAGCACCGCATCGGTCAGATTGTCGAGAATGACGATATCGCCGTCGATCGCGACGGACAGAACCGCGTGGGCGAGATCGCGCACCGTGTCCTGGAGCACGACCATGCGCAGCGCTTCCGCCGGAAAGCCGAGCTGCCGCAGCGAGACATACTTCATGATCACGTAGTCCTCGCAATCGCCGGAGGACCGGAGGAATTCGAGCGGCGTCGCCCAATAGTCGCTGGCGCCCCAATTGCTCGCATCGTCGCGGTAGCGCCGCTGATTGACGAAGCCGTTGATCCTGCGGAGCTGCTCGAATCGGGAGGCTCCCTCGGCACTCTTGAGCGCCGCCATCCACGCCATTGCGCGCTGCGAAGGGCAGGCGTCGGCGTCCTGCGCGCAGGCCTCGTACACGACCCGTTCACGCGCGATGCCGTCGAGCACCCGGCCCCATTTCGGCAGGTCGGCATAGGAATGCGCGGCATATTCGACGGTCCCGAAGACCGCAGGGGAGCCCTGCCCCTGCGCTTGCGCCGTGCCGGCGCCGAACAGGGCGAGACAGACCACCAGATGACGGAGGCGTTTCATCTTTATTCTCCTTGCCGCGACGGCATGGCTTGCGCGTCACGGGAGGAGGGTGGCCTGGAGTGGTGAACGAGTTCTTGAGACGGTGAGGGTGGTTTAGCCTTGCGAGTACTTCAGTACTCAAAGACGGTCCGATGACGCCGCTGCTCGAGCGTTTCCATCAGGCCTACCGCGATCCGCAATTCGCCGTGCTCGAGGGTCTGCATCCGCTGAAGCATGCGCTCCGGTTCGATGCCGCGATCGAGATCGCCTGCACCGCGGACAAGCCCGAACTGCTCGGCGCTGCAGCGGCACTCGCCCCCGATATGGTCCCCTGGCTGGAGCGCCATGTCACCGTCGTCTCGGCCGATCAATTCGGAAGGCTGGCGCGAGGCGCTGCGGTCGAACAGGTGATCGCCCTCGCCCGGCGGCCTGTCTATGCCGATCGATTGCCGCCGATGCCGGGGCCGGCCGTGCTGCTCGAGCAGCC
>JBGSYN010000049.1:0-6733 GCA_041750975.1 Geminicoccaceae bacterium | reverse complement strand
CGCCAATTTCATTCCGGACGATTTCAAGGAAGCGTTCGAGAACGAGACCGGCATCGAGATCCGCATCCGGCTGGTCGACGATCAGGGCAAACAATTCAATCTGATGAGTGCCGAGGCCTCGAGCCCGACGGCGGATATCGTCACGGTCGCAGGGCACAGGTTTGCCCAGTTCATCGAATCCGACCTCGTGGCCCCCCTCGATGTCGCTCGCCTGCAAAACTGGTCGACGATCAATCCGGTCTATTCGGATGCCGACTGGACCCTGATCGACGGTCAGAAATGGGGCGTGCCCATTCTCAGCGGTGCCGAGGTTCTGGCTTACAATACCGAGATCGTCAGCGCGGATGAGGCCACCAGCTGGGACGTCATGTTCAGCGAAAAATATGCGGGCCAGTCCGCTTATATCATTCAGGACATGATGTCGGTCGTCATGCTCTATCAGGGTCATGACGCCAACATGATCGAATATATCGGCGATCCCGAGCGAGCCGCCGAGGTCGTCGCCGAGGCCCGTGATTTCATGATCGCCAACAAGGGCAAAGTCCGGAAATTCTACGATGCCAGTGCCGAAGTGCAGCAGATGTTCATCAATCAGGACATCGTTCTGGCCCATGCCTGGTCCGGCTCGATCTCGAAATTGATCATGGACGGCTTTCCGGTCGATATGACGATCCCGAAGGAAGGCTCCTACGGCTTCGTCTACAATTTCAACGTCGCGCAGAACGGGCCGAACACGGACAACGCCTACATTCTGCTCGACGCCATTCTGGCGGAGCCCGAAATCGGCGCCAATATGACCCGGGCGTCCGGCTTTATCTCGACCTTCAGGGGATCGGATCAGTATCTCAGCGAACTCGAGCAGCGCGCCTCTTCGTTCTCTGAGGAGGAACTGAAGGGTCTGCAGTTCTTCCGCGCGGAAGCGAACGACATGAAATATGATCTGGTCGACCCCGCGGTCGAGGAAGTGAAGGCTGCTTGAGCCTTCGATGGGGGAGGCCGGCCACGGTCTCCCCGCGGCATGGGGGGTTGAACGCAACCGTCGATTCCACGGTTGGCATCGCCCCGAGCAGAGGATTCTGGTCCGCCGTCGCCGCTAGTTCGCTCTATCGCGGCGTTGCCGCAACCATGCTCGGCGGCGAGCGGCGGCGGTTCTGGTTGCTGGCCCTCTTTCCATTGCTATGGGTGTTTGTCGCGCACCTGGGCCCGATCCTGCAGATGCTTAGGATCAGCTTCCTCGATGCCTATCCGCCGACGCGGGGCATCGAGCCGGTCGTGACCTTCGCCAACTGGATGGCCTTTTTCGGCGACGACATTTTTGTCGTCCCGTTTCTGCGGACGATGGCTTTCGCCACCGTACTGACGATCACGACGCTGCTCCTGACCTATCCCGTCGCCTATTTCCTGGCAAAGCATGTCCGGCGAAACCGGCAGCTCTTGTTCCTCCTGTTGCTGCTGGTGCCGTTCTGGGTGGGCGAGATCGTCCGCATTTACGCGATCATGATCCTGTTGGGCAATCGCGGCTTCGTCAACCTCGTCCTGAGCTGGCTCGGCCTGATCGACCGGCCGATCCCGTTCATGTATACCAGTTTTTCGCTGAGCGTCGGCATTATCTACCTGACCTCGCTCTACATGCTGCTGCCGCTGTATTCGGCACTTGAAAAAATACCCAACAGTTATCGGGAAGCGGCGGCCGATCTGGGGGCCGGTCCGTGGGCCCGGCTCCTCAAGGTAACGCTGCCTTTATCCAAAGACGGCATCGCCTCCGGCTGCACGCTGGTCTTTCTCATTTCGACCGGATACTACGCCACCCCGGTCTTACTGGGCGGACCGAGCACCACGTTATTTTCCGAGACCATTGCCGGATTTTTCCATGTCGCCGGCGACAAATGGCCGATAGGTGCGGCCTTCGCCAGCATCATGCTGATCGCCACGCTCGTCATCGCCGGTCTTTTTCTCAAACTCATGGGCCGGAGCGGGAAGGGAATAGTGTAGTGACAGCGCAGACCCGCGCCCTTCTGTCCGTGGCCTATTGGGCGTTCGTCCTTTATCTGTTCGTGCCGCTCTTCTTGATGATCACGATGGGCTTTAAGGATTCGAAGTTCATCGGCTTTCCGATCGAAGCCTGGACCATGCAATGGTACCTTGAGGTCTTTCAGGATGGCGAGGTCATCACCGTCTTTCTGTTCTCGATGGCCATCGCGCTTTCGAGCACATTTCTTTCGCTTTTCATCGGGACCTGGGTCGCCTGCTTCATTGGCCCCCGAAGCTTTCGCGGCAAGCTTCTGGTCTTCGCCGTGACCTGCCTGCCGGCGGTGATTCCAGGCATCATCTCGGCAATCTCGCTTCGAATCTTCATCCAGCTGCTCAATGTCGAGCCGGGCATGGGTGCGATTATTTTCGGCCACACGATCCATAACGTGCCGTTCGTTACGCTGGTCGTCATGGCGCGTTTGAGCGCCCAGCCCAAAAGTCAGATCGAAGCGGCCCGGGATCTTGGAGCCGATGAACTCATCGCCTTCCTGCGGGTCACGCTGCCCTATCTGAAGCCGGCACTGATCGGTGCAGGCGTCTTTTGCATGCTGTTGAGCTTCGATGATTTCGTGCGCTCGTTCTTCCTCGGCGGTTACGAGCCGACCCTGCCGGTCCTGATCTTCGCCATGCTGCGCTCCGGCATGTCGCCCGAGATCAATGCAATCTCCACCGTAGTTCTGGTGTTGACCGCCGTGCTCGGTCTTTGGGCGGAACGTTCGATGCGCCGCATGCCCGCGGCCACATGAGGGTTTCTCGATGAACGCGCCCGCGAACGACGCCAGGACTATCGTCAGGCTCGAGCATGTCAGCAAAAGATATGACCAGGTGGTGGCGGTCGATCATCTCGATCTGGTCTTCGCGGAGGGTGATTTCGTTACCTTCCTCGGACCTTCGGGTTGCGGCAAGACCACGACATTGCGGATGCTCGGCGGCTTCGAAATGCCGACCCGAGGCAAGATCATTCTCGACGGCGAGGATGTCACCCGGGTGCCGCCGAACCGGCGCGATGTGAATATGGTCTTTCAGGATTACGCGCTCTTTCCGCATATGAATGTCGAGCGCAACATCGCCTTCGGTCTCGAGCTCAAGGGCCAGACCAGGGACCAGATCAAGGCGCGCATCGATACCCTGACGGAGTTCCTGGGGCTGTCCGTATTGCGCGACCGCATGCCGGATCAGCTTTCGGGCGGTCAGCGGCAACGCGTGGCATTGGCCCGGGCCCTGGCACCCGATCCCAAGCTCCTGTTGCTCGATGAGCCCTTGGGCGCGCTCGACGCCAAACTGCGGGGCCAGGTTCAGGTCGAGCTCAAGGGCATTCAGCAACGCACCGGCAAGACGTTCGTCTTCGTCACCCACGACCAGGAAGAAGCGTTGACGATGTCGGATCGGATCATCGTGATGAATGCCGGCCGCATCGAGCAGGACGGCACGCCCGAAGCCCTCTACCATCACCCGCAAAGCCGCTTCGTCGCCGATTTCATCGGCGACACCAACCTTCTGGATTGCACCGTCCTCGGCGTGGAAGGAGATCGGCTGGTGCTGGATTGGCATGGCATGACACTCCATGCAGCCGCGTCTTATCGGATGCCCAAGGCCAACGCCACCGTTGGTGCTGCCATTCGGCCCGAATGCATCGCTTGTGCGGCACGGGCGGAGCTGTTGCCGACGCACCTCGACAACAGATTCAGCGGTCAGATCCGCCATCGCATCTTCAAGGGCGCACGCGTTGTCCTGGATATCGCGATGCACGACAATCAAGCGGGCGATGTCGTTTTGCACGTAGCTCTGGATCCGACAACCGCGGCGGCGATGGTCGGAACCGAGGTCTGGCTCGGCTGGCATAACACCCAGATGGCGGTGCTGCGGGATTAGTCCCGATACACCTCCTCCAACACGTTCCGCACGTCGCTACGGGCGATGGCCGTCCGGCGTATCCCAATAGAAGGTCCAGGGACGCTGCAGGGCCGGCGGATATTGCGAGGTTGACGGATTGCTCGGACGCACATTGCCCAGGGCGATCTTCTTCAGTCCGTAGTTCGACACATTTTTCGAGACGCCGAAGGTTTCGAACTGATCGGCCGCGATATCCGCAATTTGGTGGTAGATGTCCCGTCGGGCCTCGAAGGTCAGCGCACTCTTGGATTCCTCGTAAAGGCGAAAACGCTCCTTGATGTGTTCCGGGGGTTCCTCGCCGCTCGTGCCGCCCGACTTGTACCAATCGGCCCAAGCGATGGCCCATCGGGAATCGAATTCGATGGGCACCATGCCCGTCGGAAGGCGGCCGGGGAGCCAGCTCGAATGGTCGTCCCATGCGGTGGCATCGTGATCGTTGTTATTGACCCGTGCCATCATCAGCGCGCGTTCCGAAGCATTGAGCCGCGCATCAACGCCAATGTTCTCGCGCCATTGCATCGCCATGATTTCCAATTGGTCGTTAAGTTCGGGTCGCGCGACTGTTGCTTCTATATTGAATGTGATAGGCTTCCCACTTGGCAATAGCCTGATGCCCTCCGCATTGCGTTCGGTAAGGCCCAGCCCGTCGAGCAGTGCATTGGCCTTCTCCGGGTCGAACTCGAGGTGCTGGGTCGCGTACCTCTCATGATACATGGCACTGTCCTCGAACGGCGCATTGTGCCACGGCTCTCCGACGCCAAGCAATGCCGTGTCGATTACCTCCTGCCGGTCGAAACCAATCGACATTGCCACGCGAAAGTCTTTTTCATTGAACAATTCGCGAAGCTCGGGATCCTGGTGAGTCAGGTTGAAGGTGAAGAAGAGGCTGGTTCCGCCAATCGCCGTCACCTCATAGAGTTCGGCCCCGATACGTTCCGCGTTCTCGGCTAACACCGGGCGGTTGGCCGTCGCCTCGAATTTGCGGAAGCCGAAATCGATATTGCCGCCAATCGCACCCAGCAAGAGGCCTTCGGGATCCGAATAGATTGTGCCTATCAGTGTGTCGACATACGGATATTGGTTCCCTTCCGGATCGACCTGCCAAAAATAAGGATTGCGCTCCAGCTCTACCTGGGTGGCGCCGCCGGCATAGGGTTCCTTGATCACCCAAGCCTCCAGCGATGGCCGTTCGGGATTGCTCCAACGCGCCGGCGTCAGGTGTGGGTCGCCACACAATTGCAGCAGGTAGTCGCGCCAATCGGAGAGATTGTTCGCCGCCAGATCGGCTGCCAGGTTTTCATTGTAGTCGGGATGCGCCTGAGAGCAGTAGGCCTTCTGGTAGTAAGTCGGCGTGATGTAGCGACGGTCGGAGAGCTCGTGAAGGAAGTCGCCATAGGGCGCCTCGAAGGAGAACTCGACCGTGAGGTCGTCGATCTTGCGGAACTTGAATATCTTGTCGCCCGCCGTCCATATGACCGGAACCGGCGCCATGTCCTCGTGAAGCAGGATATCATTGACGCTGAATTCGATATCATCGGCGGTAAATGGCATACCGTCTGACCACTTCATGCCCTGCCGCAGATGGAACGTGAAGGTCTTGCCGCCATCGGTGATTTCAAACGATTCGGCGACGTTTGGAATGATCGTCGTGTAGTTGGTATCGTAGTCCTGCTGAACCAGACCCATATTGCCGGCCCAATTCTGGATCTGCTCCATGTCGGCAAAGCCGGAGATTCCGAATCGCATGACATCGCCATACTTGCCGATGCTCTCGAACGGTTCGAACACCTCTGGATTGTCCGGGAGCCGCGCGGCCACCGGTGACAATTTTCCATCGGCGGCAGCGGCGTCAAGCATAGGCGCTTGCTGGTATTGCTGCGACGCCGCCGGTAATGCTAATATGAGAAGGGCTGGTGCAAGGCCGGCGTAGAATAGGGCGTTCGATCTGTATCGCATGATGGCCTCCCAGGGGCTTTATTGATTGCGATCACCGAAGATGGATTGCTTGGTTTGGTCGGCCCGCTAACGCCTATGACTGCCGCCAAGTCAGGTGATCGAGTAGAGCATCGATCGTTGCGTCAGCCTGACGTCGGCGAAACTCGAACCTCACTGATAAGGGGCAATCAGACAAACCTAGCTATCGAAAGTTTGTGATCGATACCAAAGTTTTGTTTAGCTGTAAAGGAACGCTGATGATCGCGAACGGCTGGACAAGGAAAACAATCCAATAATGGGCGTGAAATAGTCTCTCCCATCGGCACGCCTATAAGTTGTATCACTTCGAAGTGAGTTCCTTCTCCCGCTCTAAAAGTGACCGAATCGGGTAGCTTCTCCGCTGCTGAGGCTATTGCTGCTCGACTTGCCTGGTTAGATTGGCCTAGAGTCTTTGGACAGCGCAGGGTTCTCAAGACTTTATTGTCAAAGAGTACTGGTTGCGCGGGCCAGACAATAAGGACAAGTAGGGTTTGGTTGAGGCGCGCATGCATTGCTCGAAATGCAAGACGGCAAACCCGGCGCGTGCGAAGTTCTGCCTGGAATGCGGCACGCAGCTCGGTCTGCGCTGCGGTGCGTGTGGCGAAGGCGCTATCGCCGGTGCTAAATTCTGTGTCGCGTGCGGCGCTGCAATCACCTTGGCAGCACCGTCGATGGAGCCGGTGCGCGATCGGCCTGCCGTGGTCGAACCTGTTGGCGAGCGCCGCCAGCTCACGGTTCTTTTCAGCGATCTCGTCGGCTCCACACGAATGTCCGAGCGTCTCGATCCGGAAGACTATCGCGAGATCATCGACCGCTACCGTGCCTGTGTCGGCGT
>JBGSYN010000048.1:0-18905 GCA_041750975.1 Geminicoccaceae bacterium | reverse complement strand
AGGAACGCACACCATGCCGGACGGCACGGTCATGGGCGCAACGTCAATGCCCGGCATGGACCATGGTGCCATGGCGGGCGCAGCGGGCGATCCTTTCTACGCAACTGGCAGCGGCTTGACGCCAAAGGCCGCGAATGGCAGCAAATTCCTTTCCTATGCCGATCTCAAGGCCCAGCAGCCGCTCTATGAACATCGTGCGCCCACACGGGAGATCGAGCTTCGCCTCACCGGCAATATGGAGCGCTACATCTGGTCGATCGACGGGATCAAGTATAGTGACGCCGAGCCGATCGGGCTGCGCTATGGCGAGCGCGTCCGCTTCACCTTCATCAATGAGACGATGATGAGCCACCCGATGCATCTGCACGGCATGTGGTCGATCCTCGACAACGGCAATGGCGCTTCGAACCCCGCCAAGCATGTCGTCAGCGTTGCCCCCGGGACCACGGTCTCGATGGAAACCGAGGTCGATGCGCCGGGCGAATGGATGTTCCACTGCCACCTCGCCTACCACATGGAGGCGGGGATGATGCGCAAGATCGTGGTCGAAGGCGGTCCGATCGGGAAGGCTGCAGCTCTCACTGCCCCTCGCAAGGGCTAAGGTCATGCTTCATTGGAGAATTCCGGCGGTGGCTTCGGCCGCCGCCCTCCTAACCATGTCGGCTCCCCTCCGCGCCGAGCCCTTGATTTGGGGCGTTCGGGTCGAGCAACTCGAATACCGCTTCGGCGATGAGGACGACATCTTCGCCTGGGATTTCGATGCCATCGTCGGCACCGATGAGCGGCAATTCCTATGGCGTAGCGAGGCCGAGTTCGACATCGACGGGAACGCATTCGAAACACTCGAGAATCAGGCACGAGTGCAAACGCCGATCTCGGATTTTTTCGATGCGGTGATCGGTGTGCGCATTGACACACCGAGCGGCCCCAACCGTGCCTATGGCGTCCTCGGCATTCATGGCCTGGCGCCGCAATGGTTCGAGATCGATGCCGATCTCTTCGTTTCGGATAAGCCATTTTTTGGCCTCGAGGTGGAGTATGAAGCCCTGATCACCAACCGGATCACGCTCATCCCGCGCCTCGACCTCGATCTTCCCTTCACCGATGACCGGGCGATCGGCACCGGCGCTTGGGGACCGCGGCTCGAGCTCGGCGCACGGCTTGGCTACGATCTCCTGGACCGGCGCCTGTCACCTTATGTCGGCGTGCACTATGAGCGCGTCTTCGGTGAAAGCGCCGACATCGCGCGGAACGACGGCGAGGGGAGAGATGCCGTTTTTGTGGTCACGGGGTTTCGTCTGATCATTTGAGCAGCGGTTGTCGCCCAGGCCCCCGTCAACGTCGTCAGGATGCGTTTCTTCGACCACCCACAACGAGGATAGAGACGTGAACGGTAAGTCGGCAATCGCTGCCTTCGCGGCGCTTTCAGTCATTTCGGCGCCGTCGCTGGCCCTTGCCCATGGCGGTGGCATGGGTGTTGTCAAAGAGCGAATGGAGCTGATGGAAGCCATGGGCGATGCCATGGACCAGGTGACTGCCATGATGCGTGGCAAGATCAGCTACGAGGTCGCGGCAGTGCAGTCTCTCGCAACCCAGATCGGCGACCATGGCGGCGACGCGATAACGAGCTTGTTTCCGGAGGGCAGCCTCGACCCACCAACCGAGGCGCTGCCTGCGATCTGGACGGATTGGGAAAGCTTTGAGGACCTCTCGGCGCAACTCACCGACTACGCTTCAGCATTGGCAGCGGCTGCTGGCAACGATCGCGCTCATGGCGGCGGCCATGCCATGATGGGCGGCCAGGGTATGATGGGCGGCAGCGACATGATGATGACTGGCCAAGTCGCTGCCCCGAGTGCCGAGAACTTGGCGCAGATGCCGCCCGACGCCGCTTTCATGCAACTCGCCCAGACCTGCTCCGGCTGCCACGAAGTCTTTCGCGAGGAGCAGTAGTGCGGAAGGTCGGCTGGATGGCGGCAAGCGCCGCCATCTTCATCGGCGGTGGCGCAATCGCTTCCTGGGTAGTCGAGAGCCCGGAGGTTCCTGACCGCGATCTCTCGGGTTTGACCGGGGATATCGACCGAGGGGCCTATGTGGCGCGCCTCGCGGGCTGTATCGGATGCCATACCGACGTCGAGGGTGGCGGTGCGGTCCTTGCCGGCGGTGCCGAGATCGGCACCGATTTCGGCAGTTTTTATGCGCCCAACATCACGCCCCATCCGGAGGACGGCATCGGCGGCTGGTCGCTCGATGATTTCGCGAGGGCCTTGACGGCAGGCGAGAGTCCCACGGGCGAGCATTATTTCCCATCATTCCCCTACACTTTCTACACCGGCCTGACCAACCAGGATATCGTCGATCTTTGGGCCGCGGTCGGCTCGGTGCCGGCCGTCGCCGGCGGACCGCCACCGCATGGCCTGAAATTCCCGTTCGGCTTCCACGACGGTGTCGGCGGCTGGAAGCGGATGTTCTTCGAGCCGGGCGAGCTTGAAACCGTCGCCGAGACCGCCGAGATCGCCTTCGTCGCCGACGATCCGGGGGGATTGGCTGCTACACTGTCATATGCTCGAACACGCTGCCGGCGGCATGACGACGTGGCTAAGGGTTGCATGACATGGACTCGCAGGATCGTGCTCCCAGCGGCGTCATCTACGCTGAGCAAGCCCGCAGATTGTCAAAGGATCTATCGATGAGAATATTCCTCAGTTTCACATTGGCGTTAATGATCGTCTGGACCGTGCCTGTGGCGGCCCAGGACTTCGATGAGGCCGAGGAAAGGCGAATTAGGGAGCTGGCGCTCGAAGCTATTCTCGAACGCCCGGAAATCCTTCGAGAGGCCATTGCAATCCTGCAGCAGCGAGATCAGCAATCCAGGATTTCAGCGGCACAAAGTACCCTGGAGTCGCGGCGCGATGAGATCGACAATGACCCCAATGCCCCGGTCCTCGGTAATCCGGAGGGCGACGTCACGATTGTCGAGTTTTTCGATTACAACTGCCCCTACTGCAAAAGGGCCGCCGAGATGATCGAGCCCTTGCTCGAGGAAGACGATGGCATCCGCCTCGTCTATCGGGAATGGCCGATCCTCGGAGACGGCTCGGTCTTTGCCGCCCGCGCTGCCCTGGCCGCGCGAAGGCAGGACAAGTATGAAGAAATGCACCGGGCTTTGATGAGCCAGTCCCGTGTCAGCGAAGAGTCGACGTTGAAAGCGGCGCAAGAACTCCGCCTCGATGTCGATCAACTTCAAGAGGATATGAAAGCGCCGGAGGTCGAGGACCATATCAATGCGTCCATGGAACTTGCGCGCACTCTTGGAATCTCGGGGACGCCGACGGTCCCGGTGGGCGATCGTGTTATTCCCGGCCTCGTTCCTTTGCAACAACTCCAGGAATTCGTGAAGGAGGCGCGGGCCGATTAATGAACCCGGCGAAATCGTAGATCATCGACTTATCAATCTACGTGCATCGACGGCGGTGAAAGGAGGTCGAATCGTGAAATATGCAATGTGGGTCTGTTGCATCGTCATGCTTTTGCCGGTCGCATTCCTCATCGTTGGCGGCGGGACGATCGCTGGAATGGGTGGCTATGCGGTGGCGCTGGCGCCTCTCGCGCTCTGTTCGGGCGCACATTTTGTCTTGATGCGGTCCTTGGGGCGTTCACGCCATGGCGACACCGCAAAGGTGGAACATCCTGCTGAGGACGGAGACAGCGCCGACCGGCTCGTCCTGCTGCCGTCAAAGGCTTCGCAAAGGGCGACATGACACAGCGTCGGCGGCTCGCCATCGGCGGAATGGCCATTGTTGCCACAGCCATCGCCGTCATAGCTTTCACGCTGCAAGAACGACGATCCGGCCCACCGGCGCCATCGGAAGGGGCGCGCATCAGTGGTGCCGCGATTTATGCGGCGCAATGCGCCAACTGCCATGGTGCCAACCTCGAAGGTCAAGCCAACTGGAGGGAGCGGAACGAGGATGGCGTATTCCCGGCACCACCGCATGACGCCGACGGTCATACCTGGCACCACCCGGACAGCGTCCTCTTTGCCTACACCAAGTTCGGCGGACAGGAAGCGATGCGGCGGATGGGGGTTGAAGGCGTCACGAGCGGCATGCCCGGATTTGCCGGGCAACTTGCCGATGAGGAGATCCGCGCCGTTCTGAATTTTGTCAAATCGACGTGGTCCGAAAGAATGCGGAGCTATCAAGAGGAGCAAACCCGTCAAACCGACGATCCATGAAGTCTCCTTGAACGAGCCTCTTGGCTCATTCGTGCGCCAGAGCCGTTGCCGAGCGCTCTTGTCCTTTACAGAGAGCCGTTTGAGCGGGATAGAAGACCTGTAGCGGTTCGAGCGAGGTGTTGCTTCGCTGAAGTAAAAGGGAATGCGGTGCGGTTGAGGCGTTTGGTTCAACCAAATCCGCAGCTGTCCCCGCAGCTGTAAGCGCGGAGGGTTCGCCGAAGATGCCACTGGGTGCGTCAGGGAACTGGTGTATCTGGGAAGGCCGGCAAACCCGCTGAGGCGTGAGCCAGAAGACCTGCCGCTGCGTGTCCGCCTCGATGTCGGCTCAGTGCGGGGCGCGCTGAGTATGGGGTTGCAACCTTTCGGCGTCGCGGCATGGATTACGCTCATCAAAGGAGCCGCACCATGTCGTTTCGAAACCAGGCAAAGAACTCTCTTGCTTGTGCCTCTCTTCTGACCGGAATGGCCTTGCCGGCCCAGGCGCTCGAGGATCTTGGCCATTACGTCTTCGTGCCGAACCGCAATTCCGCCGATATCGCTGTGATCGATGCTCGAACCAACACGGTGGCGACCCGAATACCGGTGGGACTTGTGCCGCATCAGGTCGCGGTATCGGCCGGCACCATGAAGATGATCGCGAGCAATACCGGCGACAATACCGTTTCCATCGTCGATCTTCGAACCCTCGACACCGTTGAAACCCTGACCCTCGATCACGAGCCGGAGCATATCGAGTTGGCACCGGACGGGACTATTGCCGCGGTGGGCAATATCGGCGCCGGCACTCTGTCCTTCGTATCGCTCGTCGAGAATCGCGAGTTGTCGCGCGTCGATGGCCTTTACGAGCCGCACAATATGACCTTCAGTCCTGACGGCAGCCTGGTCTATGTGGGCAATCTCGGGGCCGATCTTGTCAGCGTCGTCGATGTGGCGTCGGCCACCGTTATCAATGAAATTCCAGTAGGCAAACCGCAGACGGTGGCAACGGCGTCACCCGAGAGCGCCGAATTCCAGGGCATCATCAACGTGACCGCAACCCCCGATGGCAGTCTCGGATTTGCCGCTTTCGGCGAGGGTGATGCGATGGCGGTCCTCGATCTCCGCACCCAGGAAACAATCAGCACCTTGGCAACGGGAAATCTTCCCTGGCGGGCCTATCCGACCGCGGATGGGAAGTTCATGATCGTGCCGAACAATGGCGATGAGACGGTCTCGATTATTTCGGTCGCGACATTGGAGGAAGTCGCGAGATTGAAGGGTGCTGCCGATATGACGGGTGTCAACACAGGCTGGTTCGAGACGACGGCGTTCGTCATCAGCCGAGGTGAGCAAAAACTCGTCGTGTTCGACCTCGACGCCATGGAGCGGGTTGGCGAAATCGACCTCCCAGGTGTTCCCGAGACCGGTGTTACCACGCCCGATGGCACCATGCTCTATGTTGCCCTCTCGAGTTCGAACCAAGTTGCGGTGATCGACGTCCGACGCCGCGCGCTCGTCACGCTTATCGACAATGTCGGCAATGATCCCTGGGGCGCCCATATGGTAGGCGCGCTCAACTACTGCCATTGAGCGTTTCCTCGTTAGGGGCCGCCTTCCCGTTGGCGCTGGCCATGGCGGCCCTGACCCTTGCCGAGATCAGGGCCGATCCCGCTCAGGATCGGCTTGTCACCCAGATCGAGAAGCTTCGCCCGGATCTCGCTGGTGACGTCCGTCAATTCAAGGAGCGCTGTGCCGGATCGGGCGCGCTCTGTCTGGCGCGAGCCATCGCCGCGCATGATCCGGAGACGACCGCCTTGGTGCCGGTATCGCATCCGCAGACCGATACCATTCGCTGGGAGCGCTCCCAGCCGTCGGTTGCTGTCAGCGGCAGGACGGTATCCATCTATCGTTTCGGACGCAGTGTCGTGCGAGACCTGCGATCCATTCTCGACGCCGCTGGTCCGGGCCCGATCGATCTGGATTTACGGCAAAACCAGGGTGGTGATTTCGAACGGATGAAGCAGGTCGCGGCGATACTCTTGCCGCTCGGGCATTATCCAATGACGACGACAACCCTCGAGGGCTTAGTCAGTGTGGACGTCGTCCACGGTACGGGACGCGACCTTCGGCTCGGCGACGTCACTATCGGTACCAAGACGACGAGTGCCGGTGAAATACTGGCAGCATTGCTTGCAGAGGCGGGTGCTCGGATTTGCGGGGACCAACCGACGGCGGGAAGCCTTCGCAAGAAAGCCGTCACGATCGCCGATCATGACTGGCGTCTGGTCCTTGTCTTGGGCGACATATTGGTAGGCCGGAACGCGAATGGAAACGGGAAGGGTTTGGGCGTCGCGCCGCAACAACTCTGCGGTCGAACGCGTTCACTCGAGGCGGGTTCAAACTAGGAAAACCAACCGATCGCGCTGCGGTTCTGCGCCCAAGCCGATCGGCACTTTATGCCTTCGGCTCGAACAGTTCGATGAGGTTGCCGGACGGGTCCTGCAGCAGGAACTGGAACCGGTTCCAACCGCCGGGCTCCGGTCTGGCGCCGTCCGGCATATGTTTTCGCCAGCGCCGCCGCCGGCGCCTGGGGCATTCAGATGGAGCCGTAACGGCCCCTTGGACAGTAACGCGAAACCGGGGGCTCGATCCATCACCAGAGTGAACCCCAGCTAATTGCAGTAGAATGACGAGGCGACACCGACGTCATTGACGATATAGCGGCTATTGACGGTCTGCATGACCGTTCTCCCCTGATGGCGAACCGTTCTGGCTGCTCTTGAACACGCAATTGTCAGCGAGCGAAGCTGGACCGGGGCCCACACTCAACTTACGACCTGCTGAAACAGGAGGAAATCACGATGTGCACACTCGACGGCTGCGGCCACAAGGATGATCTGCCTTCCATCAAGGTTTCGGAGATGGAGCGCCGGGCGTTTCTCGCGGGGGCGGCGAGCCTGCCATTGGCCACCGTGCTGGCCTATCCCGATCTCGCCCACGCTCAGGGCGCAAGTCTCGAGCCAGTCGAGATCGACACCGCGAGCGGCGGCAAGGCTACGGGCATGATCGCGCTGCCCGCGATGACGCCGGCGCCGGCCATAGTGTTGATCCACGAATGGTGGGGCCTGAACGACAACATCAAGGCGGTGGCGGCGGAACTCGCCAATGCGGGCTTCATCGCCTTGGCCATCGATCTCTATGGCGGCGAGGTCGGTACCACGCCCGAAGAAGCGCGCTCCCTCGTGGGATCCGTCGATGCCGACGCCGCAACCGAACAACTGGTCGCTGCGGTCGAATTTCTGCGCGGGCATGAGGCCTCGACCGGCAAGGTCGGAACCATCGGCTGGTGCTTTGGCGGCGGTTGGTCGCTCAATGCCTCGATCGCTGCCGCGGTCGATGCGACCGTCATCTACTACGGCAATTTGACCCGCTCGGCCGAGGACCTGGCGGCGCTCGAGGGTCCTGTGCTGGGCCATTTCGGGACCGAGGACAGCTCGATCAATCCGGAAATGGTGGGTGCATTCGAGCGCAACATGGACGAGGCCGGCAAGCGCGATCTCCTGACCGTTCACTGGTACACCGCGAACCACGCGTTCGCCAATCCGACCGGCGGCCGCTACGACGAGGACGACGCAGCCCTGGCCTGGGCCCGCACGCATGCATTCTTCGTCGAGAACCTCAAGGCCTGAGACCTCAGGGTGAAGACGACCTGCGCCCGTGCTTGATCGGCGACTGATTTCTTGTGAGGGTACCGGCAGCTATTCGGGTCCTTGAATGACACGACGCATCATCGATCTTTCGACACCGATCAAGACCGATCATTTTCGCTGGCCCGTCGAACGGCGCCAGGCCAAGAGCTTCGATGCCGGCGATCCGATCCAGGTGACCTGGCTCGGCTGCACCGTGCATGGTTTCACCCACATGGATTCGGGGCGGCATTTCTCGAAGAGCGCCTATACGACGGATGGTATCACACTTGAGCAGACCGTAGGCGAGGCGGCCGTGGTCGATATCTCCGCCGTCGGCGCCGATGCGCCGGTCACCGAGGCCGCTGTGAAGGCCGCGGGCGGGCATGTGCGGGAAGGCGATATCGTGCTGTTACGGGCCGGCTGGGACATGGTCGAATCGATCGACACGCCCGAATTCTGGACCCGCGCTCCCTACATGACGGCCGAGGCCTGCCGCTGGCTCCATGCCCGCAAGATCAAGGCGATCGCCTACGACTTCCCGCAAGACCATTGCATCAGGGACATGGTCACGGGCGCGCGCCAGCCGGCATTCGAGGAAAACACGACCCATGTCGAGCTCCTGCTCAAGGGTGTCGTCATGTTCGAATATCTCTGCAACATGACGGCACTCACCAAAGATCGCGTCGAGTTCATTGGCCTGCCGCTCAAACTGCCGCATTCGGATGGCGCCCCGGCGCGAGCCATCGCGATCGAGGAAGATTAGCCAAAGGCGGAACTCTGCGGCGGCCGGCGACTTGATCCCGCACCGACGGGTGTGGGAGATTTGCGGCAGGTGTCATGAATGAGGGATCGCTCAAAGCCGTCCGACCCTTGAAAATTGCCGTCATAGCGCATCTGCGCCACCCGATCGCAGAACCTTTTGCCGGTGGCATGGAGGCTCACGCCTGGCGTTTGACGAAGCTCCTTCAGAGCCGCGGCCATGACGTTACATTGTTTGGAAGTGGCGATAGCGATCCGACACTGCCCCTCGAAGTGGCAATTCCCGAGCACTACGACAAAATTTTTCCGATGCGGCTCTGGCACGACACGCCGGCGCTGCACGACTGGCTGGATACGACATGGCCCCATATCGTCGACCGCGTCGCTGGAGGCAAATTCGATGTCATCCACAATAACAGTCTCCATCCGGCCCCCATCGAATGGGCCGACAAAAACCGCAAAGCGCTGGTGACGACACTTCATGTCCCGCCGTTTCACACATTGCGGGAAGCCGTCCGCAAAGCTTCGTCGCCCTGGACGTTGTTCACCGTTCTCTCGGATCAGCAGATCCCTTTATGGTGGGATGCGGTGCCGGCGAATGTGCGTGTTACGCCGAACGGTATCAGCCTCATCGAATGGCCCTTCCAGTCCGAGGGCGACGGAACGGCCGTCTGGTTCGGCCGGATTACACCGAACAAAGGCACGGCCCTCGCCGCCCAGGCGGCACGGATCGCCCAAATACCCCTGACGCTTTACGGCTCAATCGAAGATCGTGATTATTTTGAGACCGAGGTCGTACCCCTTCTGGATGACGGCATTACTTATCGCGGCCAGCTGTTCAGCATGCCCCTGGCGCGTGCGGTTGGCCGTGCCTCGGTCGCCTTGTTCACTCCCATGTGGCTGGAGCCTTTCGGCTTGACGGCTGTAGAGGCCATGGCCTGCGGACTGCCAATTGCGGCATTCGACAACGGGGCCGCACGTGCGGTTATCGGTCCCTGCGGCCGCTATGCGAAACCGGGTGATGTCGGAGCACTCGCCCAGGCGATCCGGCTGGCGTTGGATCTGCCGCGGGCGGCTTCGCGAGCCCGGGTCGAGGCGCATTTCAGTGATCACGCCATCGCCGAAGCCTATGAGCAGGCTTATGCCGATGCGATAAGGGCTGCTGCCTGAGGCGGCGCCGCTTGCTCCGCCGCCACGCGCGCCTTGAGGTCCCGGACGACCCAGGCCGATGAAGCGTAGGGTTGGCCGCCATATTGTTTTGTCAGAGCCAGATCATCCTCGTCCGGTTCGCGCAGAATACGGTAGTCGTCTCCGGTGTTTTCGATCAGGCCCATCAGCTCGAAGGCATAGAGCCAGTGCTCCATCGTGAAGTGACCCCATTTGTCGCGAAACGCCCGGCTGTTGGCCAGAACACTATGGAGATGATGCACCGGCGGCATGTGGTGGCGATGATGCTGGTGATAGGCCCGAGCCCCACGGCACCAATAGATGGGCACACCCGCCGCTTCGACACATCGCCCGAAATCGGTATCTTCGCCACCATAGCCGGTATAGCGCTCATCGAAGCCACCGATCGCAGCGTAGGTCGTCGTCCGCATGGCGAAATTGAGCGACCAGAAGCACCGGTAATCATTGCAGATCTCGAGATCGATTTTGGCCGGGGGGCCCCTCCGATCGCAATGTTTCTCGCCGATCACGTCCAGCGCCTCGTAGCTCCAGTGGTCCTCGACGGCATTGGCTGGAAGGTAGAGAACCTCACCCATGACGAGGCCGTCGACCGCAGCGAGAAAGCGTGAATAGTCCTCGACCAATGTCGGGCCGGGAATACAATCGACATCGAGAAAGATCAGCCCGGTCCCCGAGGCCTTGGCTGCGGCCGCGTTTCGGGCCCTGCCCAGCGGCAGCGTTTGGTCTGGAATGAGGAGCTGGTGGACCGGGAAGGGTGTCTCGGGCAGGCCTTCGAAGGGATGCTCGTGCATGACTGCGATAATGAGCTCGTGCGGCACCACGCTCTGTCGGCTGAGTCCTTCGATCAGATTGATCAGGTGAGCACGGCGGCCATAGACGATGGTCAGAACGGAGACAGTCATTCCGCAGCAATCCTTCCTGCAAGATCGGTGGTTTCCTGGTGCCACAGACATCTGGCGAGATTTTCGAGCCAGCCCGCCGCATCCTCCGCTGCTGTAGCCGATAGGAGCGCACGCTGGCTTTCGGCAGCAATGCGTCGAGCCGATGCGAGCGCACCTGCCCAGCCATGGGATGTGGCCGGCCAGCTATCGAGGACATGCGCCGCGTTATTGCGGGCCAGGGCCCGTGCCTTTTCCCGCTGCTCGTCGAAATAGCGCCATTCCGGGATGACGAGCGATGGCCTGCCTGCCTGCAGAACCATGTGGATCGCCGTATTGCCGGCCGCCGAAATCACCACATCCGCAGCTGCTAGGAAGAGATTCGGCGTGTCGGTCCAGCCCCGAAGCTCCAGATTGCCGGGAATTGTCTCATGCCACTCCCGCGCGACGGAACCGATTGCGATCCAGACAGTGTCGGGTGTCGCCCGGGCACCCATTGTCAAAGGCGCGAGCGGCGCACCACTGCCGCCTCGGCCCGATAGGATAAGGATCATCTCCCGGTCATTATCAAGACCAAGCTGTGCCCGCGCTACCGCCTGTTCAGGAATTTCGATGGATGCCCCCAACCCCGGTGCATAATGGGTCAGGGGGCGGATCCATGGCGGCCGATCGGGTTGTTCCAGCGCTTCATGATAAGGTGCCAGAAAGCCGACACAGCTTTCATACCCTGCCATGTGGCCGGGGTCGCTCCGATCGCCGTGCTGCAGTACGAAAACAGCCGGAACCGAGGCAATGCGGGCGAGCTGCGCGAGTTCGGCCGAGACATCGACGATGAACAATTCGGGTCGGGCTTGATGCAGCCAGCCGGTAATCGTCGCAATGGCCTCGGTGATGGTCGGCCAGCCCAACGGTGCACAATGCATTGTGACGGGTGTGCGGAAATCGCCAAGACCGGGGGGTGCCGGTTCGACCTCCTCGAACAGGGACGGGATTTCGACCACCGTCACCTGCGGTGGCATTGCCGGGAATATGGTGGGTCGGGCGCAGAAAACCGTGACCGGCCGATCGGCGGGCAGGGCATGGAGCAAGGCTGCGCAGCGCTCGGCATGCCCTCGACCCTGATGGTGGACAAAATAGCCGAACGGACGCCTCATGCGGCGCGCTCCTGCACCCGGAGGACACCCAATCCTTCGAGCACTCCATCCGCGAAATTCATGGCCGAAACGCGGGCGTGAGCGGCATGACGCAGACGGTCGAGGTCCAGGTCATGGTTGCCAACGAGAATGGCGGAACCGACGGCCATGAGCAGATCGGCATCATTGCCGGAATTTCCGGCAGCGATACAATCGCTCCGATCTACGCCGACGATGTCGGCCAGCCAGCACATCGCGGCACCTTTACCGGCGCGCGCGGGCAAGACGTCGAGAAGCCGGCCATGGGAATGGATCAACCGCACATGCAGGCCTTTATCGGCAAGTCGTCGTTGCGCTGCCGCAGCACCATTGACGTCGGCGTACCAGCTGCGTTTGAAGGCCCGCTGCTCGGCTTCTTCCTGGCGTACCAGGCCCGGACAACCGTCGAGGGCTACGTCGACTTGCGCTGCATCCCAGTCGGCGCCGATCCATGCCGCATAGCCATCATCCGGAGCATAGGAATTGTCACCGATCCGGTGAAAGATTTCCGAACCGACGCCACTCACGAGAAATGCCGGCCGGGGCAACTGCCATTTGTCGAGGATGCGGAGCGCCGCCTCAAGAGACCGGCCCGTGGCGATAGCGAATGCGAGATCGGGCTTGGTCGCGAGCCACTCCGCGAACCGTTTGGCAGCCGCGCGGTCGCCGGTCAGGGTATCGTCGAGATCGCACACCAGCAGGGTTTCGGCCGATTGCCGTTGGCGTTGCGCCTTCAATCTTCGCCCGAGAGCCGTTACGGGCGCCGCCCAAGCCTGCCAATTGCGCTGTCCGGCCCGGGCTATGCCCGTTCGGGAAAAGGCGGTACGATGCTTGCCATCCTCGAGCAGATGAAGGATGGCGGCACCGAATGTTGCCTGGTCCTCCGGCTCGACGCTGAGGCCGCAGCCCAGGTCGTAGACAATATCGCGGGCGCCGCCGCGCGTGGTGGCAACCACGGGCAACCCCAGGGCCGCAGCCTCGGCGAGGGTCAGACCGTAGGGCTCGTTGAATGCCGGATTGGCAAAGACGCCGCCCGATCTGGCCGCCAACTCGAACAGACCGAACGCCGTATCGCGGTCATGGCGCTTGGGCACCGCCACATGGCCATGCAGATCGTGCGCATCGATGCGATCCCAGATCGAAGCGAAAACGGCCCGCTGTTCGGGCGGCACTGTCGTCGAACCGTCTCGCCTCCCGGCGAGGATGACGAGATTGGCCCGCTCTCTAAGTCCAGGCAGGGTTCCGAATATGTCGATCAGACCGTCAAGATTCTTGCGGTGGACCGGGCGTGCAATGGCCAGGACGATGGGGCGTTTGATGTCGCGCAGGAACGGGGCGATTAGTGACTTCGCTTCCTTTATCCGCCTGGTGCGGCCGCGCGTTGGCGGGCTGTCGATGCCCGGTGCGATGGGCAGGATGCGGCCGCGTCGCGCACTGGCATAGGACAGGAGTTGACGTTCGGCCTCATCACGGGAAGAGGCGATAATGCCGTCGGCAGCGCCGATCGCGACAGCTTCCTCGGCAATCCGCTGATTCGAGTCCTCTGGCTTGCGGCCTGCCGGGCAAGGCTTGTCGAGGCCCAACGAATGGGCGCTGAAAAGAAACGGAATACCGAACCGATCGCGCAACTCCATGGCCACTCGGGCAGCATCGGCAAAATGGGCGTGGACCAGATCCGGCAAGCGGTCGTCCGCCTCCATTTCGGCGATCAAGGCTCCGGTGAATGCGCCGACCTCACGAGACAATGCATCTTTTGCGAGATAGCGGCGATCGGCGGTCCCGATGCGCCTGATCCGGCATTTCCGGCTGATTTGCTCGACGGGTACGCTGTATGCCGAACCGAGCGCCGGGTCCTCGAACAGCCGCGTGGCGATCTCGACAAGGGAGACATCCGCACGCTCGGCCTGAGCCGCCGCGGCACCCAAGACATAGGCAATGTGCCCGCCGGTGTCTTCGGTCAAACCAAAAGCGACTGGGGGCGCCTTCAGGCAGCCGCCCAACGCAATGTGCAAGATGTGCATTGAGTATTCCGCAGTGGATATCGCCACCCCAAAACGATGCTCCAGGCAAGGGGTTCCCCCCCCACCTCCCCCCGGTCGACATTGCCCGGTTTCTGGTGGGCAGGCTGATGTTCAACGGCAAGCGCGCGACGTGAATGAAACCACGGCCCACATCGAATTGCTGCTCGAAGGCGTCGCCATGTCCGAATATTCCCGCACCATGATGGCCATCGCCGGGGACCGGGTCGACTTCATCGGCATCACGCTCAACCTGCCCCACATGGATGGCGCCCCGGCTCGAGCCTTCGCGATCGAGACGGACCCCTGATCCGGAATGGAGACGTTGCGATCACGTGTTGGGTCCGATTGCAGCCTCAGCGTTCGAGCAGCTTCTCGAGATGGGATTGCAGCTCGTGGGTCGGTTGTTTCGAGAGGTCCTTTTTGAACTCGGCCGTCACCATGCGCCGGAGCGGATCACTCATCGCCGCCCGCAGATCGCCCAGAAACTCAGGCGGCGCCACGACGATAAGCTCGTCGAAGGCATGCCTTGTGCGCTCCTTATCGAGCCTCCCCGCGATATCATGGGCAAAGCTCGCCTGGGCATGTCGGGCGGGGTCGGTCGAGGGCGCCATGGCGTGCCTGCCTTCGCCGCCGCTATCGAAGCTGCGGCCGGGACGATCGCTCGCGATCTCGCGGCTCGGGCGGCTCTCGCCGATCATTTCGCGGTCCAGCGCCGGCAATAATTCTCCGTCACCACCCTCTCTTCGGAAGAGGCGCGCGCGATGGGCGTCGGCGATGAGCACCCAGATAGTCGGTTTCGGCATGATGTCACCGTTCAGCTCTTTATGACTCCTGCCTCTATCAACGGACCAACACGTTTCACGTTGCATCGGGGCCGCCCCGGACACCTCCCTCTTCACAGGCGCGAACCTTGCTATATCCTCCGCACGGTCAAGCCAGGGAGGTTGCCGCATGCGGTGTGTGTTCGTGATGTTCGATTCGCTCAATCGGCGTTCGTTGACGCCCTACGCCAAGGACGCGCCGCCGACGCCCAACTTTGCGCGCCTCGCAGCCAAGAGCGTCACGTTCGATACCCATTATGTCGGCAGCCTGCCCTGCATGCCGGCGCGGCGCGAACTGCACACCGGGCGCTACAATTTCCTGCATCGAAGCTGGGGGCCGCTCGAGCCTTTCGATGAGAGTTTCCCCGAAATCCTCTACCAGAACGGCACCTACTCGCATCTGGTGACCGACCACTGCCACTATTTCATGGATGGCGGTGCCACCTACCACACCCGCTTCGACAGCTTCGATTTCATCCGGGGGCAGGAGAAAGACCGCTGGAAGGCGATGGTGCAGGCGACCCACGAGCGTTTTCGCAAGAAATATCACGATAAGCAGCTCTCGGATCAGCGCCGCACGCCCCAATTGCAGCACCTGATCAATCGCGAGTTCGTCAAGGACGAGGCCGATTTCCCCTCCGTGCAGTGCTTCAACTCCGCGTTTGAATTCCTCGATACCAACCGTGCCGCCGATGATTGGCTGTTGCAGCTCGAGACCTTCGACCCGCATGAGCCCTTTCATGCGCCCGAAAGGTTTCGCGAGCCGTTCCGCACGGATTATGTCGGACCGATCCTCGACTGGCCGCCCTATGCGCAGGTCCAGGAGAGGCCCGAGGAAATCGCCGAAATCCGCGCCAATTACAACGCGATCCT
Source organism: Geminicoccaceae bacterium (assembly GCA_041750975.1). Classification (GTDB taxonomy): domain Bacteria; phylum Pseudomonadota; class Alphaproteobacteria; order Geminicoccales; family Geminicoccaceae; genus JBGSYN01. The sequence goes on along the minus strand of JBGSYN010000048.1, from coordinate 3,288 downwards.
CGGTCTTTGCGACGAACTCCTGGGCAAGATGCTCGATTACTTCGATGCGCACGATCTCTGGCAGGATACTGCACTCATCGTCACCACCGATCATGGCTTCTTGCTGGGCGAGCACGATTATTGGGCGAAGAACTATATGCCCTGCTATGACGAGGTCGCCCACATCCCGCTATTCATCCACCACCCGGACCACAAGGCCGCAGCCGGCGAGCGGCGGCAGGCGCTGACCCAGACGATCGATCTGATGCCGACCTTCCTCGACATGATGGGCTCGCCGATCCCGGATCATGTCCAGGGCCGCTCCCTCATGCCGGTGATCGCCAACGACCAAAAGATCCGGGAGGCCGGCATCTACGGTCTGTTCGGCTCGGCCATCAACATCACCGACGGCCGCTACACCTATTTCCATTATCCGCCCGATCTCAATGGCGGCGATCTCTACCAATACACCCTGATGCCGACCCACATCGCCCAGCGCTTCACGGTCGAGGAACTGCAGGACCTCGAACTCGCCGATGCCTATGGCTTCACCAAGGGCGTGAAAACCTTGAAGGTCCCCTCAACCCCCAAATCGCCGTTCTATAACCGGATGGGGCCGGGTCGGGCCGAAGCCCATGCGAGCCAGATATTCGACACCCACGCCGATCCCCTGCAACTCGACGCCCTCGACGCTCCCGACGAGATGGCCCGAATGCGCCGGGAGATCCTGAGCCTGCTCGAAGCCAGCGAAGCCCCCTCAGAACTCTACCGCCGCTTTGGCTTTACGCCGTCGGAACAAGGAGTGCGCCGATGACCCCGCTCAATCCCGGTGAGAAGCTGCCCGAGGTCACCCTGTCGCTCATCGGTGGCGGCAAGATCGCGCCAGGCCAGGCTGTCGGCGAATGGCAGATGCTCGTGGTCTATCGCGGCCGCCACTGCCCGCGCTGCAAGACCTATTTCAAGAAGCTGCAAGGCCTGCTCGCCGATTTCGAGAAATTGGGTCTGAGCGTCGTCGCGGCTTCGGCCGACCCCCAGGAAAAAGCCGAGGCCGATGTCGCCGAGGAAGGCTGGACCTTCCCCGTGGCCTACGACCTCTCGATCCCGCAGATGCAGGCCCTCGGGCTCTATATTTCGGACCCGGCGAGCCCCAACGAAACCGACCGCCCCTTCGCCGAGCCTGGACTCTTCGTCGTCAACGACCAGGGCAAGCTGCACGTGCTCGGCATCTCCAATTCCGCCTCCTGCCGCCCCGATCTCGACATCGTCCTCGACGGCATCAAAGGCATCCAGACCCGCGGCCTGCCGATTCGCGGCACACGGGTCTGACGCTGGAACCCCAGTCTGGTGCAGCGGCGTATCCGGACGGTTCGCGTCTGAATGCGCCAAAGCTGCACGCGCTTGATGGTTCAGCGCACTAGCTGAACGTCGCCCGGCCGGTGTGGACATCGTACATCGCACCGGCCAGTGCGATCTCGCCATTGGCCGCCATCTCCCGCAGGATCGAACTGCGCTCGACAATCCGTGCGATGGTCAATTCGACGTTCATGTCGGCCACCGCCTGAACGAAGGCGGAATTGTTCGAGGACCGATCCTCCTCGAATCCCTGAACGGCCGTCACCGCAGGCTTGATGTTGGCCAGGGTCTGGGTGAGGTTGCCCATGACCACGTCATCGCACGCACCCATGACCGCACCGCATTCGGTGTGACCGGCGATGAGGATCAATTTCGCACCGACCACGGCGCAGGCGAATTCGAGACTGCCGATCATGTCGTCATTGACGAAATTGCCGGCGACCCGGGCGCTGAAGACATCGCCGATCCCCTGGTCGAAGATCAGCTCGTTGGACGCCCTCGAATCGATGCAGCCGACGATCGCCGCAAACGGAAACTGGCCGTCGCCCGTCGCCTGAACCTGTTGCAGATGATCGCAGTTCAGCGTTCGCCCCTCGACAAAGCGGAGATTGCCTTCCAAGAGCCGCTGCAACGCCGCCTCGGGTGTCATCGCCGCTTGCGCATCCTCGCTGAACGCCGCACACGCATCCTGTGCCCGCGCGGGTAGCGGGGCAAAGCCGACGCCGACGCCCGCACAGGCGCCGCACACCAGAAGCGAGCCGCCCGCGGCCCTCAAGAATTCTCGTCGACCGTGATCGGAGCCCATAATTCCACCTACCTTCGGCGTTGCCCGGAGCGGGAGTATGGTGCCCGCACGGCCCGGTCAAATCACAACAAGGCTTCCACCGCGGCATCAATTCCTTGCTTGACGGTTGGGTGCTTATTGCAAGGCGAAGGGGACGCGGCACGCCCCTTCCGCGCATCCCCGCGCATCCCCGCGCATCCCCGCGCATCCCCGCGCATCCCCGCGCATCCCCGCGCATCCCCGCGCATCCCCGCGCAAGTTGCGCGAAGGCAAGCCTAGGGACCATGCCGCAGCCTGAAGAACTTCACTTATCAAAAGAGCGAATCGAGTACCGGTCTCGATGGGTTGGATCGTAACGGCGGAAAATTAAGAAAGGCTGAAAGGGCGACGGGTATTGAGGGAAATAGAACGATTGATTGGTTAGGACTTTAGACCTATACTGACCGCAGTCCAACGATGCGAGGTCTGCCATGAATGCCGACACCACAGAAAACCCCGCATCCAAGAAACGCGGCCCGAACACGCCCGAAGGCAAAGCCAGATCGGCGATGAATGCGTTGAAGCACCGGCTTCGGGCCGAGCGGTTCGCGTTGCTGCCGGAGGAGACGATCGAGGCGTTCGAGGCGTATACGGTGGGCGCTAGGGAGGATCTTCGTCCTGGCGATGCGCGGGAGCTGGCCTTGGTCGAGGCGATCGTGGTGGCGGAGTGGCGCGGGATGATCAGATGGAAGCCGACGTCATGTCCGACATCACCCCGCACAGCCGTGATCGCATGCGCGGCACGAATTTCATCAACCATCCCGAGCACCGCACTTCGCTCCTGAACGTGCTGCGCTACCGCAGTCAGGTGTCGATGGACCTCAAACGCGCGCGCGCCGATCTTGCGACTTATCGGAAAGTGCCTGGTTCGGCGCCTGCGCAAGAGTGCACGAACGAATTTTCGCCTGCCGCGAAGCCCGCCAATGAAAATTGCACAAACGATTTATCGCCGGCCGCTGCCGAGCCCGCCAACCAAAATTACACAAACGAATTAACGCCAGTCTCGGGACCTCCGAATGAAAATTGCACAAACGAATTAACCCCATGCGACAACAGTACCTTTACGGCCTCACCGACACTCGAACCACCATCCCGCGGAGAGCGCGAGAGGGGCGCGCCGCCCCTTTCGCAAA
>JBGSYN010000047.1:0-11981 GCA_041750975.1 Geminicoccaceae bacterium | reverse complement strand
GGCCGAGCATGGCCGCGATGAGGCGGCTGCCGCCCATAATGGCGAGGCCTTCGAAGCCCCACCGCGCCGGCTCGTCCGCAGGCGAGGGAGCCCGCAGCGGCGGTGGCGCCGCTATCAACTCGCGGCGAGCCTGCGATAGAGGTTCATGACCTGGCTCATGATCGCGTTCTCGCTGAGAATCCTGACATTGTTCGAGGGCCGGTATTCGCCCTTCTCGATCATGTAGGTTGCGGATTGGATTCCGTCGGCGAGAGCCGGGGGGATGGCATCGCAGATGAAGCCGGTGTGGCCGTCCTCGATCCAATCGACGACATCGCCCACATCCGTACTGACCACGGGCCGTTTCGCCCGCAACGCCTCCTTGACGACCGTCGGCGAGGCTTCGTAGCGGCTGCTCAGGAGCACGATGCCATGTCGCGTCAAAAGCGACGGGACCTGATCGTGCGGCACGCGTCCGATCCAGTCGACGGCATCAGCCGCATCGCTCCGGGCGAGGCGCCGCATCAGATCGTGACTGCCCTCGCCCGCACCCGCGATGGTCAGCCGATAGCCAGGATCGCGCCGCACCAATTCCTCCAGCGTCGCAAGCGCCAGAGGGACGTTTTTCTGATGACTCAATCGGCCCAGAAAGAGGACCGACCGCGCCATTTCAGCGGTCGGCCCGACGACGTGCGAGCGCGCGAAAATGGCTTCGTCATAACTTGCCGGGATTACCGAGGCGCGGGCAAACGGCGGCTGCAGGACAAGCTTTTCGAGGATTCGCCGGTCGCGATCGCTGACACAGACGAGAGCATCGGCGCGGGCGACGGCCAGTCGCTCGAATGCCAGCATCATCGCCCGGATTGGTGCCGCCAGCCCACCCAGAATGCCGTACAGTACCCGACCGCTGACATTGTGGTAACTGATCAGAACCCGGCCACGGCGGCCGCAAAACAAATATTTGGGCCAGGCGGCGTAGTTCCTGTGAAAATGGAACACGTCGTGATTGCGGATATCGCGGCGATGCCGCCAGAACCAGAGCCACAAGGCGAGATAATAGCGCCAGAATGCCGAGCCCCGGCTGATATAGTCGATATAGAAGGCGCGCCGCGTTGACTGCAGGCGCGCGGCCACCAGGCGAAATTCGAGCCCGGATGTCAGCAGGGCCCGATGCAGACCGCGGAAATGTTCCGCACCGCCACCCAGATCCTGGGCAAGGGGATCGTTATTATAGAAGACGTAGATCATGCCGACCTCGCCCGGTTGGAGATTGAGAGCGACGGAGAATGTGTCTCGAGGATTGCAGCGCAGACGTCCTCGGCGCGGCCCCGATTTGCAATGACTGGGATACCGAAGCGCCGCGCCAGGACCAGAAACAGCCGACGTCGCTCGAAGAACATCCGATCCGCCAGCGCGTCGGGACGGTCCCGAACGATCTCCTCGACCGGGCGCTCGAGAATGATGAGACGATTGGGCCGCGGCAGCAGCCCGACCAGCAATCGGCCGTACCCTCCGAACACGATATCCTCGCGGCCGGTGTCGGCAGCGAGATCGACCAGCGTGTCGAGGATGCAGCGATCGCCGACGACCAGATCGGCGCGCAGCCGGTACCGCAGGATCAGATCCAGCACATTGTCGATGAATTGCAGCGCCAGAAACGGCCAGGCGAGCCATGGGGCGTGGCGGAAATCATGTACCCCGAAACGGACACCGCCGATCTCTTCCTTGCGGTTGTGTCCGGTCAGGCGTGCCAGCGCCAAAAGCGGCTTGCTCGTATAATTACGGAACCGGCTCCAAACATGACGGTGATCGAGGCCCTGCCAGTCGAGTTCACGCCGGATCGATTCGAGGATGAAAGTCTTGCCGCTGCCGTCGACGCCGGAGAGACCGACCATCCGCAAGCCTCGAAGCGCTCCGGAACGGTCGTCGGGTGTTGCAGCCAAGAGATCACCGACAGCTCGATCCCAGTCGGTCCAGACCGCCGGCGGGTGGCGACATAACGCGCCATGATCCGCACATCCCTCCATAACGGCGCGGCGGATCAGACCGGGGAGTTCCGAATGCGTCCTGGCGATATGGCCGTTGAAAGCTGCCGCGACCTCGCTCACCCCAGGAGTATCGAGCACGATCAGCGGTCTTCCGGCCAGACCGGCCTCGATCACGACCAGCGGTACGTCGGAGACGGTAACCTTGAACGGCAGCAGCACGGCGCTGCACTCGGCAATCCGTCGGCGCAGGTCCGAGGCATCGAGCATGCGCGTTTCGCAATAAATACGGTCGGCGACCCCGGAGCGCGCGACGCGCATCAAACAGCGCGTCAGCCGGTGACGCTGAACATCCGGGCGCAGCAACAGCAATAGTTTGGCATCGAGACCTTGGGCTACGGCCTTTTCGAAGGCCTCGATCGCCAGATCGACCCCGCGCAGCCTGAGCGGCGGTCCGAGATAGACGATCGATGGCGGTGCCGAGGTCTCGACGGTGAGGCCGATGGGTGGTGGATCGACTTGCGGCCGCAGCACCGGTCCGGCAGGAAGACCGAGGGCCGCATAGCGGTTGCGAGCCGCAACACTGGTATAAATGATCGCATCGGCGCGACTTCGCTTGAAGCCATGACGCAGCCAGCGTCCCGGCAGAAGCGCGTTAGCGAGCGGCAAGCCGAGCAGATCTCGCTCGCGCCATAGCCCTCTGAGCCCGAGCCTCGCCCATTCCCTGAGCCGAAGCCGGGGGCTCGTCAGCAGCAGGGACCAACGGGCACCCTCTGGCATCGATTCGAGCCGGCAAAGTCTTGAGGCACCGATGATCAGATAGATCTGTGCGGGGGCGAGGTCGGCTAGCACGGCCTTAAGTTCGTCGCTGCAACGCCCCTCTTCGAATAATGATTCGAGCCGGCGAATTGCGTAGGCCTGATCGGATGCCTGCTCCGCCGCATCGGTGAACAAGGTCACGGTATGGCCCCTCGAGGCGAGGCCCAAGGCCAGGCCATGGGCCATATGCCAGGGTTGCTTGCGCATGGTCCGCTTGTCGAAGCCGAAGCAGATGACCGCCGATCTTGGTCTCATCGGCGCCATGACAGCACCCGCTCATAAAGGGCTTCGATCGAATCGACACGTTGGTCCCAAGCAAACCGTGACCGGACGAGATCCAGTGCTTTTCTCGGATTCCTAGGGTCTTGCCGTTGGTTCCAGGCGGTCGCGAGGGCCCCCGCCAGACCTTCGACGTTTGCCGGCGACAACCAGAGCGGTGGCGTTGAACCGAACTCGGCGACAAGGCCGGTGCGGGTCGAGACGACAGGCACAACACAGGCCATGGCCTCAAGAAGCGTAAGCGGACCCGTTTCATAATCGGCAGGGTTGACGAAGAGTGCCGCACGGCGAAGCGCCTCGCGCACGCCGCTTCGATCGAGAAACCCTCGAAAAATGACTCGATCGGCGATACCGAGGCGGTGCGCCTGATTGCGCAAATCCGCTTCCAGCGGCCCGGTGCCGATGAGTTCGAGTTTGCGGGGGCCCGATCGCGGCAGGAGAGCGAAGGCATCGAGCAGGCGGGAAAGCCCCTTGCGGTAGGCCAGGCGCCCGACAAAGAGAATGTGCTCGCCGCGCGGCATCGTCGGATCGGGATTGAAGAACCCCATATCGACCGCATTGCCGACCACCTCCGCAATGCGGCCGGCAAGGCTGTAATGCGCGTCGAGTTCCGCCCTAACGCCATGCGACACGGCGATCAGCGCTCTCGAGTGATCGAGATACCACTGCTCATAGGTCTGGCTGAACAGCCGCGCATTGGTCCGCATTGCCCATGGCTTGACGCCGCCTTCGGTGATTGCGGCATTATCCGTCAGCATCGGACTGTGGAACGTGGTGAGAATGGGCAGGGCCGTTTGGAGCGGCGGCAACAACGGCATATGGACGTGGAGCAATTCGGCACCGCCGGCACCGGCTTCCAGCCAGGGCTGGAGAACCCGCCCCGTCATCAGATGGTGAAATGGCTTCAGCGGCAAATAGGGATATTCGCGAACCTGCAAGCCGTGGCAGTCGCGATCTTCCCATTGCCTGGGCTTAAGGCCGCGCGCCAGGATCTGCACATCATGGCCTCGATCCTGCAGCCGTGTCGCCAGGGCCGAAACATGTTGCCCGATGCCTTCGCCCGGCGGAAAATGATTGTTGGTGAGCATGGCGATGCGCATTCCGGGCTCAAACTCAGCCCGGCAGTCGGGCGGTCGGGGACCAGAAATAATCCTGGCCGCTGACCACGCGCCTGAGGGCTCGCGGCAGCTTTCGGCCCAGCAATCCGAGACGATAGCCCAGATACTTCGCCGTGGTATTGGCCAGGACATAAGGCAGGAGCCAGGGCCGGTCGGCGAGGCATTGTCGCAAAAGCTGGGAAGTGTAGGCATGACCGCGCCGCTCGTCCGGCTCCGACGCCAGGAGCAGATCGCGGAACGCGGCACGGGCGTAGCCGGTATCGAACTGGCGCTTGAAATCGCCGATCAGGCCGGAGCCGTGCGAATGGACCACGGTGGCGTCCGCGGCGTAGGCGATCCTGTGCCCGTGCCTCAGCAGTTTCGCTGCCGCGACGGTCTCCTCGCTGACCAGCGTCGCCTCGAAGCCGCCGATCGAATCCAGTGCCGCATTGCTCCAGGCCGCACAGGAATTGCTGCAGAAATGCGTGTAGCTGCCATAGCGGGGCCAATCGCCCAGGCTGCGCAGCTGGCTTTGTTTGGGATAGTTGAAGTCACGCGCGAAGCGCTCGATGAAGTCGGCGTCGCGTCGCGCCAACTGGCGGCCATAGGCAAGCGATGCCTGGCCAGTCTGGAGCGGTGCAATCAGCCGTTCGAGAAAGTCATCATTGCAGGGATAGGCATCGGGCGTAAGGAAAACGACGATGGCGGTCGCGAGCCTCCGGCGGGCGGCCTCCCTGGTCAATCCATGATTGAATTCATCGCGGGCGACGATCCACGTTTCAGCACCCAGTTCAGCCGCGAGTTCGACTGTGCCGTCATCGGAGCTGGAATTGACGACCAGGACTTTGGGCCCGAGCCTCGAATGGATGAGTTTGGGCAGACACTCCGGCAGGTGCTGGCGCGCGTTATGCGTGATGACGGCTACACCGAGCGTGTCTTTTGGGAAATGGTCAATTTGCGCCATCGGCGCCTCCAACACGAAGGTTTGTCGGCCAGCATTAGTGTCGACGGCAAGAAAAAGACCCGACCCCCAACCTACGAAAGTTGTGGATAAAATTCAACTTCAAATTGAGCTAAAAGCGATCGCCGGAGAAGACTGCGCGATTTGCGGCGATATAAGCGTCCCAGGAGCGGTCGACGGGCCAATCGGGCACGAGATTGACCATGGGCTCGGTATTGTGGCGGCATTTCGGCTCGCTCGGGACCTGGATCTCCCTGGCAATCGCAAAGCGGCAGCGGCGGCTTAGCCGGGATTCGAACTCGCCGGCCATGCGGGCGACGAATTCGCCGATGGTCTCGACATAGCCGCTCGGGCCGAGGCGATGGGTACCCGTGAGATCCATCAGATCGACGGCCATGCGGGTATAGGCTTCGGCCAGCTGATCGACATGGACCAAATCGCGAACCAGTGCCGGCTGCATGATTTCGGCGACCAGGCCTCGGCGCCATTGATCGACGAGATAGGTCGTGAGGCCCGCCTTCTCGCCCGCGCCGAAAGGATGTGGAATGACGAATTTGCCGAGCGTGAAGCCGCGCTTTTCGGCTTCATAGCGCAGCCAGTGCCAGGTCATGGTCTTGGCGAGACCGTAGGCGCTGAACGCGCGCAACGGCTCCTCGCCGATACCCTCATCAGCCTCGAAGAGCGAGCCGGTGACCAACAAACGGTGACAGCCGGCGGCGTCAAGCGCGTCCATCACCCGCGACAGGTGTCGGCAATTCGCGGCGACGGCCTCGAGCGGATCGAACCCTTCGGCCCGATGATCGGTGGCAACGGCGCCATGCAGACAGCAGAGATCGATCGGCCTGGCTTCGCGAATGCGCGCCAGAAAGGCGTCGCTGCCGAACTGCGACGCCGCTGCCAGATGGACCCGGTTGGCCAGACGATCCAGTCGGGCGCGCCGGCCGGCTTCGTAGGCGTCGAGATCGCGCTCGGTGGTGGCGATGATATCGATGTCCCGCGCCGCCAGGGCGTGGATGAACCAGAACCCGGTGAACGAGCTGGTTCCGGTCATCAAGAGACGCACCAGGTTACGCCCTAGGCCGCCAGATGATAGCCCGGATCGAAATCCGGATAGGTCTCGTCTTTCGCTGAGATGACCGCGGGCGATTGCGGCCAGGCGATGGTGAAGGCCGGGTCGTTCCAGCGCACGCCCCGCTCACGGACGGGATCGTAGGATGCGGTGACGAGATAGTGGACCAGCGTATCCGGTTCGAGTGTCAAAAAGCCATGCGCACAGCCTTCGGGCACCACGAGGAGCCGCCGGTTCGCGGCATCGAGGCGGGTCCCCCAGGCCTGGCCGAAATTGGGCGATTCGCGCCGCAGATCGAGCACGACATCGTGGACCGCACCCTGGACGCATTGCACGAATTTAGTCTCGGCACTGGGGCCGATCTGGTAGTGCATGCCGCGCAGGGTCAGCGCGGTCTTCGAGAAGGAGATGTTGGCCTGGGCCACATCCGCCTTGATGCCGAGCTGGGCGACCTCCTCGCGGCAAAAGCAGCGGGCGAAGAAGCCTCGCTCGTCGAGACGGGGCTCGGGCTCGAGGAGCACCACGGCCGGCAGCGGTCGGGCGATAATGCGCATGCTAGGCGCACTTCCTGAGCCGGCGAGGTGCATGGCCGCCATGGTTGCAGCCGGCTATTTCCATGGCGCTTCGCCCGATTCCCAGAGCCCGCGCAAGGCGTCGCGATCGCGGGTCGTGTCCATGCAGGACCAGTAGCCGCAGTAGCGATGCACCTCGAGCTGCGCATCCTCGGCCAGGCGGCAGAGCGGCTCCTTCTCGAGGACACAGGCATCGTCGTCGCGCAGATAGTCGAGAAAGCCCCGGCGAAAGAAAAAATAGCCGCCATTGATCCATTTCTCGACCAGCAGGGGTTTTTCCGTGAACCCGGCCACGGCACCGCCGTTGAACACGAACTCGCCGAATTGCGAGGGCGGGTTGACCCCGAGCACGGTGCCCATGCGGCCGTGCGACAGATGAAAACGAAACTCCTCGCCGAGATCGGCATCGGTGAGGCCGTCGCCATAAGTCAGGGCGAAATGCTCGGCGTCGCCGAGAAAGCGGGCGGCGGCTCGCGCCAGACGGGCGCCGGTCATCGCCTTGACGCCGGTGCGGGCAACCGTGACTTCCCAGTTCGGCACGGCCTCGGTCTGGTGATAGGAGACGTCGCGGCCGCGCAGATCGACCGTGAAATCGGCGTTCAGACCGATATAGTTGAGGAAATAATTGCTGATGACATCGGCGCGGTAGCCGGCGCAGAGGATGAAGCGACGAAACCCGAAGCGCTCATACCAGGCCATGATATGAGCCAGCATCGGCCGGCCGCCGATCTCGACCATCGGCTTGGGCAATCCGGCGGCGGCCCCGCCGAGCCGGGTGCCGAGACCGCCGCAAAGAATGAAGACCGGAACGTTTTCGGGCTGGGCGAAGCTTTCGGCGATGGTCGCCTCGGCGGGCACTGGCTCAAGAGAGCGCGACGACATGGTCTCGAGCCCTCGCGGCCATCGGTTGGGGCGGTCGCGGACGCTTTACGCCCTGCAGTGCCCGATATTCCTCGATCTGCTGGAACATCCAGATCGTTCCGGCCCCCTTCAAGAGTTGCTCGTAGCCGTCGATCGCCAGACGCACCGCCCGCGAGATCGCGAGCTGCGGTTTCCAGCCGAGGCGTTCGCGGGCTCGCTGCGAGTGGAGGCGCAGGACGGAGGCCTCGATGCTGCCGTCGACGGGCTCGATCAAGAGCTCGCCGCGTCCGAGGCGGCTGATCGCGGCCTCGGCCACTTCGCGAACCGTCCATTCGGCACCGTTGGGCGGTCCGAAATTATAGGCATCGCTCAAGGCTGCGGGATTCTTGGCCAGAGCTTCCGCAAGATCGAGATAGCCGGAAAGCGCATCGAGCACATGCTGCCACGGGCGAACCGACGTCGGATGCCGGATCACGACGGGCTTGCTCGAGGCGACGGCGCGAATGATGTCCGGCAGCAGACGGTGCGGTCCGAAATCGCCGCCGCCGATCACGTTGCCGGCGCGCGCGGAGGCGAGACCGATGTCGCGCGCGCCCGAGTAGAAGCAGTTGCGATAGGCCGAGACGACATGCTCGCAGGCCGCTTTGCTGGCGCCATAGGGCTCGGAGCCGCCCAAGGGATCGCGCTCGCGGCAGGGTTTGTTGGTGCGCTCATAGCATTTGTCGCTGGTGACGGCGACGACGGCCTTGAGCGACGGCATGGCACGGGCGACGTCGAGGACATTGACCGTGCCCATGACGTTGGTCTCGAACGTGCCGCGCGGATCCTTGAGGCTCGAGCGGACGAAGGGCTGGGCCGCAAGGTGGAAGATGATTTCGGGATCGCTGAGCCGCATCGCCGCCGCCAGCGTATGACGCTCGCGGATATCGCCCGTCAGCCCCCGGGTACGACGATCCAGCCCCGCCATCGCGTACAGCGACGGATTGAGCCGGGGCGCCAGCGAATAACCGGTGACGTCGGCACCCATCTCAACGAGCCATGCGGCCAGCCAAGTCCCCTTGAAGCCGTTATGCCCGGTGAGAAAGACCCGCCTGCCGTTCCAGAAACTGGGATCGATCGCCATTGGCCTCTCCGGCGAACGGGCTGACCAATTCAGCCAGAACGCTATTCAACTTCGGGTTTATCGAAGACTGCCTAATATCCCTCAGGTTGAATTGCAAGCCTAAAGAACTCTACCCAAAGTATTATTCCCCAGTTGGCTCGACGATCGATCGCCAGAACTCCATCTTTGGCATTGTGTGCTATGCCGCAAAGGAATGCTCCGAGCGTGCGCGTGCCGATCGTCTATCACCCTGCCTACGTGGCACCGATGCCGAACGGCCATCGCTTTCCTATGGGCAAGTTCGGGGCACTGAAACGCTATCTCGAAGCGCAGGATCTTCTGACGTTCGCTAATTTGGTCGAGCCCGAACCGGCAACGGCCGAAATCGTCGCCCAGGCGCATGAACGCGGTTATGTCGATGCTGTGCTGGAGGGCCGCCTCATGCCTGAACAGGTGCGGCGGCTGGGGCTTCCGGCGACACCCGAAGTGGCACGACGCAGCCTCGCCGCCAATGGCGGCACATTGCGATCGGCCGAACTGGCCCTGGAGCATGGCCTCGCCTGCAACCTCGCGGGCGGCAGTCACCATGCGTTTCGGGAATTCGGAAGCGGTTTTTGCGTTTTCAACGATGTTGCCGTGGCGACCCGCCACCTCCTCCAGACCGGACGGATCGAGCGGACCCTGATCGTCGACCTTGATGTGCACCAGGGCGACGGTACTGCCCGAATGCTGGCGGACGAGCCCAGGGCCTTTACCTTGTCGATGCATTGCCGCACCAATTTTCCGACGCGCAAGCAGACCGGCGATCGGGACATCCCGCTCGAGCCCGGGCTTGGCGACCGCGACTATCTGGCGACGCTGGATCGAACGCTCGACGAACTTCTCAACGGTGCCGAAGCCTTCAAACCGGATCTGGTCTTTTATAATGCCGGTGTCGATCCGCACTACAGCGATCGGCTCGGGCGGCTGGCGCTCAGCGATGGGGGCATCCTCGCACGCGAACGTATGATCCTGGCGCGATGTCGCGCGCTCGGCATTCCGCTCGTCTGCGTTGTCGGCGGCGGTTATGACAACGATATGGACACGCTCGCGGCCCGGCATGCCTTGCTGCATCACGCGATCGCCGAGCTGCCGTCGAGAGCGTCCGCTCGTTAGCCTGGGGCGAAACTCTCGACCAGACTGCCGATCACCAGATACCAGCCATCGACCAGCACGAAGAAAATGAGCTTGAACGGCAGCGAGACGATGACCGGCGGCAGCATCATCATGCCCATCGACATCAGGATCGACGCCACCACCAGATCGATGATCAGGAACGGTAGAAAAATCAGAAAGCCGATTTCGAACGCGCGCTTGAGCTCGCTGATGATGAAGGCCGGGACCAGGATCCGAAGCGGCACCGCCTCGGCGTTTTCAGGCATGTCGAGACCTGCGATATTAACGAAGAGCTCGATATCGCGGCCGCGCACCTGCGACAGCATGAAGCCGCGCAGCGGTTCGCTGACCCGCTCGAAGGCTTCGGCCTCGTCGATCTGCTCGTCGATCAGGGGCTGAATGCCGAGTTCGTAAACCTCCTCGAAAACCGGCTGCATGATGAAGAATGTCAGGAAAAGGGCCAAGCTGACGAGTACGGTATTGGGTGGCGTCTGTTGTAATCCGAGTGCCGTGCGCAGGAAAGAGAGCACGATGACGATCCTGGTGAACGACGTCACCATGATCAGGATCGAGGGTGCGACGCTGAGAACGGTCACGAGCAGGATCAAACGAATGATCTGGCCGCTCATTGTCCCGTCCGTGCCGAGATCGAGTTCGATCGACTGAGCCGAGGCCAGGGCCGTTGCGCCGACGAGCAGGATGACGGTTTGGACGAGCAGGCGGAGCCCTCGCATCATGCTGACGGTCCCCGGCTCGCGGCATCGCCATCCGGGTCGACCGGCACGGATTCGGAAATCGGACCCAGCGGGGTGCAGTAAGAGGTCCCGAGGACCAGCAAATGCTCCCTGCCGTCGCAGGCGACGATCATCAGGCGAGTTCTTGGATCGATCACTTTCGATTGAACGATCTGCAGCCGCGTCGTGCGGTCGGTCATCGCCGCGAACCCGGGTAGCCGCCATCGCCGCAACGCCCAGCCGAGAACCAGGATGAGGCCTATTACCAGTACCAGGGCAACGATATAGCGGCCCAGCTGGAGCCCGCCCGGATCCGCGATCGACATTAGCGCCGACCCTTCGATGCGATGCGGCCGGCACTCGCTGCGGCAGAACCGGCGCCATCTCGCGCATAAGCCCGATAGGCCCGCTCGTGATAGGCAGTCGCATTGAGATTGTCTTCGACCGAACGCTTGGTATTGGCGAGATCCGTCACCATGCCTTCGATTTCCTCGTGCAAGCCGATCAGCGGGCCGGCCAGAATCCGGCGAGCCTCGCGCGCATGACAGGAAAACCGGTCCTCGATGTCGTCAAGCGACCGCTGCACCGGGTACAGATCCGGCATCTGGCCGCGCGCCAGAATGCGCCGCGCCTCGGCGATCTGCGCCGTGGCCTGATCGATCTTGCGCTCGATCGCCTCGAGCTCGGTAAATGCACCATCCGACATGGTCGGACCTTCTCATGAGTGGCTACTGCAGGAGCGTTAGGCGCTTATGGTTAATGCAGCGTTAAGACCTCAGGGCCTTGGGCATGGCCGGAAGAAATTCGGCGTTTCGACGTAGCCGCGCACTTAGATAAATATGGCGGTGTCTGCCTTTGGTGTTGATCAAGCTGCGAGCAGTCGCTGCCAGGTTTGACTGACGGCGTGCGGTTGGCTGTGCTTGAGCCTCTGGATGAACCAGGCGGTATAGCCTTGGAGGTTTTTGGTCGCCGGGCCGCAGAAGGGTTTCATGAAGCGCTCGAAGCGGCTGTGCAGGTTGTTGATGGTCTGGATATGGAACGCCGTCTCAATCACTCTTGGACCGGTGTTTTGGTAGAGACGGTAGTGGGGCAGCCGCCGTTGCCGGGCGAAGCTGGCATAGGCGGCATCGCCATCGGAGCAGAGCACGGTATCTGGTCCTATCTGCCGATCAAGCACGGCGATCAGCTTCTCGGCATGGCGGTCGGGCAGCACCTCGGCATGCCGGGTGCCGGAGCGATCGGTGACGGTCAAAACCGAGATCTGGTATTTCGAGGGGCCAGTGCGCCGCAGCAGCCCGAGCCGCTTGTAGTCTCGCCAGCGCGGCCGATCCGGCTTGGCGAACAGCGTCGGATAGCGCTCGTGATTGA
>JBGSYN010000046.1:0-2923 GCA_041750975.1 Geminicoccaceae bacterium | reverse complement strand
CGTCCCCGCACAGCGGCCGATCGTGCATCGAAAAGTGAAGGTGCCGTCGCATTTGCGTAGGAGGTGGTGAGGTGACTAGGAGACTTGGGTCGGTCGTCAGGTCGGGTCGCGGCTGAGGTTGGCGGCGGCGAGCTTGTTCAGATACCCCTGCCAGATCGTTTCGTAATCGCGGCCGAGTTCGTAGAGTTTCGTCCACGAGAAAATGCCCGTATTGTGGCCGTCGTCGAAATTGATGCGGATGGCGTAGCGGCCGACCTGATCGATACCGCTGATGGCGACGAGACTTTTGCCCGGGACCGTCTTGCGCTCGCCCGGATGATGGCCCTGAACTTCGGCCGACGGGCTTTCGACCCGAAGATATTCCGCGGGCAGGCTGAAGCGTTTGCCGTCGTCGAAGGCGACCTCGAGCCGGCGTTCGGCGCGGATGTGACGGATTTCCTCAGGCCAGGGCTTGCTCTGGCTAGTTGCCATGCTGCTCTTTCCGAGGTTCGGTCTCGCCCGGATCGCCCGCTCTCGAGGCGCGAACTTCTTCAGGAATGGCTTCGACCTCCTCGATCTGGCGGGCTTCGTCGACCAGCATGATGGGAATACCATCCCTGATCGGGTAGGCCAAGCCCGCCTGGTCGCTGATCAACTCGTTGCGTTGTCGATCATAGCGGAGGACTGATTTGGTCAGCGGGCAGACCAGGAGATCGAGCAGTCTCGGGTCGACTTCGGGTTCGGGACGCCGGATCGTCATAGGCAATGCAATCGCGCTCGGATGGGGTTAGTGGCGGACATCGCGGTCGAAGGCGGCATCGGCCATGGTTTCCATTTCCATGAGCGTCACCAGGAGATCGCCGATCTCGCCCGGCCGCCCGGCTTCGAGAAAGGCCTGCTTCTCGTTGCTGGTAAAGGGACAGATCATGGCCAGCGAAATCACCAGGCCGGTCAGCGGAGCATTGGCAATGGCCTCCCAATCGACCTGGATGTTGTTGCGCGCGAAATAGGTCCTGAGGACGGCATCGAGCCTCGTGCGCAAATGCTCCGGCACCTTCTCCTGCTCCAAATCGTGGCGCCAACGGCTATAGTCGGCGACGACCTGGCGGTAAGGTGTGGCAACACTCAGCTCTTCCTTGACGTCGAAACGGCAGACGCCGGTGAGATTGATGAGAATCCGGCCGTCGTCGGTTTCCTTCAGATTACTGATGCGGCCGAGACAGCCGGTCTTGAAGATTTGCGTCCTGTCGGCGGCATCGTTCTCCTGGCGAGGCTGCACCATGCCGATAACGCTGCCCGTTTCAGCCGCGTCGCGCACCATTTTAAGGTAGCGCTTTTCGAAGATGTTGAGCGGCAGGTTGCCGCCAGGCAACAACAGGGCGCCACGCAAGGGGAAGATGGCAAAGCGGCCGGGCAGGCTATCGCCGAGACCGGTCATCAGGCAAACAGGACGGAGGAAAGCATGCGTCGGCCTTTGATGGTTGCGGGGTGGGTGGTTCCCAAAGCGTTGAAGAACTTGACCAGTTGGGCGCGGGCGCCGTCCTCGCGCCATTCGCGGTCCTTGCGGACGATCGTGCACAGTTCCTCCATGGCAGGCTCGACTTGGCCGCGCAGGAACATCAAGGTCGCAAGTTTGTAGCGGGCCTCGTGATCGTCGGGATCGGCGTGCAACCGCTGCTCGAGTTGTCGGGCGTCGCCCAGGTCGCCCGACTCCTCGGCGAGCGACAGGGCCGCCTTGGCACCTTGAATGGCCGAATGATTCTCGTGCTGGATCGGCACGCCCTCGATCACTTGTTTCGCCTGAGTCAGCTCGCCCATGGAGACCAGAGAACGGACCAGCCCTCCGATGAGTTCGGGGTTCTCCGCGTCGTCGCGCATCAGATGCTGGTAGATTTCCATGGCGTGCTGCGCGTCGCCGGCATCGAGTGCCGCCTTGGCATCGGCCAGAAGATCCGGCGCATCGCCCTCGTCGAGGGCAGAGCCTGCGAGTTTCTCGATCAGGGCCTTGATCTGGCTTTCCGGCTGGGCTCCCTGAAAGCCCGTCACCGGCTGGCCCTGCAGGAAGGCATAGACGGTCGGGATGGATTGGATTCGGAGTTGGGCCGCGATCTCCTGGTTCTCGTCGATGTTGATCTTGACTAGCTTGACCTTGCCGCCCGCCGCCTTGACAGCCTTTTCAAGCACCGGCGTCAGTTGCTTGCACGGTCCGCACCAGGGCGCCCAGAAATCGACCAGCACCGGAACGGACATGGAGGCCTGGATGACATCTTCGGCGAAATGCGCCGTGTCGCTGTCCTTGATGATGTCGCCGGCCTTGTTCGGCTGCGGCGTCTTGCTCGAGCCCAAGCCCAAGAGTCCCATGTTGCCCAATTCCTCGCTGCGTCGACCCATGGTCCGCATGTTTCGCTGCGGCCCCGAATGCTCTGGAAAATGGACCCCGCATCGATCCGTTGCAAGCCCGGGTCGAATTCCGCATCGTCGATCTACTTGCCTGAGTGCAGCTACCTCGAAGCCGGCGCTTGCCAAGTCCCGCGAGGTCGATTATCCCAACTTTCTCCACGGTGCCCGGTGCGGCGCTGTCGATGCGGGAGTAGCTCAGCGGTAGAGCACAACCTTGCCAAGGTTGGGGTCGCGAGTTCGAACCTCGTCTCCCGCTCCATCGATCTCCTTTATACGATTGACACTATGTGAGTGCGGGATGGTTCTCGATGGTGCGGGACCCGTGATCGGCGCGAACGGCGCGTGCCGCTGGCGATCTCGCGGCCAATAAACGACTGAGAAACGGCACCTTGATCAAATTGGGTCCAGGCGGCGAGTCGCTGCTGGGGGTTTGACGGACAAGAGCATCGCCCTTAATCGTCCTCGCAACGCTCATACCCATCGCGGCAATACCAGGCACGTTCATCTCCAATACCGCGACCGCCGTGCTGATGGTGCCTGTTGG
>JBGSYN010000045.1:0-1703 GCA_041750975.1 Geminicoccaceae bacterium | reverse complement strand
ATCTTCATCGCGTTGATGATTCTACCGGTGGTGATCTCGCCGATCATTGCAGGCGCCACCTGGCGGCTGCTGTTCGATAACCGTTTCGGGCCGATCAACCAGATCATCTCCTGGTTCACCTCCAAGCCGGTAGCGATCCTCTGGACGGTCGATCCGTTGCTGGTTTATCCGGCCATCCTCCTTGCCGAGGTCTGGCAATGGACGCCCTTCATGTTTCTCCTGCTCCTGGCGGGCCTTTCCAATGTCGATCAGTCGCTGCAGGAGGCCGCCGAACTCGATGGCGCCGGGTTTTGGCAAACCTTCTGGCATATCATGCTGCCGGTCATCAGGCCGGTCATCGTCATCGCCTGCCTGATCCGGGCGCTCGATCTGTTCCGGTTGTTCGATGTGGTCTGGGCGCTGACCCGCGGCGGTCCGGGCACGATGACCGAGACCGTCTCGATCTATGCGTACATCCTCGCCTTTCAGCAGTTCGAGACGTCCTATGCGGCGGCGATGGCGGTCGTGATTATTGTCCTGTTGTCGCTGATCGTCATGACGGCCCTCAAACGGATCGAGATCGTCCGGTGAGGCCGTCCGCCCGCACGCTCGCGCTGCGTTATTTGCTGGTGGCGATGGCCCTGATCTTCTTCCTGTTTCCGATCTATTGGCTTTTGATGATCTCGTTCAAGACGCCGGACGAGATCTTCGCGAGTCCGCCCGTCTGGTGGCCCGCGCAGATCCAGTTCCAGAACTATGCGGTGCTCTTCAGGGACGGCGATGTCTTCGCCATCACCAACAGCCTGATCGTCGCCACCGTGAGCACCCTGGTCGCGATGATCCTGGGCACGATGTGCGCCTACTCGATGGCGCGGTTCAGGACCGGTGGCGACAATTTCGCGATCTGGGTCATTTCCAACCGGATGATCCCGCCCATCGTCATCGTCTTCCCGCTCTTTCTGCTCTACGTAAAGCTCGGCTGGGTCGATAGCCGGCTCGGGCTGATCGTTCTCTATACCTCGTTCAATCTGCCCTACGTCATCTGGATGATGCGCGGCTACATCCAGGACGTCCCGATCGAACTCGAGGAATCGGCGCTGGTCGACGGCTGCTCCCGCTGGCAAACGTTTTCACTCATCGTGCTGCCGGTGATCCGGGGCGGCCTTTTCGCGACGGCGGTTTTCGCCTTCGTCTTCGCCTGGAACGACTTCATTTTTGCGTTGGTGCTGACCCGGAACGAAGCCACGACCTTCCCCGTGCAGGTCACGCATTATTTCGGCGGCCAGTCGAACTTCTGGGCGAAGATCGCGGCCATGAGCACGCTCGGCACCGTGCCGATCTTCATCGCCGTCGCCATGCTCCAGAAATACCTTGTCCGCGGCGTCTCGATGGGTGCTGTAAAGGGCTAGGTTCCCGCTGGGTTGAGAAGGTCGGCAGCATGGCCTTGAGTGTTTTCGAGATTTTCAAGATCGGGATCGGCCCCTCCTCGTCCCACACGATGGGGCCGATGACGGCCGCAGCGCGGTATCTCTCGATGTTGCGGCAGCGGGATGACGCGCCGCAACCGGCCTCGCTCGACGTCAGCCTGCATGGCTCCCTCGCCTTCACCGGCAAGGGTCACGCGACGGACCGGGCCATCGCGCTTGGGCTGTTGGGCTATACGCCGGCAGGACTCGATCCCGACGCTGCGGCGCAATCGCTTGCCGAGCTTCGGGAATCGAAGA